>NZ_JBVJVK010000017.1:0-2318 GCF_055603705.1 Actinosynnema sp. NPDC037264 | reverse complement strand
GGAGACCCCCCTCAACCCCCCCCCCCCCCCCCCTGTCCCCCCCCCCCCCCCCCCCCCCCCCCCCGCGGCCCAGGCGGGAGGGCTCAGGCGGCGGGCACGGTCGCGCGGGCCGCCCAGGGCCGGAACACCGCCACCGCGGCGGCGGCGATCAGCCAGGCCGCGGCCATCGTCCACGTCGACAGCGCCGGGGCGAACACCACCGACCCGACCCCCGCGACGAGCCCGACCGGCGCGACCGCCCACCACCGCGACGGCACCGGCGGCGCCTCCCGGTGGAAACCCGCCACCACCGCCACCGCGGTCAGCAGCGCCGGGCCGTGCCACAGCAGCGGCCACCACGGCGGGAACCCCGCCGCCACCGACCACACCGCCGACACCAGCGACACCGCGCCCAGCACACCCCCGGCGACCCGGCCCCACGCGCGGAGGCCGCCGACCAGCGCCGCGAACGCCACCACCGCCACCGCGTCGTACCACCAGCCCTGCACGTCGACGCCGGGGCCGAGCCGGGCGATCACCGTCCACGACTGCGCCGAGGCCACCAGCTGACCCAGCAGCCCGGTCAGCGCCAGCACCCGCAGCACGGTCCCCGCCGCGCGCCGCTCGCCCAGCCGCACCCGCACCGCCAGCGCCGCCGTCGCGCCCGCCTCGCCCCACCCCGGCCAGCCGTGCTCCAGGTCCAGGTCGTCGGTGCGGTCGGCCAGGAAGATGCCGACCATCTCCTCCTCGCGCTCCGCGCGGTACCAGGCGGGCAGCACCCGCAGCAGCGACCGGTACCGGCGTTCCAGGTTCGACCTCCCGGCGTGGGACCGCCCCGCGTCCGACCTCACAGCGCACCCCTCGCCTTCAGCACCGACGACGCGGCGCGCACGTTCGCCGACAACCGGGCCACCTCGGCCGACAACACCCGCACACCGGCGTCGGTCAGCCGGTAGTAGCGGCGCAGCCGACCCTGGTGCACCTCCTCGCGGTCGCGCTCGGCCAGGCCCTCCGCGACCAGCCGGTCCAGCACCCCGTAGAGCGTGCCGACCCGCAACCGCATCCGACCCTCCGACAGCCCGTCGACCGCGCGCACGATCGCGTAACCGTGCAACGGCTCCTCCGCCAACGCGGTGAGCACCAGGAACACCTGCTCCGACATACCTCTCACACCGCACGTTATACCGCTTCGCGATATATCTCGGCAATAAATCTGGATACCGGATGTCCAGGATGGGGTTAGGGTGGTGACCGTGAAGATGGCCGAGGGCGTCGAATGGGCCCTGCACTGCTGCCTGGACCTGTCCTGGGCGGGCGGGACCCCCGTCCCCGCCGCCCGCCTCGCCGCGCTGCACGGCCTGCCGGCCGCCTACCTCACCAAGCAGCTGCAGGCCCTCGGCCGGGCCGGCATCGTGCGCTCCACCCCCGGCCCGCGCGGCGGCTACCTGCTCGACCGGCCGCCGCACGCCGTGACCCTCATGGACGTCGTCGCGGCCGTCGACGGCGCCGACCCCGCGTTCCGCTGCACCGAGATCCGCGCGGGCGGCCCCCACACCACCCGCTGCGCCATCGACTCCGCCATGACCCGCGCCGACCTGGCCTGGCGCCGCGAACTGGCCGGCCGCACCCTCGCCGACCTCGACGCCGACGTGCGCCGCGCCGACCCCGACGCCCCCGCCGCCACCCGCGCCCGACTCACCTGACACCCGACACCCGACACGACCGGAAGGACGCTCGACCGTGCCCCACACCCTCGCCAACCCCGACGCGCTGCCCGACCCCACCGGCTACGGCTACAGCCACGTCGCCGCCACCACCGGCGACCTGGTGTTCGTCGCCGGCCAGTACGGCTGCGACGCCGACGGGCGCCTCGTGTCCGACGACTTCGCCGAACAGGTCGACCGCGCGTACGCCAACCTCGGCACCGCCCTGCGCGCGGTCGGCCTGGACTACCGCCACGTCGCCCGCCTGGGCACCTACGTCGTCGGCCACGACGCCGACCGGCTCACCGTGCTGCGGGACCACGCGCTCCGCATCTGGGGCGACCGGCCACCCGCGCAGACCCTGCTCGGCGTGGCCACGCTCGCCCTGCCCGGGATGCTGTTCGAGGTCGACGCCGTCGCGGTCCGCTGAGCGGGTGGCGGGTCGCCCCCCCCCCCCCTCCCCCCCCCCCCCCCCCCCCCCCCCCACCCGCCCCCGCTCCCCCCCCCCCCCCCCCCCCCCCCCCCCCCCCCCCCCCCCCCCCCCGGGTCGTGTCCTTCGCCGACACCGGCGACCCGGTGTTCGTCGGCGACGGTGGTCGCACCACGTTCGGGCTGGTGTTCGGCGGACCCGTGGAG
>NZ_JBVJVK010000016.1:0-172206 GCF_055603705.1 Actinosynnema sp. NPDC037264 | reverse complement strand
CGGGTCCGTTGTTGGTCGGGTTTCGTGTCATCCCACCGACCTCCCTACGGGCTACCACACGTATCAAGGGGGCGGTTCCAGCCCATCGTTCCTGTTGGGGTGGAGGTGCCCCCTTGACACGCGCGGTAGGGCGGAGCCAGGTCGGCGGGATGACACGAAGCCCTTCTGTTGGGAGAAGGGCGTGGCGGTGGACGAAGTGAGGGTGTGGCTGTTGGGAAAGGCGGGCGTGGCGGTGGGGTGGGCGTGGAGTTGGTGGGGTGGGGTAGTACCGCGTGTGGGGGAGGGTTGGTCCGATGTGGACGCATCCGGCCGAGTGGGGCGTGGGCCGAGCGGAGCAGGCTGGTGAGTTGTCTCAGAATTGTCATACAGGGCCGTTAACATCCCGCCCGTGGGAGCCAAGCTGGGCAGGATCGCGCGTCGGGCCATCGGCGCGGGCCGGCGGGAGTCGGCCAGTGTCAGCGCCGCCGCGTTAGGGTTGTTGTTGCTGGTCGGAGCCGCTCTCGGCGACGGCATCTCGCGCACGGCCGTCGAGGTTTCCGACGGGCTCACCTGGCTGAACGACGACCAGCGCGGCGAGGTCGTGCAGGTCAACCCCAGTTCCGGGAAGCCGCAGACGCGGTTGCAGGTCAGCGGGGCGGACGCGCAGTTGGAGATCGCGCAGTCCGACGACAAGCTGATCGTGCTCGACCGCCGCACCGGCCAGATCACCGTGATCGACCTGGCCACGTTGCTCTCCTCCGGTCGCAGGCAGGCGCCTCCCGGGCCGTCGGCGAAGGTGCTCATCGCGTCCGACCGGGTGTTCGTGGTCGACCGAGCGGCCGGTTCGGTGCACAACGCGGACCCCGTGACGTTGGCCGACATCGGCTCGCCGTGGCTCGCCGGGCAGCCGTTGGCGGACGTGGTCGCGGACGACGGTGGTGTGATCTGGGCCGTCGACCACGGTGGGAACCTGCACTCGTTGGAGTGGTCCGACGAAGACCTGAAGTTCTTGGAGCGGACCAACAAGGCGGTGTCGGGGGCCGGGCCGCGCACGGCGTTGGTGCCGCACGAGCGTGGCGTGACGTTGCTCGGGTTGGAGGGCGGCGTGGTGGTGCGCGACGGCACCGGCCGCGACCTCACCGCGAGCACGGCGTCGTTCACGGGCGAGGTGCTGGCCGCGCAGACGAGCCCGACGGGCCTGGTGCCGGCGTCGGTGCCGGACGCGTCGGTGGTCGTGCTGGTGAGCGGTGACGAGGTGGTCCGGGTGGACATGCGGCAGTTCGGCTGTCCCAAGCCCGGGCGGCCGGCGGTGTTCCGCGACCGGGTCTACGTGCCGTGCCTGGGTTCGGGCAAGGTCGTGGTGCTGGACCGGATGGGCAAGCGTGGCGCGGACGACGTGCGGACGGGCGGGTCGGGCGACCCGGCGCTGGTGTTCGACGACGGCAAGCTGTTCATCAACGCGCCGGGTGCCGATTCGGGTGTGATCGTGGACTCCGATGGCCGCACGCGGGACGTGGTGATCCGCAGTCCCGAGCTGCCGGTGATGGACCCGGAGCGGTCGCCGATCCCGAGTGTGCCGAGCCCTCCGCCGCCGCGCCCGGAGCCGCCGGCGCGGGACAACCGGGGCAACGGCCAGAACACGCAGGGCCGGGAGACGACTGTCGCGCCGGTGACGACGACGACGCCGAGTGCCGGTGTGCCGGGTGCGGCGCCGGGGCGTCCGGCGGGTGTGACGGTGTCGCAGAGCAGCAACAACGGCACGTCGGTGATCGTGGCGGTGAGCTGGAGCGCGGTGCCGGACGGCGGTGAGCCGATCACGGGGTACGAGGTGACGGGGACCGGCGGGTTCTCGGGTGGTTCCCGGGAGACGCGGGTGGCGGGCACGTCGGCCGAGCTGGTGCTGCCGTGCGCGGGGTCGACGTTCTGCGCGAGCGGGAAGCTGGACGTGTCGGTGGCGGCCTACAACCGGTTCGGGGTGGGTGAAGCGGGCACGGCGTCGTGGACGATTCGGCCGGCGGCCGGGACGACGACGACCACTCAGCCGCCGCCGGTGGTGACGACGACGACTCAGCCGCCGGTGGTCACCACGACGACCCAACCGCCCGTGGTTGTCACCACTACGACGACGACCACGCCGCCACCGCCGCCACCGTTGCCGACCGCGGGTGTCCAGGTGATCAGCACGGTCGGTGCGGGCAGTCACCAGTATGTGAAGAGGGTGACCACGGCGCCGCCGGCGGACTGGGCGAGCCACAGCGGCACGTGCGAGGTCGTCAACACGACGTATGGCAGCAGTGTGCCGATCGCGTGTTCCGGTGGTGTGGTGACGATCGACGTGGACCTCGGGTCGAACGTGCTCGTGGTGCGGGCGTACGGCGTGTCGGGCTCGGTGGACTCGAAGGCGTACAACGCGTTCGTGCAGGAACCGCCCCAGAACTGCGGCGGCGGGCGGATCTGCCGGCCGTTGAGCGTGCCCGAGTCGGACGAGAGCAACCAGTTGGTCGGCGGCGGGATCGGGTTGTTGGCGACGGCGTGGTTGTTGACCTTGCGCAACCGGCGGATGCGGCGCGACGAGTCGGAGCGATGAGGGGCGAGAAGTGACGAGTACGGCGGTGCCGGTGATCGGCGAGGACGAGATCGCGGAGTTCCGCGCCCTGCACGCGAGGCTCGGTGACGCGGTCGAGTCGGCGGTGCGGGGCAAGCGGGACGTGGTCGACCTCGTGCTGGTCGCGATGTTCGCCGGTGGGCACGTGCTGCTGGAGGACGTGCCGGGCACGGGCAAGACGACGTTGGCGCGGGCGGTGGCGGGGGCGTTGGGCGGTGTGTCGCGCCGGGTGCAGTTCACGCCCGACCTGCTGCCCTCGGACGTCACCGGCACGTCGGTGTACGACCCGCAGACCGGTGAGGTGCGGTTCCGGCCGGGGCCCGTGTTCGCGAACGTCGTGCTGGCGGACGAGATCAACCGCGCCGCCGCCAAGACGCAGTCGGCGCTGCTGGAGGTGATGGAGGAGCGGACGGTCACCGTGGACGGGGTGGCGCACGCGGTGCCGGCGCCGTTCCTGGTGGTGGCCACGCAGAACCCGATCGACCTGGACGGCACGTACCGGCTGCCCGAGGCGCAGTTGGACCGGTTCATGCTGCGCACGTCCATCGGCTACCCGTCGGTGGAGCACGAGATCGACGTGCTGCGGCCCGGGAGCGGCGCGGGGCAGGTGGGCGCGGTGCCGACGGTGACCAACCCGCACGTCGTCGCGGAGCAGGGGCGTCGGCTGGCGACGCTGCACGTGGCGGACCCGTTGTTGCGCTACATCAGCGACATCGGTGTCGCGTCGCGCGGGGACGGCCGGTTGCGGTTGGGTGCGAGCACGCGTGGTCTGCGTTCGCTGGTGCGGTGCGTGCAGGTGCACGCGGCGGCGCAGGGCAGGCACTTCGTGGTGCCGGGTGACGTGCAGGCGCTGGCCGTGCCCGTGTTGGCGCACCGGTTGGTGCTGACCCGCGAGGCGCAGTTGGCGGGCACGACGACCGAGGAGGTCCTGGCCGACGTCCTGGCGGGCGTGGCGGTGCCGAGACCGGCCGCGCGATGACCAGGGTGCGGCTGACCGCGCGGGGGCTGGGCGCGGTGCTGTCGGGCGTGCCGTTGGCGGGTTTGGGGTTGTGGTGGCGTTATCCGGGTGTGGCGGGGTTGGGCATCGCGTTGCTGGTGCTCGTGGCGGCGGGTGTGGTGTCGGTGTTGTCGCGGGCCCAGGTCGCGCCGAAGCGGGTCGTGCGGCCGAGGACCGTGCAGCGGTTGGGCGTGTGCACGGGTGTGGTGGAGCTGACGGGCACGAGCCGGCGTTTCCCGGTGGTGTTCGACGCGACCGACGAGGTGGCGGGCGAGGCGGTGGCGGTGGACCTCCCGCTGCTCGCGCCGGGGCAGAAGGTGAAGGTGGAGTACCCGATCCCGACGCACGCGCGGGGTTTGCTGAAGGTCGGGCCGTTGACGTTGAGCCGTCGGGGGTTGGCCGGGTTGGCGCACGCCCGGACGGTGGTGGGTGACGTGGTGGAGGTCCGCGTGGTGCCGCGCGTGCTGCCGGTGCGCGGTCTGCCCGGTGGGGTGCGGCGTGGGCACGTCGGCGCCGACGAGCGGGTGGAGCGCGGTGGGACGGACCTGGTGGGGTTGAGGGAGTACGTGCCGGGTGACGACTTGCGGCGGCTGCACTGGGCGACGTCCGCGCGGACCGGGACGTTGATGATCCGGGAGGACGCCGATCCGGCTCGTCCGCACCTGGCGGTGGTGCTCGACGATCACGCGGACGGGTATGCGGAGGCCAAGGACCTCGAGGACGCCGTGGAGGTGGCGGCGTCGCTGGTGGCGGTGGCGATCGCCGAGGGGCATCCCGTGCGGCTGGTGTCGTCGTCGGGTGCGGTGGACGTGGAGTTGCCGCCGGGTGCGGTGGACACGGACGCGTCGGTGGTGCTGGCGGCGTTGGCGGATCTGAAGGCGGCTGATCGTGGCGCGGTGGTGCGTTCGTTGCCGATCCGGGACTTGGACGTGGTGGCGGTGGTGTGCGGGGCGAAGGCCGAGCTGTCGGCGTTGATGCTGGAGGCGGGGCGGGCGTCGGTGGGGGTGGTGCTGGTGGTCGATCCGGAGGTGGTGCGGCCGATCTCGGCGGTCGGGTCGGTGTTGTTGCTGCGTGACGCGAAGGCAGAAGGGCTGTTGGACGCCTGGAACACGGCGGTGTCGCGGTGAGCGTGCAGCTGTCGCAGGTACCCGATCACCTCCCCACCCCACCTGGCGCGCCTATCCGACCTGCCCTGCCCGGCCGACCCTTGCCCGGCCGACCCTTGGAAGATCACCCGATAGCGTCATGGGCTCCGGGGATGAATGGAATCGCCGATTTTGTTGCCGGAAGTATGGAGGCGCGGCGCCCCGGCCTCGGGTGTGTCGGGGCGGTGGGCGCGTGAACGCGCGCGGGCCTGCGGATGACGGAGTGAGCGCCCACGGTGGAGGTGCGGATGACGGTCTGAGCCCCCGAGGTGCCCCGGGTGTGAGCGCCCGAGGCGCGAGTGCCGCCGGAGCAGGTGCGAGTGCCCCAGGTGCGAGTGCCGCCGGTGGAGGTGTGGGTGCTGCGGGTGGAGGTGCGGGTGCCGAGGGTGTGAGCGCCGACCGCGTGGGCAGCGCCGCTGGAGCAGGTGTGGGTGCCGCCGGAGTGGGCAGTGCCGCCCGAGGTGCGAGTGGCCGAGGCGTGAGCGCTGCCCGGGCGGGCAGTGCGGCGGCTGCGGCCCGCGGTGTGGGCGGTGTCCGTGTGGGTAATGCCCGGGTGGGCAGTGCTCGGGTGGCTTGGGCGGCGCTGCTGGTCGTGGTGGCCGCGTTGCACCTCGGCTCGGGGTGGCAGGGGTTCACGGCTTCGCTGGTGTTCGCGGGCGCGGCCGTCGTGGCGTTCGCGTGCCTGCCCCTGTTGCGGTGGCGGCGGATGCCTTCGGGGTTGGTGGCGTTCTCGCTGGTCGTGTTGGCGTTGGTCGGCGGGTACTGGGTGGCGAAGGGCTCGGCGATCGACTCGACCGACCCGGTGCCCGTGCTGCTGGACCTGGTGCCGCGCCTGCTGACCGCCGCACGGCCCGCGCCCGCCACGCCCGAGCTGCTGGTGCCGGGCGCGTTGCTGGTGTTCGGGGTGTCGCTGGTCGTGGTGCTGGCGGTGGTGGGGCGGGGGCGGGCGTTGTTGGCGCCTGTGGTCGGCGCGGCGGTGCTCTACACGTGCGCGGCGCTGTTGACGGCCGGGCGGGCGGATCGGCACGGGGTGGTCGCGGTGGTGTTGATCGCGCTCGTGGCGGTCGGGTGGTTGGTGGTGGACCGGCTGGAGGCCGGTGGCCGGATGTTGCTCGGGTTGCCCGCCGTGCCGGTGGCGGTGGTCGCGGCGCTGGCGGTGTTCCTGCCGTCCGGTGAGGCGTTCGAGCCGCGTGAGCTGGTGGAGCCGCCGGTGGCCGATCTGGGGGTGGCGAGCCCGTTGCCGCAATTGGCGTCGTGGGCGAACCTGGGCGACACCGAGCTGTTCCGGGTGCGCGGTCCGGAACGGGCGGTGCGGTTGGTGGCGTTGTCGGACTACTCGGGCGCGGCGTGGCGGGCGGCGTCGTTGTACGGGCCGATCGGGGCCGTGGCGGAGCCGGACCTGCCGTCGGGCGCGCGGGTGGACGAGGCCGAGGTGGAGATCACCGTCGGCGAGCTGGGCGGTCGTTGGCTGCCGACGGTCGGTCGGCCGACGGCGGTGACGCTGGACGGCGCGATGGTCGACCCGGACTCGGGGTCCTTGGTGCTGCGCCACGAGTTGACGCCCGGTCTGTCGTACCGGGTGCGGGGCGTGGTGGACGTGCCCGACGACGCGGACCTGCTGGACGCCACCGTGCCGACGAACGCGGGCCGCTACCTGGAGCTGCCGGGGCTGCCGTACTCGTTGGCGGAGTACGCGCGGCAGATCGTGCAGAACGCCCGGTCGCCGTACGAGCGGGCGGTGGCCATCGAGCAGGTGGTGAAGCAGGGACGGACGCCGGACGCGCAGGCGCCCGTCGGGTCGTCGTACGCGCGGCTGGAGCGGTTCCTGTTCGGCGGTCCCGGCGAGCCCGGCGCGAACGCGGGGACGGCCGAGCAGTTCGCGTCGGCGTTCGCGGTGCTGGCGCGGGCGGTGGGGCTGCCGACCCGGTTGGTCGTCGGCTTCCAGCCGGCGGACGGCGAGGAACGCGTGGTGCGCGGCAGCGACGCGACGGCGTGGCCCGAGGTGTACTTCGCCGGGTGGGGCTGGGTGCCGTTCGACCCGGTGTCGGGTGTGTCGTCGGGTGGGTCGAGCGCCGCGCAGAAGCGCGAGGTGCTCGACCGGTTGGCGTCCGTCACGGCCACGCCGACCAGCACGCCGCTGTCCGCGCCGCCGCCGTTGGTGACGCCGTCGAGCGCGGTCGCCGCGCAGGCGACGTCGGCCGGTTCGCAGCGGTGGATCGGGTACGCGGTGCTCGGCGGGGTGCCGGTGCTGATCCTGCTGGTGCTCGGGTTGGCACGGCTGGTGCGGCGCAACCGGCTGCGGGCCGAAGGCGCGACCGGCGCCTGGGCCTACGTGCTGGACGGGTTGTTGCTGGCCGGCCGGACACCGTCCCCGGATCGGACCGCGCCGGACATCGCGGCGGGTCTGGGGTCGGCGCCGGCGCTGGAGTTGGCCCGGTTGGCGGATTACGCGGCCTTCGCCCCGGACCCCGGTCGGCCCCGGGTCGGATACCCGGTGGCGGCGGGACCGACGGCCGGTCAGCCCCTGAAGATGGGACCGACGGCCGGTCACCCGGTGGCCACGGGAGCGGCGGCCGGTCACTCCGGGGAGATGGGACGCGGGGCGATGACGACGGGAGCCGCGGGGCGCGCTGGCGGGACGTCGGCGTGGTCGTTGGCGCGGCAGGTGCGCGGTGGGCTGCGGCGTGGGGTGCCTTGGTACCGCAGAATGTTCTGGGCGGTCGACCCGCGGCCGCTGCGGCGGCGTTAGCGGGCAGGCGTGGGCAGGGCGACTGCGGCGTTAGCGTGCGGCGTCAGCGGTTGGGGCTGAGGTCTCAGCCGTTGGGCGGGGCGGGGTGTCAGCCGTTGCGCACGGCGCACGTGCGGGCTGACGCGCCGCGTTGCGTGGCCGGGTCGTCGAGACCGATGGCGAGCACCTGGAAGCAGTACTGCGGCGCCTTCGGCTCCAAGCCCTCCAGCACGTGCGACGTCGCACCGGCCGCCACGGTCACCAGCGGCCGCGCCGCGGAGCCCGTCACGTCGACCACGACGAACTGCGCGTTGCCCTCGCTCGGATCCGTCCAGAACAGCTCGATCCGGTCACCGCCGTCCTCCAGCCGCTTGAGCACCGGCGTGAACCGCGGATCGCCGCCCTCGGGCAGGCTGGCGGTCGTGGTGGTCACCGCCGTCGTGGTGGTGGTCGTGGCCACCGTGGACGGCGGCGCGGCGGCCTGCTCCGACCGGCCGGGCAGGTTCAGCGCCACGCCGACCACCACTCCGGCGAACACCGCGCTCACCCCGGCCAGCTTCCACGACCGGCGCGGCCGGGACGGCGGCGGCTCCGGCAGTTCCACCAACGGCGGCGGTGGCGGCGGCACGGGTGGGCGGCGCTCGGCGTTGTGCCGGACGGTCAGGTCGGCCAGGTCCTCGGTCCACGTCCTCACCGGCTCGGGCGCGGCGACGACCGGTTCCGCCGCCGCCTCGACCACCGGCCTGGGACCGAAGTCCGGCAGCTCGGTCGGACCCTCCGGGTAGTGCTCCGGCACCTCCCGCCGCACCGCCGCCGTGTGCTCCGGGTCCACTGTGGACTGCGGCGTCCACGTCGGCACCGCCGCCAGCGCCGCGCGGACCGCCGCCGCGTCCGGGAACCGCTCCTCCCGCTCCTTGCGCAGGCACCGCAGGATGATCGCGACCAGCTCGGCGGGCACGTCCCGGCGCAGCAGCGACCTCGGCGGCGCCTCGCGCACCCGCCCCAGGTAGGCGAGCATGGTGTCCTCGCCGGGGTTGGCCGACGCGAACGGCGGCTCGCCGTCCAGCAGCGTGAACAGGGTCGAACCCAGCGACCACAGGTCGTCGGCCGCGGCGGGTGGTCGGCCGTCCACCATCTGCGGCGCCGCGTGCCGGTAGCTGACCAGCTGCAACGACGCCGTGTGCGCCGCGTCCGCGCCGCGCGCGATGCCGAAGTCGGCCAGCACGTAGGACGTCGGCAGGACCAGGATGTTCTGCGGCTTCACGTCCCGGTGCAGGATGCCCTGGCCGTGCGCGAACGACAGCGCGTCGGCCACCGCGATCCCGGCCGCGACCACCTCGTGCACGGGCAGCGGCCCGCGCTGCCGCAACCGGTCGTGCAGCGAACCGAGGTCGTGGTACTCCATCACGATGCACGGCCGCCCGCCGATCACCCCGGTGTCCAGCACGGTCACGATGTGCGGGTGCTGGCGGCCGAGCCGGACGGTGATCTCCAGCTCGCGGTGGAACCGGCTGACCGTGTCCGCGTCGGTCACGTCGAGCACCTTCACCGCGACGTCACGGCCGAGCCCGTCCTGCGTGGCCCGGTACACGGTGCCCTCGCCGCCGTGCGCGACGAGCCGGAAGTCGCTGTAGCCGGGCAGCGCGACGGCCGGCGCCGCACCGCTCGAGCCGGGCGGGGGCGCCCAGGCCAGCAGGTCGTCGGCGGGGTCCACGGCGCCGATCGTATCGGGCGGGCCCGACACCGGGAGGCGTTCGCCGAACGGGGGTGCGGCCCGGTGCCGAAGTGCGGCCGGCCGCCCGCCGTCGGATGGTGTGGGTGTCGCTGACGTCGGCTGGAGGGAACCTGTGATGAGTGGCCCGATCGTGGTCGGGGTGGACGGTTCGGAGTCGGCGCTGACGGCCGTGCGGTGGGCGGCCGGGGCCGCCGCACGGCACCGGGCGCCGCTCCAGCTCGTGCACGCCTACCTGCTGCCCAAGCGCGGCTACCCCGACATCGTGCTGAGCGGTCGCGACGTGCGGGAGGCGTTCGAGGAGCAGGGCAGGCAGTGGCTGGGGGCGGCGGCCGCGAGCGTGCGCGACCTCGTGCCGGAGGTGCGCACGTCCGTGGTGGCCGCCCAGCCCGCCGCCGCGGTGATCGCCGCGTCCCGCGACGCCCGGCTCGTCGTGCTCGGCTCCCAGGGGCTGGGCGGGTTCCTCGGGATGATCGTCGGGTCGGTGGCGGTGTCGGTCGCCACGCACGGCCACAGCCCCGTGGTCGTCGTCCGCGGCCCGTACCCGGAGACCGGCCCGGTCGTGCTCGGCGTGGACGGCTCCCCGGCGGGTGAGGCGGCGATCGGGTTCGCGTTCGAGGAGGCGTCGGCGCGGGACGCGACGCTCACCGCGCTGATCGCCTGGACGCCGCTGCTCGCCGGCACCCCCTACGCCGACAAGGTGCGCGTGCAGTGGGACGAGATGGAGGAGCAGCAGCGGCAGTTGCTGGCCCAACGGCTGGCCGGGTGGCAGGAGAAGTTCCCGGACGTGGTGGTCGAGCGGCGGGTGGTGCGCGAGCGCTCGACGAAAGCCCTGCTCGACGCGGGCCGGGACGCGCAGCTGCTGGTCGTCGGCAGCCGCGGCCGCGGTGGCTTCACGGGCATGCTCCTGGGCTCCACCAGCCAGGCGATGGTCTACCACGCGCCGTGCCCGCTGGCCGTCGTCCGGGCGGACTGACCCACCGCGCCGCCGGCCGAGGTGATCTTCGGGCATGATCGGCACCGCGAGGTGGACGCCTCGGTCCGTACCGGCGACGCGGCGGGGGAGCGGAATGGTCGCAGTGCTCGGCGATCTGCGGGACAACCGGGACCTGGCGGTGCTGGTGGGCGGGTCCGGGGTGGCCGCCCTCGGCGCGCAGCTCACGCTGGTCGGGTTCACCACCGAGCTGGCCCGGTCGGGCGCGTCCGCGGTGGCCGGGCTGTTCGTGGCCGTCGCGCTGGGCGTGGTGCTCGGCACACCGCTCGCCGGGTGGGCGGTCGACCGGTTCCCCCACCGGCTGCTGCTCGTCGTCGCGGTGTTCGCCCAGGTGCTGCTGCTGGTCGGGCTGCTGTTCGGGTACGTGCGGCTGCCCGTGCTGCACGGCCTGGTGGCGTTGCTCGGCGTGTGCGGCGTCGTCGTGCGGACGTGCGCGTCCGCGCTGATCCCGGTGGCCACCGGCGAGGACGGCGCGGCCCGCGGCCACGCGGCGTTGTCGTCGGCGCAGAACGCCGGGTCCGTGGCGGGCATCGTGCTCGGCGGCGTGATCGCGGTCGGGCCGGGCGTCGAGTGGGCCGTGATGCTCGACGCGGTGTCGGCGTTCACGCACCTCGCGCTGGTCGTGGTGTGGCTGCGGGCGGACCGCGATCCCCGGCGGGACGACGGCGCGGCCACGCCGGGCGGCCAGTGGAGCGGCTGGGTGCTGCTGCGCAGCGACCGGCTGCTGCTGGGGCGCGTCGTCGCGCAGGCCGTGGTCGGCGTGGCCGTGGCGATCGCGCTGGTCAACCAGGTGTTCCTGGTCTTCGGCCCGATCGGCGGCAACGAGTTCACCTACAGCGCCGTGCTCGCGTGCTGGACCGCGGGCCTGCTGCTCGGTGCGAACCTGACCCGCCGCGTCACCACTACGCGCGGGTTGGTCGCGGCCTTCGCCGCGGCGAACCTGGTGCTGGCGCTGGCGTTGGCCGCACCCGCGCAGCTGCCGCACCTCGTGGTGAACGCGGTGGCGTGGCTGGTGGCGGGCGCGTGCGGCTCGGTGCAGAACGTGACGTTGAACGGCCTGGTCGAGGCCAGGACCTCGGACGCGGTCCGGGGACGCGTGGTGGCCACCGTCGGCGCGGTCACCACCTGCTCGGGCGTGGTCGGCATCCTGGTGGCGGGCGTGGTCGTCGGCACGGCGGGCCCGTTGGCGGCGCTCACCGCGGCGTCGGGCTTCGCCCTGGTGGCGGCCCTGATGGCGGTGCTGTCGGTGCTGCGCCGCGACCACCTGCGCGCCTCCGTCGCCGCCGAGGTCGACCGCGCGTCGGTCAGGACGGGCTGACCGCGGGTTCGGGTCGGTGCACGCCGCGCGGCCGGTAGGGCAGGACGTCGGCCAGGCCGAGCAGGTCGGCGAGCAGCCATGCGATCGCCAGCCACATCTCGGTGCCCTGCAGGACCGGCGCGGTGGCGGGGAGACCGGCGGTCGTGGGGTGCGGCGCCCGGAAGCCGAAGCCCGCGCCGCCGGTCCAGTGGCCCAGCGCGTCGCCGAGCAGCCGGCGCGCGACCTCCAGCACCTCGTCGGCGCGGTGCCCGGTGTGGCGGGTCAGCCAGAGCGGGTGGGCGACGTCGAGGACGTTGCACGCGTCCTGCCGGTCCGGGCGGAAGAAGCGGGGGTCGCGGACGTGCCGCAGGACGGTGTCGACGACGCGTCCCGGGTGGGGCACGGGCACGCCGAACTGGGCGAACGTGCCGCGTGAGGCCCGGTAGTAGCCGTTGACGAGTCGGCGCAGGCCGTCGTCGGGCGACGGCCTGCCCCACATGCCGGTGTCGGGGTCCGCGGTGGTGACCAGCCGGCCGAAGAGGGCTTCGGTCGTGCCCGGCGCGTTGGGGGTCCCCCGCCGCCGGTTCCAGTGCAGGGCGGTGCCCAGCGCGTCCACCCGGGCGCCCGCCGACCAGGCGTCGGTGGTCCACGGCTGCCGTTCCAGGTCGGTGACCAGCTCTTCGGCGGTCATCCGGGACACGGCGCGGATCGGCTCGGGGAAGCCGCTGCCCAGCAGGTCGAGCGCGTAGCCGACGGACAGGACGTGGTAGGCGGTGTCCGGGTCGGACAGGTCGGCCCCGGTCGGCCGCGTGCCGCCGTCCGGGAGCACGCCGACCAGGCCGGTCTCCGGGTCCTGCCAGCCGCGCAGCCGGTCGACCTGGGCTCGGGCGGGCAGTTGGTCGGGTGCGCGGCCGAGCAGCAGGTCGGCGACCTCGATCGCGTCGCACTGGGCGCGGACGGTCGGCGTCGACCCCGGTCGGTCGGCGAACAGCCCGAGGTCGGGGTTCCAGCAGCGCTCCAGCACCTGCTCGGCCTGGGCGCGGGCGGTCTCGGCGAACGCGGTGAGCCGGCCGACGAGGTCGTCGGGTCGTGGCGCGGGGGCGGGCACGCGCCGGCGGAGGACCTTGGCCGGGTTGCCGCCGACGACCGCGCCGGCCGGGACGTCCTTGGTGACCACGGCGCCGGCGGCGATCACCGACCGGTCGCCGACCGTCACCCCGTCGAGGACGACGACGTGCGAGCCGATCCAGACGTCGTCGCCGACGGTGATGCCGACCGAGCGCAGCGGCTGCCGGAACACCTCCGTGTCGGGGTCGTCGAAGGTGTGGTTGAACGCGAGGATCGAGGTGTGCGCGCCGATGCGCACGGCGTCGCCCAGGCGGATGTCGCCGCGCACCACCGCGTACGGGTTGATCGAGCAGTCACGGCCGGCGCGCAGCGACCCGCTCAGGTAGGCGCCCGCGGCGACGTAGCCGCCGTGGCCGAGGGTGAGCTCCTCGTTCTGCACGGAGGCGAGCTCGGAGAGGAAGCACCGCTCGCCGATCTCGTAGCCGCGCTGCTCGACGAGGCGCCGCCGGAGGTCCCGCTGGCGTTGCCGCGCCGGCTCGTCGGCCTCGTCCCAGAACGACCAGGGCGAGTAGTCGAAGCGCGTGCGGTCGAACGGCCCGACCCCGGTCACGGCCGGGAACCGGAACGCACGACGGGGCGCACCGAGTCGCGCACGACGATGTGGGTGCCGAGCATGACCCGCTCGGGCGTGCCCGACTTGTCCCGTCCGCGTTGCAGCGCCATGCGCACGGCGGTGCGGCCCAGCTCCTCGTGCGGCACGTGGACGGTGGTGAGGCCGATGTCGGCGGCCGGCGGCAGGTCGTCGAAGCCCACCATGGAGATGTCGTCGGGGATGCTCAGGCCGTGCTCGCGCAACGCCTGGCGGGCGCCCGCGGCGATGAGGTCGTTGCCGGCGAAGACGGCGGTGAAGTCGGGTGGTCCGGCGGCGAGCCGCTCGCTGATCATCCGGTAGCCCTCGTGCCGCTCCATGCTGCCCTCGACCTCCAACCCGGGGTCGTGCTCCACGTGGTGGTCGGCGAGGGCCTTGCGGTAGCCCGCGACGCGGCTCTCCGGAGTGGTGTAGTTGTCGCGCCTGCCCAGGAACAGGATGCGGTCGTGGCCCGCGGACAGCAGGTGGCTGGTGATGGCGTACGCGCCGCCGGTGTTGTCGTACTCCACGACGAGGGCGGGCACGTCGGGGCCGAGCGGCGGCCGTCCGCACAGGACCAGCTGGGAACCGGCGAGCGCCAGCGCGCGGGCGTACTCGGCCATGCGGTCGCGGTACGCCTGGTCCGCCACGACGTTGCCGACGAGGATCACGCACTCGGCGTGCTCCTCGCGCATCAGCTGGACCGTGGCGAGCTCCCGCTCGGGGTCGCTCCCGGTGGTGCCGACGATGCAGAGCTTGCCCTCGATCGCGGCCTGGGTCTGCACGCCCTGCGCGACGTGGGCGTAGTGCGGCGAGACGACCGAGTTGACGATGATGGCGACGCTGCGGCTGCTCGCGCCCGCCAGCCCGCGCGCGTTGGCGTTGGCCACGTAGTCCAGCTCGCGCACCGCCCGCAGGACCCTGGTGCGCGTCGCGGGCGCGCCGGGGTAGGTGCCCGACAGGATCCGGGAGACGGTCGCGACGGACACCCCGGCGTGCGCGGCCACGTCGCGGATCGTCGTCGGCCGCGGCCCTTCGTTCTCGGACGCCGCTCGCCGAACCATCCCGCCTCCGTCTGCCGTCGTGCGACTCGCTGGTAAAACGCTTGCACGCGATGTTTCCGGCGGACTGTCCCGGTGTCAAATCACCATTCCGGCGGATTCGCCCCGGTGTGGGCGCGTGCGGCGACGCCTTCCTGTAACCGTATACCGCCGTTCGTGGACATCTTGACAGGGGTGATGGCCCATGCTGGCATTACGGGGCTGTAAACGTTTTCATCACCCTTGCCCGGAGTTCGACCCGCCGGAGTGGAGCACCCATGGCGATGATCTCCCGACGTGATCTCATCCTCGGCGCGGCGGCGGTCGGCGCCGTCGCGCAGGTCGGCCGCGGCGCCACGCCGGCGCACGCGGCGCCCGCCGTCGGCACGCGGCCCGCGACGGCGAGCGGCGCACCGGCCGACGGCGTCCCGCTCAGGTGGCTGGAAGGCGGCACACCGAAGCAGCTCGCCGCCGGGTCCACCTGGGGCGTGCCGTGGCCGAGGGGCGCGGTGCCCAACGGGCAGGCGTTCGCGTTGCGCACCGGCGCCGGACAGCCGGTGCCCGTGCAGACGTGGGCCACCGCGTACTGGCCGGACGGTTCGCTGAAGTGGACCGCGCACGCCATCGGCGCGGAGGCGCCGCCCGCCGAGGCGTACGTGCTGACCGCCGGCACGCCCGCCGTGCCCGCGGCGGCGGTGAAGGTCGCGGACCGTCGCGACGAGGTCGAGGTGAGCACCGGCGTCCTCCGGTGCGTGATCCCCAAGAAGGGCGACCGGCTCGTGCGCGGCCTGTTCCGGGGCGACCGCGAGATCGCCCGCGACGGCCGCCTGGTGTGCCTGCGGCAGGACGGGCCGGTCGACGAGGAGGGCGGCGCGGCGAAGGTGGAGAAGTTCACCGGCCGCACGGAGAAGGTCACGGTAGAGCAGTCCGGTCCGGTCCGCGCCGTCGTCCGGATCGACGGCGGGCACCGGCACGGCAACCGGACGTGGCTGCCGTTCACCGTGCGCCTGTACTTCTACGCGGGCAGCGACGGCGTCCGCGCCGTGCACAGCTTCGCCTACGACGGCGACGAGAAGAAGGACTTCGTGCGCGGCCTGGGGATCCGGTTCGAGGTGCCGATGCGCGACGAGCCCCACAACCGGCACGTGCGCTTCGCCGGGCCCGGTGACGGCGTGCTGGCCGAGGCCGTGCGCGGCATCACCGGCCTGCGCCGCGACCCCGGCGCGGCGGTCCGCCGGGCACAGGTGGCAGGCCAGGCGACCCCTCCGGTGTCCACGTGGGACACCAGGGTCTCCTCGCGGCTGCACCTGATCCCCACCTTCGGCGACTACTCGCTGCGCCAGCTCTCCGCCGACGGGTTCCAGCTCCGCAAGCGCACCAGAGCGGGCCACGGCTGGATCCCCGTCGACGCCGGCGGCCGGGCGGGCGGGCTCGGGTACGTCGGCGGCCCCGGCGGCGGCTTCGCCTTCGGCATGCGCAACTTCTGGCAGCTGCACCCCACCCAGCTCGACGTCCGGGGCGCGGCCGGCGAGACGGCCGAGGTCACCCTGTGGCTGTGGTCGCCCGACGCCGAGCCGATGGACCTGCGCTTCTACCACGACGGCCTCGGCCAGGACACCTATCCGGAGCAGCTCGAAGGCCTGGAGATCACCTACGAGGACTACGAACCCGGTTTCGGCACCCCGTACGGGATCGCGCGCACGACGGAGCTGGTGTTCTGGGCGCTGGAGTCCACGCCGGCGGCGGAGCGGATCGCCGAGCTGGCCGACGCGGTGCGCACGCCGCCGCTGATCGTCGCGCCGCCGGCCCACCTGCACGCCGCCGGCGTGTTCGGCGACTGGTCGCCGGTCGACCGCTCGACCCCGGCGAAGGCCCGCATCGAAGACCGGCTGGACCTGCTGTTCGAGTACCACAGCGGGCAGGTCGAGCAGCGGTCCTGGTACGGCTTCTGGGACTACGGCGACATCATGCACAGCTACGACGGCGACCGGCACGTGTGGCGCTACGACGTCGGCGGCTACGCGTGGGACAACTCCGAGCTGTCCACCGACCTGTGGCTCTGGTACCACTACCTGCGCACCGGCAAGGCCGAGGCGTTCCGCTTCGCCGAGGCGATGACGCGGCACACCGGCGAGGTCGACGTCTACCACCTCGGCAAGTGGCGCGACCTCGGCACGCGGCACGGCGTGCAGCACTGGGCCGACAGCGCCAAGCAGGCGCGCATCAGCAACGCGGGCTACCGGCGCTTCCTCTACTTCCTCACCGCCGACGAGCGCGTCGGCGACCTGATGCGCGACCTCGTGGACGCCGACCGGACGTTCCTGGCCCTCGACCCCATCCGCAAGATCCGCACGGGGCCGTACGAGCCCGATCCGCACGCCCTCGGCGTCAGCACCGGCACCGACTGGAGCGGCCTCGCGCTCGGCTGGCTGACCGAGTGGGAGCGCGGCGGCGACCCGGTCGCCCGCGAGAAGCTGCTCAACGGCATGCGCACCATCGCCGCGATGCCCAACGGGTTCGCGCGCGGCAGCGGCCTGTACGACCTCGACGACGGCACGTTCGAGCCGACCGGGCCCGCCGTGAGCGTCGGTTCGCTGGGCGCGGTGTTCGGCCTGGTCGAGCTGTGCAGCGAGCTGATCTCCCTCACCGGCGACGAGGCGTTCACCCGGGCGTGGCTGCAGTACTGCCGCCTCTACAACGGCACCGCCGCCGAGCAGCAGGCGGAGACGGGCCAGTCGTGGGGCAGCCTGAACCTGCGCCAGGCCCACTCCCGGCTCACCGCCTACGCCGCCGCGAAGCTCGGCGACCCGAAGCTCGCCGACCGGGCGTGGGCGGAGTTCGCGAAGGGCCACGCGGGCTACCCGGAGGACCACGACTTCCGGTCGAGGCGGGTCGAGGGGCCGAACGTGCTCAAGCCGGTGGACGAGGCCGACCTGAGCACCAACGCCTCCGCCCAGTACGGCCTGGCCGCGATCCAGTGCCTCGCCCTGGTGGGCGACCGCCTGCCCGCGTGACCGGAGGACGTCGAAGCCCCAGCCCCGACCGGCGTTGTCGGTCGGGGCTGGAGCTCCAGGGGCGTCACTGGTTGGCCGCGTGCTCCTTCGCCAGTTCCTCGGCGACCTGGTCGCCGCCTGCCTGCCGCCACTGGGTGACGACGTCCGGCCAGGCCGACGGCGGCTTGCGGCCGAAGGCGATCGCGGCGATCCCGTCACCGAGGATCTGGCTGAGCTGGGCGCCCTTGCCCGCCTCGGTGGCCGAGCGGAGCCCGGTGGCGGGGTTGCGCACGCTGCGGGGCAGGGTGGCCTTCTGCCACTCGTGCACGGCCTTGGCCGCGTCCGGGAAGCCGGGCAGGTGCAGCACGGCCGGCGCGGCGCCGACGTACCTGGTCGGCAGCAGCGAGTTGTTCTCCTGGCTGTAGAGGTCGGTGGTCTTGATGCCGTCGGCGTCCTTGGTGAAGTGCTTGCCCTCCACGCCGTAGTTGGCGAGTTCGTACTCCGTCGTGCCGAACGGCGCGCTGAGGTAGTCGACGATGCGCAGCAGGAGCTTGATCCGGGCCGACTCGGCCTTCTTGAACGTGACGTAGCCGAACACGCCGGGACCCTGCCACGGCGTGGCCTGCGGCCCGTACGGGCGGCCGAGGTCGAGGGCGAACCGGCCGTTGATCTTCTTCAGGGTCGACAGGCTCACCGAGCCGAAGCCGTCGTTCATCGTGGCGACCGTGCCGTTGTGGTAGTGGCTCTGCATGTCGGTGGAGCTGACGGTGAGGCTGTCGGGGTAGTGCGTGCCCGCCTCGACCAGCTTGCGCATGACCTCCAAAGCCTGCTCGAACTGCGGTGTGGTGATGGTGTGCGTGAACGCGCCGCCGTTCGCCGACCACGTGTTGGGCGCGCCGAGCGAGCCGGCGTGGTAGGTGATGCCGCCGAGGCCGCCGAACAGCGTCTTGAACCAGCCGACGCCCCACTTGCGGTCGCCGGTGAGCTCCTTCATGGCGTCGAGGTACTGCTCGGTCGTCCAGTCCTTCGGGATGCCCGCCGCGTCCAGCGCCGACCGGTTGACGAACAGGCTGTTGGCCGGCATCGGGCGTTCCAGCGGGATGCCGTGGATCCGGCCGCCGATGCGGCCCATGCCCTGCCAGGCGTAGGTGGGCAGGTTGGCCAGGTTCGGGAACTCCTTGACCGCGTCGCCGCCGACGTACTCCGACAGGTCGGCGCACCGGGCCTGGACGAACTCGGCCGCGTGCGGCAGGGCCAGGTTCGAGAACATGATCAGGTCCGGCAGGTCGCCGCCCGACGCCATGAGCGTGGCCATCTTCTGCCCGTACTCGGGGTCGGGCACCACGATCACCTTCAGGTTGACGCCCAGCGCCTGGTTGATCGCCTGCCAGTACTGGTTCTCGCCGACCGGCTTGGGCGGCGCGCCGTAGGACAGCACCATCACCGTGACGTCGGACCCGTCGCCCACCGGGCCGTCCACCGACCGCACGAGCCGCTCGGGGTACTTGAGGTAGAGCGGCTGCACGCCGGAGTCGTCGCCGGGCGCGTCCGGGGCGGGACCGGCGAACGGCACGTACGTCGGCCACGGCGCCAGGTCCTTGCCCGCGTTGGAGACGCCGCCACCCGACGCGCCGCCGCCGCACGCCGTGAGGAAGGACGGGACGGCGAGGCCGAGCGCGCCGACGCCCGCCAGCCGGAGCAGGGAACGGCGGTCGATGCGGTGGTCCATGACGAGGTTCCTCTCCCGGCTGGACGCCGAAAGGAGTGGTTGCGGTGGAGGGGGTTCAGGCCTTCAGCGCGCCGGTGACGACGCCCTTGACGAAGTAGCGCTGCAGGAACGGGTACACGCACACGATGGGCAGCGTCGCGAGCATCACGACGGCCATCTGCACCGATTGCGGCGACGTGACCGCCAGCTCGCCCGAGGTCTCGGCCAGCGACGCCCCGCCGGTGACGTACTGCCGCAGCACGGTGCCGATCGGCCACTTGGCCTGGTCGTTGAAGTAGATGATCGCCTCGAAGAAGCGGTTCCAGTACGCGACCGCGTAGAACAGGCCGACCACCGCGATGACCGCCTTGGACAGCGGCAGCACGACCTGGCGCAGGATGCCGAGCTCGCCCGCGCCGTCGATGCGCGCGGCGTCGATCAGCTCCGGCGGGATCGACTGGAAGAAGCCGCGCATCACGACCAGGTTGAACACGTTGACCAGGAACGGCAGGACCAGCGCGGCGTAGGAGTCGAACAGCCCGGCCCCCTGCACCACCAGGAACAGCGGCACCATGCCCGGCGGGAACAGGAACGTGAACAGCACGAGCAGCAGCAGCGGTTTGCCGCCGTACACCCGCGGCCGGCTCAACGTGTAGGCCAGGCCGATCGTGCAGACCAGGCTCAGCGCCGTGCCGACGACCGTGACGCCCGCGCTGACCAGCAGCGCGCGGCTGATGATCCCGCCCTGGAGGATCTCGGCGTAGGAGTCGAACGTGAACTCGTCCGGCCACACCACCCAGCCGCCGTGCGAGATCACGTCCTGCGGGCCGGCCAGGCTGGTCGCCAGCACCGTCCACAAGGGGAAGACCACCAGCGCGACCACCACGGTCAGCGCCACGGCCTTGGCGGCGCGCACCGCCGGGGTCGGCCGGCCCGTCCAGGCCGGGGCGCTCGTCCTGCTCATGACCGGTAGACCCCCTGTTCGCCCAGCCGGTGGGCCACCTTGTTCGCCGTGTAGATCAGGACCACGCCGATCACGCCCTTGAACAGCCCTACCGCGGCGGCGTAGCCGAAGTCGCCGTTCGCGAAGCCGGTGAAGTACACGAAGGTCTCCAGCACCTCGCCCGTCTCCGGGCCGACCGACTGGCGCTGCAGGAAGAACTGCTCGAACCCGATCGACAGGAACTCGCCCAGCCGCAGCACCAGCAGCAGCACGATCACCGGCCTGATCGCGGGCAGCGTCACGTGCCACAGCCGCCGCCACCAGCCCGCGCCGTCCAGCGCCGCCGCCTCGTACTGCTGCTCGTCCACTTGGGACAGCGCGGCCAGGAAGATGATCGTGGCCCAGCCGCACTCCTTCCACACCAGCTGCGCGATCACCAGCGGGCCGTAGGCGTCGGGGTTGCCGATTACCGAGATGCCGCCCAGGCCCAGGGTCGACAGCCAGCCGTTCACCACGCCCGCGCCGCCGAGCATCTGCTGGAACAGCGCGACCACGATGACCCACGACAGGAAGTGCGGCAGGTACACCACGCTCTGCACGAACCGCCGCAGCGTGTCGCCGACGACGCTGTTGAGCAGCAGCGCCAGCGCCAGCGGCGCGGGGAAGAAGAACACCAGCTGCAACGCGGCGATCAGCAGCGTGTTCTTCACCGCGTTCCAGAACAGCGGGTCGGTGACCATGCGCTCGAAGTGCGCCAGGCCGACCCACTCGCTGCCCGAGACGCCCAGGAACGGCACGTAGTCCTGGAACGCCAGCACGTTCCCGAACAGCGCGCCGTAGTGGAAGAACAGGAAGTACGCCAGACCCGGCGCCGCGACGAGCAGCAGCACCCGATCGGCCCGGATGCGGCGCAGGTGGCCGAGGCGCGGACGACCCACCTCCGGTGGGGCGGGCGCCGTCCCGGTCGGGGGACTGGCGCCGCCGCGGACCCGCGTCATGCTCACGTCGAACGCCTCTCTTGCGGTGCCGAGCCGAAACAGAATGTTCACGAACATAAAACGGTTACACGTGTTCGTCAACGCCTTGCGTGCCCGGTGTTCCAGGGTGTATTCGCCTGTAGTGGCTCTGACTTGGACTGAGCTGCGGGCATTGTGGGCGGGAGGGCTTGTGCGTAGAGTGACGTGTGGATGCAAACGTTTACATGGATCGGCCGCTGCCCGGCCCACTGATAGGAGCCCACTCCGTGTCACGGCGACCTGTCGCGGTCTTCGCCCTCGCCCCCTGGGCGCTCGCCGACGTCTTCCCGCCCGACCTCGTGACCCGGTTGCGGCACCTGGTCGACATCGACCCGGCGGCGACGTTCACCTCGTTCGACGGGCCGGCCGCCGCGGCGGCCCTGGCGGGAGCGGACGTCCTGGTCACGGGGTGGGGCAGCCCGCGCGTCGACGCCGTCGTGCTGGCCGCCGCGCCGGGGCTGCGCGCGATCGTGCACGCCGCCGGCACGGTGAAGTCGACCGTCGACCCCGTCGTGTTCGAACGCGGGGTGGTCGTCTCCTCCTCGGCCGACGTCAACGCCGTCCCGGTGGCCGACTACACGATGGCCATGCTGGTCCTGGGCGCCAAGCGGGCGTTCGGCCGCGCCCGGCGGTACGCGACCGCCGCCGAGGGCGCGCCGCGCGACTGGCTGTCCGGCGACGGCACCGGGCTGCACGACTGCACCGTCGGCGTCGTCGGCGCGTCCCGGATCGGCCGCCTGGTGCTGCGGCGGCTCCGGGCGTTCGACGTCGAGGTGCTGCTCCACGACCCGCACGTGTCCCGCGCGGAAGCCGCCCGCCTCGGCGCGGAGTCGGTGGGGGTGGACGAGCTCTGCCGCCGCAGCGACGTCGTCACGGTGCACGCGCCCGCCCTGCCCGAGACCCGTCACCTCCTCGACGGCCGCCGGCTGGCCCTCCTGCCCGAGGGCGCGCTCGTCATCAACACCGCCCGCGGCTCGCTGATCGACACCGAGGCGCTGACCGCGGCGTGCGCCACCGGCCGGATCTCGGCGATCCTGGACGTGACCGAGCCGGAGCCGCTGCCGGCCGGGCACCCGCTGTTCGCCCTGCCCAACGTGCTGATCACCCCGCACCTGGCCGGCGCCCAGGGCCGGGAGCTGCGGCGCATCGGCGAGTTCGCGGTCGCCGAGGTGGGCCGGTTCGTCCGGGGCGTGCCGCTGCTCGGGCGGGTGGAGCCCGAACGCCTCCCGTACAGCGCGTGACGAGCCTTGACCGAGGATGGACCCGAGCCCGCCGCCACACCGCGAGCGGAGAGGAACGGATCGCGTGAACCCCTTGGCCGACCTGGCGGAGGACCGGCGGCTCAGCCCGCGCACCGGGTACACCCGCGCGCACTGGGAGACCACCGCCGACGTGCTGCTGGACGCCGCGTGGCGGTGGGCGAGCCCCGGCGGCGCCCGGCTGGACCTGCCCGGCCCGGCGTCGGGCAGCGGCGTGCGCAGCGACGGCCTGGAGGGCTTCGCCCGGACGATGCTCGCCGCCGGCTACCGGGTCGCGGGCGCGGGCGGCGACGACCCGCACGGCTGGCTGGCCCGCTACGCCGACGGCCTCGACGCCGGCACCCGCACGCCCGGCGCCGACGACGCCGAGTCGTGGCCGGTGATCCGCGACCACCACGTGCAGGGCCAGCCGATGGTGGAGGCGGCGTCGGTCGCGCTCGCCCTGCGGGTGACCCGGCCCTGGCTGTGGGACCGGCTGGACGACGCCGTGCGCGACCGCGTCGAGGCCTGGCTGCGCGACGCCCTGCACGCCCTGCCCGCGCCGAACAACTGGTACCTGTTCCCGCACGCCGTGGCCGGGTTCCTGGAGTCGGTCGGCCGCGGCGACGCCGACACCGCCCGCGCCCGCGAGCGCGCCCTGGACCTGCTGGAGGCGTGGTACCGGGGTCAGGGCTGGTACTCCGACGGGGACGGGCGGGCCTTCGACCACTACAACGGCTGGGCGCTGCACCTCTACCCGGTGCTCGACGCGCACCTGGCCGGCACGGGCACCCCGCACGGCGAGCGGCTGCGCGAGCACCTCTCCGGGTTCTCGCTGCTCTTCGGCGGCGACGGCGCACCCGTCCACCACGGCCGGTCGCTGACCTACCGGTTCGCCGCCGGCGCGGCCGTCGCCCTCGGCGCGGTCACCGGCCACACGCCGCTCGCGCCGGGCGCGTCGCGCCGGCTGCTCAGCGGCTGCCTGCGCTACTTCCTCGACCGGGGCGCGGTGGACGACTGCGGCCTGCTCAGCCTCGGCTGGCACGGCCCGTACGCCCCGGTGGTCCAGCACTACTCCGGGCCGGCCTCGCCGTACTGGGCGTCGAAGGCGTTCGTGTGCCTGCTGGCCGGACCCGACGACCCGCTGTGGACCGAGGTCGAGCGGGACGCGCCGGTCGAGGAGCGCGACCACGTGCTCGGCCTGCCCGCGCCGGGCTTCCTCGTGCAGACCACGGCCGCCGACGGGATCGCCCGGCTGCACAACCACGGCAGCGACCACGTGCGGCCGACCCACGCGGAGACCGCCGAGGGCGACGACCCGCACTACAGCCGGTTCGCCTACTCCACCCGCACCGGTCCCACCCCGGCGCGCAACCCGGCCGACAACCACTTCACCGTGGTCTTCCGCGGCCTGCGCGCCGCCCGCCGCCGCATCCACCCGCTCGGCGCGGGCCACGGCGACGGCTGGGGCTGGGCCGCCTCGTGGCACCGGCCGGTGTTCCCCGGCGGCTCGCCGCTGCTGCCCGCGTTGCGGGTGGAGAGCGTGGTGGTCGCCCGCGGACCGCACGAGCTGCGGGTGCACCGCGTGGTCGGCGCGCCGCCGGGGGCCGGGGTGGAGCTGACCGGCTGGGCCGCCGGGCCGGACCTGTCCTCGGTGCTGCACCCGCTGCACGGCTGGGAGTCCGCCGACGAGGTCACCGCGCCGGGCGGCACCGCGTTCACGCCGTCGGCGCGCGTGCCGAGGCTGCGCGGGGTCGGTGGCGGCACGTCGGTCCACGTCGCGCTGGCCGTGCTCGCCGGCGGACCGGTGGACGTCCCGGAGGTGGTGTCGGTCGTGGCGGCCGGGCCGGAGGCCGTCGAGGTGCGCTGGTCGGACGGGCAGGTGACGAGGGTGTCGTTCGCGCCGCTGGAGGTGGTGCACGGGTGAGCGGGTGGCGGTTCGCGGTGAGCACGCTCGGCGCGCCCGGCGTGCCGGTGGCGCGGAGCGCGGCCGTGGCGGCCGAGCACGGCTGCCACGGCCTGGAGGTCCGCGCGCACCCCGACGAGGAGGTCCACCTCGGGATGTCGGCCACGCGGGCGGCGCGGGTGCGCGACCGGATCACCGACGCCGGCTTGGAGGTCGCCTGCCTCGCGGGGTACCCGAAGGTGTGCCGGCCGGGGCCGGACGGACCGGTGGTCGACGAGCTGCGCGCCCTGGTGGAGTTGGCGGCGCTGCTCGGTGCGCCTTCGGTGCGGGTGTTCCCCGGCGGTGGGAGCGCCGGTGAGGACGGGCGGGCGTCGGGGCGGATCGCCGCCGTGCTGCCCGACCTGCGCTCCGCCGGCGTCCGGCTGCTGGTCGAGACGCACGACTCCCACCCGACCGGTGAGGCGGCGCGGCGACTGGTCGCGCCGTTCGGCGACCCGGGGCCGGTGGCGGTGCTGTGGGACGCGGTGCACCCGTGGCGGGCGGGCGAGCCGCCGGAGCGCACCCGCGCGGTGCTGGGGGAGTACTTGGGGTACTTCCAGGTCAAGGACGTGGCCGCCGACGACCCGACCCCGGTCCCGCCGGGTGCCGGCGACGTGCCGCTGGCGGCGTGCGGCAGGCTGCTGGCGGACTGGTCGGGGTGGGTGTCGCTGGAGTGGGAACGCGCCTGGTACCCCGGCATCGCACCCCTGCCGGTGCCGCTGCGCGCGGCGGCCGAGTGGTACGCCCGGTGGCGGCCGTGACCCGTCGCCCGCGGTGCTCACGGTTGCTTGCGGGACGCGGCGATGACGTGCTGGGCGGTCGTGCGGGTCTCTTGGTCCGGGATGGGGCGCGTGCGGCGGGGTGGCTTCACCCGTGATGGTGCGGGGGCCGGTCGTCGGGGAACGCGGCGGCGATGCGCTCTCCCAGGCGTTCCAGCAGCGGCTCGGCGTGGGTCAGGCAGGTGGGCACGTCGGGCTCCAGGTCGGTGAGCGCGAACGCGGCGGCGAACCCGGCGGCGGCCAGCTCGGCGCGGTCGAGGTCGCAGGTCCCGGTGGCGGCGACCGCGGTCGCGCCCGCACGCTTCGCCGCCGCGGCGACGCCGACCGGCGCCTTGCCGCGCAGCGTCTGGTGGTCGAGGCGGCCCTCACCGGCGATGACCAGCCGTGCGCCGGGCAGCCGGTCCGCCAGGCCGGTGAGCTCCAGCACCAGGTCGATGCCCGGTCGCACCCGGGCCCCGAGCGCCAGCAGGGCGAACCCCGTCCCGCCCGCGGCCCCCGCGCCGGGCACGGCGGCGGCATCGGCGTCCAGCAGGTCCGCCCAGCGGGCCAGGTCGGCGTCCAGGGACGCGACGAGCGCGGCGTCCGCGCCCTTCTGCGGCCCGTACACCGCCGCCGCGCCGTGCGGGCCGAGCAGCGGGTTGTCCACGTCGCTCGCCACGACCAGCCCCACCTCGCCCAGCCGGGGGTGCAGCCCGGCCCGGTCGACCGCGCGGACGGCGCGCAGCGGCGAGGTCGTCGCGTCGAGGGCCACCCCGTCCGCGTCGAGCAGCCGTGCGCCGAGACCGGCCAGCAGACCCGTGCCGCCGTCGGTGGTGGCGCTGCCGCCCAGGCCGACCACGACGGTGGCGCACCCCGCGTCCAACGCCGCGGCGATCACCAGCCCGACGCCGAACGTGGACGCCGCCGCCGCGCGCTCCGGGGTCGGCGGCACGTCCCCGACCAGGTCGAGACCGGACGTCTCGGCCAGTTCCACGACCGCGACCCCGTCACGGACCGCGTAGCGCGCCTCGACCGGACGGCCCAGGGGATCGGTCGAACCCACCGGCACCGCCGTGAAACCGGCCGCGAGCAGGGCGTCCAGCGTGCCCTCGCCGCCGTCGGCCACCGGGTGCTCGTGCACGTCCGCGCCGTGGCGGCGCAAGCCCCGGGCGACGGCGGCCGTGGCCCGGCGCGCGGACAGCGAGCCCTTGAACGAGTCCAGTGCCACGACGACGTGGCCCGCCTGCGGCGGAGGTGCGGTCACCCGGCAATGGAAAGCGCTTTCCAACGTGCTGTCAAGCGGTCCGCCGGGCCTTGACTGCGCGCGAGGCAACCCTGAATACTCACTGGAAAGCGCTTTCCGAGCAAGGGGGTACGGGTGGACGAGGTCGTCATCGCGCTCGACGGCGTGACCGGCGGGGTGGAGCACCGCCGGCGCCCGGCCGGCTCCGCCCTCCCGGTCCGGAGCGCCTTCCGGCCGGTCGGCGGCGTGCCGGCGGGTGCGTGTGGGCGGGTCGACGTGCCGGAGCTGTCGCGGTGAGCGCCCTGGCCGTGCGGCACGACCTCGGGTCCGCGCTGACCGTTCGCGCCGGTGACGTCGACCTCGTCCGCTACACCTACGCGCCCGACACGCCGCGCCTGGAGTCGCCCAAGCCGTACCTGCACCCGGTCCGGACGCGGGCGGGGCGGGTGGTGAGCTTGTTCCGCCCGCACGACCACGTGTGGCACAAGGGGATCGCGTGGTCGTTGCCGAACGTCGGCGAGGAGAACTTCTGGGGCGGTCCGACGTACGTGCACGGGCGGTCCTACGTGCAGCTGGACAACAACGGCACCCAGGCGCACCGGCGGGTGGTCGACGTCGGCGTGGACGGGGAGCGGGCCTGGTTCACCCACGAGTTGGACTGGGTCACCCAGGCCGGCGACACGGTGATCACGGAGCGTCGGACGATCGGCGCCTCCCTGCTGTCGGCACAGGCGTGGGCGTTGACGTTCGACACGGCGATGACGAACACCTCGGGTGGCGGGATCGCGTTCGGCTCGCCGACCACGCGTGGCCGGGAGAACGCCGGGTACGGGGGCCTGTTCTGGCGCGGGCCGCGCTCGTTCACCGGCGGGACCGTCGTGACGCCCGACGGCCCCGGTGGTGACGAGGTGCGCGGCCGGCGTGCCGAGTGGATGGCCTTCGCGGGCCGGCACGACGGCGACGACGCGCGGTCCCTGGTGCTGATGGTCGACCACGGGGCCAACCCGCACCACCCGCCGCGGTGGTTCACCCGGTCCGAGGACTTCGCCTGCCTGAACCCGGCCCCGTTCTTCAGCGAGGAGCTCGTCGTCGCGGACGGGGAGACCGTGCGGTTCCGCTACGGCGCCGGGGTGGCCGACGGCGGCGAGGAGGACGCCGCGGCCCTGGCGGATTCGGTGCGCGGTGTGTTGGGTGAGTCGGTGTGAGCACGTTCCCCGGCGGGACGTCGTTGTCGTTCCTGGACGTCTACGACGACGCGGCGCCCGATGGCGTGGTGGGCGGGAGCCCGCACGTGCACCTGGCGTCGACCGAGTGCTACGTGGTCGTGGGCGGTGAGGGCGAGCTGCACGCGGTGACCCTCGACGGCTGCCGCGAGATCCCGCTCGTGGCCGGTTCGGTGGTGTGGTTCACCCCCGGCACGATCCACCGCGCGGTCAACCACGGCGGCCTGCGGGTGGTCGTGCTGATGGGCAACGCGGGGTTGCCGGAGGCGGGTGACGCGGTGATGACGTTCCCGCCCGAGGTCGTCGCCGACCGCTACCGCTACCGGGACGCGGCGACGTTGCCGGTCCGGGCGACGGAGGCCGAACGCGCCGCCGACGCGCGCCGACGCCGTGACCTGGCGGTGGAGGGCTTCGTCCGGATCCGGGACGCGGTCCGCGCCGGTGACCCGGGTCCGCTGCGGGAGTTCTACGCCTCGGCGGCGGCGCTGGTCCGGGGTCGGGCCGGCGCGTGGGCGGACATCGTGCGCGACGGGCCGCTCGGCCAGGCCGAGGCCACCCTCTCGATCACGCGGGACGTGGCGCGGGGCGTGACCGCGCACCTGGAGCGGGCGGCGGTGTTCCGGACGCCGGAACCGGAGCGGGTGTTCGGCATGTGCGGGCGGCTGAGCCCGGTCGACGTGGATCTCCACCTGGAAGTCGCAGCGGACGAGGAGCACTTGTCTTGACCAGTCGTAGCTACACCTGCGCGATCGTCGGCACGGGCGCGATCGCCGGCGCGCACGCCGAGGCGATGAGGAACCTGGCCGGGCGGGCGCGGCTCGTCGGCGCGGTCGACCTCGACCCCGACCGGGCCGCCGCGTTCGGCGCGACCTGGGACGTGCCCGCCTACCCGACCCTGACCGCGCTGATCGAGGCCCGACGACCCGATCTGGTGCACGTGTGCACGCCGCCGGGGACGCACCTGCCGCTCGCGTTGGAGTGCCTGGCGGCGGGCGCGGTGCCGGTGGTGGAGAAGCCGCCGGTGCTGTCGTTGGCCGGTCTCGACCGGTTGCGGGAGGCCGAGGAGGCGGCCGGGGTGCCGATGGCGACCGTGTTCCAGCACCGGTTCGGGTCCGGCGCGGTGCGGTTGCGGCGGCTGGTGGCCGAGGGCGCGCTGGGCCGGCCGCTGGTGGCGTCGGCGAGCACGTTGTGGTTCCGCGACGACGACTACTTCGCCGCGCCGTGGCGGGGGAAGTGGGAGTTGGAGGGCGGCGGGCCGACCATGGGGCACGGGATCCACCAGTTCGACCTGCTGCTGTCGATCCTGGGGCAGTGGCGCAGCGTCACCGCGATCGCCGCGCGCCAGGCCCGGCCGACCGACACCGAGGACGTGTCGGCGGCGCTGGTGCGGTTCGACTCCGGCGCGGTGGCGACCGTGGTCAACTCGGTGGTCTCGCCGCGCCAGACCAGCCAACTGCGCTTCGACTTCGAACGGGCGACCGTCGACCTGGAGCACCTCTACGGGTACGACGACTCGCACTGGACGTTCACCGCCGCGCCCACGTCGCCCGAGGTCGTGTCGGCGTGGGACGGCGGGCCGGCCGACACGCCCAGCGGCCACACCGCCCAGCTCGCGGCGGTGCTCGACGCCCTCGACACCGGCGGGACACCGCCGGTGTCCACTGCCGACACCAGGGTGACCATGGAGTTCGTCGCCGCCGTGTACGCCTCGGCGTTCACCGGCCGCACGGTCGACCAGGGCGAGATCACCGATGGCCACCCGTTCTACGAGAGCATGGCGGGCACCGGCGCGCCCTGGCTGACCGCGACGTCCGGTCTCCGGCGCTCGTGAGAATTGCACCGTTGCGTTGAACGGCGTGGGTTTGCCGAAGCGGGCGCGGGATTGCTCCCGCGCCCGCAAGGTCACGAGACCTTCGGGTGGATCTGGGTCTCCCGGCCGGTGAGGGCGTCGATCGCGAAGACCCGTTCGATCCTCGGGTTGGCCTGGAGCGTCGGGAAGTCCGTCAGCTCGACCGGGTCGCCCTCGGCGCGGTTGGGGCCCACCAGGACGTAGACGTCGCCGTTGGCGCTGCGGGCCGGGCTGGCGGCGACGTCGTCCGACACCGCGCGTTCGGGCTGCTTGGCTGCCTCGGGTTCGGCGCGGGCGTCGAGGTTGGTCATGAACTCGGCCAGGTCCATGAGGGAGTGCCGCCGGCCCTGGGCGTCGATGGTGTCGCCGGCCCAGAAGAAGGACCCCTCGCCCTTGGTGGCGAGGATGTCGCGGATGGTCTCCTGCCAGCGCTCGCCTTCCTGCGCCGGGAGGTCGCGCAGGTCGAGGCAGGGCTTGCCGTCCACCGAGGTGATCGGGAAGCCGTGCTGGTCGCGCTCGGACCGGCCGTCCTGCTCACCACCACCACCCGCCCCACCGCCGCCGTGCTCGCCGCTGTCGCGATCCCGGCCTTCACGGTCGCCCGCTTCACGATCGCCGCGGTCGCGCTCGCCTGCTTCACGGTCCCGGCCTTCGCGGTCGCTGCCTTCACGGTCGCTGCCGTGGCGGTCTCGGCCTTCGCGGTCACCGGCTTCGCGGTCGTTGCTGTGGCGGTCCCGGCCTTCGCCGTCCCGGTCATTGCGGTCGCCGGCGTCGCGGTCGCGTCCTTCGCGGTTGCCGGGCTCGCGGTCCTGGCCGGGGCGGTCGTGGTCGGAGGTGTCACGGCCGCCGCGACCGCCCTGATCCCCTGGCGACTGCTCACCGGGACGGGGATCGGCGAGGTCCGGGACGGGCGGGGTCGTGGGCAGCGTGCCACCCGGCAGGGACGAGCCCGGCGTTCCCGCGCCGGCGCCCGACGAGCCGCCGGAAGTGCCCGTGCCGCCGCCCGTGTCGAGGTCGGGGATCGTCGGCTGCTTGAAGAGGTCCTTGGGCACTTCCGGGATCGGCGGCATCGGCGGAGGGGTCATGCCGCCGGACGGCGTCGTCGCGCCGGGAGCGGTCGGCGATCCCGCACCGCTGCTGGTCGAACCCGAGCCACCTCCCGACGGCCCGCCGCTCGAACCACCGGGCAGACCGCCGGAACTGCCGGGGAGCCCACTGGAGCCGCCGGGGAGTCCGCCGGAGCCGCCGGCCGAACTGCCGGAACCGCCGGCTGAACCGCCGCTGGTGCCGAGGTCCGGGATGGTGGGCTGCTTGAACAGGTCCTTCGGCACCTCGGGGATGGGAGGCGTCGGCGGCGGTGTGGTGTTGGCCGAGGGGGTGGTGCTGCCGGCCGGGGTCTTGGTGCCCGAGGCCGACTCGCCGCCGGTCGTGGGCGTGGTCTTGAGGGCGTCGGCGAGGTTCGCGCCGCCGCCACCGGAACCACTCGGGACGGGCGGCGGGTCCGGGATCTCGGGGAAGTCGGGCACCGGCGCGGGCTGAGGGGTGGTGGCCTGCGGGGGCGGGGTCGACGTCCGGGCGGCGGCGGTCTTGGTCTCGTCCGGAGAACCTGCGCCGTTGGCGGTGGGCATTGTGGCCGGGGTGGACGGCTTCGTCGCGGTGTCGGCGGTGGGCATTCCCGGAGTGCCCGGCATCGTGGGCGTCGGGGGCATCTGGCCGGTGGGGATCCCGGCGGACTGGCCGGCCGGTGCGCCGCCGCCCTGACCGGCCGGTGTGCCGCCGGCCTGGCCAACGGGTGCGCCGCCGCCTTGACCTCCTGGTGTGCCGCCCTGGGATTCCGGGTTGGTGTAGTTGGAGGCCTGCGTGGTGCCGTCGGCGCCCGGGACGTCGTTTGTCGGCGGCACCTGCGGCCCGCCGGGCTGGGAGGCGGTTCCGGCGCCGCCGCTCCCGGCGCCGCCGGGGATCGTCTCAGTCGGGGTGACCGGCGGGCCCTGGGTGGTCGCGGTGCCGTTGGGGCCGCCGGTCGGTGCGCCTTGCGGGCCGTCGGCGATCGTGGCGGGTTCGACCGAGGCGAACTGCTCGCCGCTGGCGCGGTCGGCTTCCTGCTGCGTCTGCGCGGTGGCCTTCAGGCCGTCGCCGACGAGCCCCAAGGTCGAGGCGGCCTTGCCCGTCAGCTCGACCGACTTGGTGGTGGAGGCGTTGAACGCCTCGACGGCGAACGCGCCGGCGGTGCCGAAGGCGTTGCCCGCCAACGCTTGGCCGGACAGCTTCGAGGACACCTCCTCGTAGCCGGTGCGCAGGTTGTCGGCCTGCTGCTGGAGCGTGTCCATCGCGGACGCGTCCATCGTGAAGCCGGAGTCGCCGCCGGGAGGGGGCGGCGTGCTGATCGTGGTGGGGGTGACCATGGCGTTGCCTCCGCGGAACGCAGGGAAGTGGGAAGGACGGGGAGGTTCTCGGCCGGGCGGTCGGGGACCGCCCTGGCCTACTCGGTTTCCTCGACCCTGCGGACCGTCGCCTCGCGGGTGGCGTGCACCGCGCGCAGCTCCCCCTGCTCGGCGGCTCGGTAGTGGGTGACCGGCTCGGTGGCGTGGACGGCCCGCTCGTACTGCACGGGGGCGTCGGCGCGGGTTGCCTGCACCATCGGCTCGGCCTGCGCGTAGGTCGCCCGCATCATCGGTTCGGCTTGGACGGCGTGGCGGGCTTGCAGCGGCTCGGCCACGTGGGCTGCTTGCAGCGGCTCGGCGTGCACGGCGTGCCGGGCCTGGAGCGGTTCCTCCACGCGGGACGCCCGCATCATCGGTTCGGCCTGGAGCGCCTGCCGCGCCTGGACCGGTTCCTCAGCCACCCGCGCGGAGTAGGTGGGCTCGTCCACGAGCCGACCGACGAGCCGCTCGGCCGCCACGGCGTTCATGGGTCGCAGCACTTCCCTCTCTTCGGCGGCGACCATCCGCGTGGCTTCCATCGGTCGCAGCGCTTCGGTTTCCTCCACGGCGACCATCCGCCGAGCCTCCATGGGCCGCAGCGCTTCGGTCTCTTCCGTGGCCGACATCCGCTTGGCCGCCATGGGCCGGGAGGCCTCGGTGGTCTCGCCCTCGCGCAGCATGCGCCTGGACGCGTTGTGGGCCGGTTTCGCCGCCGAAACACCGCTCGTGGCGGCCTCGAAGCGCTCCCAGCCGCGGCCGACCTCGTCCGAGATCTCGTCGAGCTGCTTGACCCGGTCGACCTGGCGGGTCAGCGCCGCGTTCAGGTCGTCCATCTTGGCCGAGATGCTCGTCCCGAGCTGCGACGCGCTGTCCACCACCGAGGCCAGGAACATCGCGATGGACGCGCCGAACGTGATCGGCGCGAAGACGTAGGCGGTGATCGCGCCCGGCACCAGCGAGTTCGAGTACTGGCCGACGGTGTGCAGCAACGCCTCGCGCAGCGCCTGCACCATCGCGCCGCTGTTCTCGACGACCACGCCCTTCACCGCCACCGCGCCGGCCACCGAGTCCAGCTCCTCGCCGAGGGTGTCCATGCTGGTCTGGTAGGCCTCCTGGGCCTTGCCGGTCCACCCCTGCGGCTTGGCCAGCGTGTCGCGCTGCGTCGAGGCCAGCTCGCGCATCCGCTCCGCCGCGGAGCGGATCGCGTCCGCGGTGGCCTGCACGCTCTGCGGGTCGCCCTGCAACTGGTCGATCGGCTCGCGCAGGAAGGTCACGTAGTCGACCGCCCACCCCGCGACGCCCCGCAGGCTCGCGAACGGGTCGTCGGGGAACCGACCGCCGGTCGGCCTGCCGACCACGGAGTCCGGCTCGGCCTCCGCCTCCTTGCCGATCGCCTCGATCCGCTGCTGGACGTCGGCCCTGGCCGCGGTCTTCCTGAGCACGGTTCGCGCGGGGACCACCTCGGCGGTGCCTGTTGCCATGAGCCGGACCTTCCTCACAAGCGCTGGGTTCGAGCCGGGACGGGGACGCGGAGACCCTGGCAGTCAAGTGATCGCCGCCAACGCCGCGCCAACGTTGTGCTAACGATCAACGCCCCACCCGCCGTGTCCGCCGGGAGCGGAACCGCTGCCCTTGTGCGCCCGGCCTGCGTCACGATGGCGGGATGGCGGACATCCTCCCTTTCCACCAGAAGCACACACCGGATCGCACGCCGGATCGCGAGCCGGACCCGCTGTGGCGGGACGTGCTCGGCCGGTCCCTGCGCGCGGCGCGGGAGGAACGGGGCAGCCGCCTCGTCGACGTCGCGGAACGGGCCGGCATCTCACCGCAGTACCTCTCCGAGATCGAACGCGGCCGCAAGGAACCGTCCAGCGAGATGATCGCCGCCGTCACCGGCGCGCTCGGCGTCGACCTGTTCGACCTGCTCGCCGACATCGCGAGCGACGTCCGCCGGCACCGCCGCACGGGCCCCGCGGCCGGACGTCGCCCGGCGGGACCCGTGCTCCTGGCCGCGTGAGGCCCCGGCCTCAGTCCCGGTGTTCGAGGACGCGGTCGGCGAGCCCGTAGCGGACCGCGTCCGCCGCGGAGAACACCCGGTCGCGGTCGGTGTCGTGCCGCAGTTCCGCGACGTCGCGACCGGTGTGCAGCGACAGGATCGCCTCCAGCTGAGCACGCACTCGCACCACCTCGTCGGCCTGCAGGATGAGGTCCGGGATGGTGCCGCGCCCCTGCGCCGCGGGCTGGTGCAGCACCACCCTGGTGTGCGGCAGCACGAACCGGTGCCCGGCCGCGCCCGCCGCCAGCAGCACGGCGCCGGTCGCCACCGCCTGGCCGACGCACGTCGTCGACACCGGCGCCTTGATGTAGCGGATGGTGTCGTAGAGCGCGAGCATCGCGGACGGGTCGCCGCCCTCGTTGTTGATGTAGAGGTTGATCTCGCGGTCCGGGTTGTCCGCCTCCAGGTACAGCAGCTGCGCGATCAGGGCGTTGGCCACCCCGGAGTCGATCGCGGTGCCGAGGTAGACGATCCGCTCGGACAGCAGGTGCGAGTAGACGTCCATGATCCGCTCGCCGCCCGGGGCGCGGGTGATGACGTTGGGGATGGTGTACGTGCTCATGCGCGCGCCCCCGTCCGCGGGCCCAGCCCCAGCTCGTGCGTGCGCACGGGCACGACCTGGTCCAGGCGTTCGACGACCTGGTCGATGAAGCCGTAGTCGAGCGCCTCACCGGTGGTGAACCAGCGGTCGTGCAGGGAGTCGGTGAAGATCCGGTCGATCGGCTGGCCCGTGTCCTCCGCGATGAGCCCGAGCACGGTGTCGCGGGTGTGCCGCAGGTCGTCCGCCTGCACCTGCACCTCGACGGCCGACCCGCCGATCCCGGCCGAGCCCTGGTGCATCAGGATGCGGGCGTGGGGCAGGGCGAAGCGCTTGCCCGGCGTGCCCGCGGACAGCAGGAACTGCCCGGCGCTGCACGCCAGCCCCAACGCGAGGGTGGCCACGTCGCACGGCACGAGCCGCATCACGTCGCGGATCGCGAGCATCGCCGGCACCGAGCCGCCCGGCGAGTGGATCCACAGCGCGACGTCCTTGTCGGGGTCCTCGGCGGCCAGGGACAGCAACTGGGTGGCGAGCACGGTGCCGTTGTCGTCGTCGAGCGGGCCGTCGAGGACGAGCACCCGCTGGCTGAAGAACCGGTCTCGCAGTCGGTGGTCGAACAAGGGCTGCTTGGCGTTGTCGGTCATGCCCCGACCATGCCCGGGCACGGGCGCGTCTCGCGGCACGTGCTGCTGTGGGCAGATCAGCCCTCGGCAGGGGGCGAGGTAGCGCTCGGGCGGGTTCGGCCGACACAGTGGCAGTGGGGATCGCCGCGCGTGGGGAGGAACGGGTGGAGTGGGACTTCTTCCTGGCGCACGCCGGCGCGGACAGCCCCACCGCCGAACGGCTGCGGTCCCTGCTGGAACCGCACGCGACGGTCTACGAGGACTCGATGCTGCGCGCGGGCGAGGAGTGGGACCTCGTCCTCGACCGGCACCTGCGGGCGTCGCGGATCACCGTGGTGCTGGTGTCGCGACGCACGGAGAACGCCGTCTACCTGCGTGAGGAGATCGCCCGCGCGATCACGCTGGCCCGCGCGGACGGTCGGCGGCGCGTCGTGCCGCTGGTGCTGGAGCAGGTGGACGCCCTGCCGTACGGGCTGGAACTGCGGACGCCCCTGCGGCTGGGTGACGGCCTGGACCTGGCGGGTGCGGCGGCGAAGCTGCTGGAGTCGTTGCGCGACTCGCGCCTGCCGCGCGGCGAGGGACCGCACGAGGTCGCGGCGCAGCTCGGGCCCCTGCTGCGCCGGCTCGACCTGGACGCGCTGGGCGGCGTCGCCTCCGAGCTGCTGGCCGCGGCCGTGACCGAGGTCGGCGGTTCCGACGCGCTGTGGCCGCACCTGGCCCGGCGCGGCCTGGACCCGCGGGTGCTGCTGCCGTCGCTGCCCGGTCACGACGAGGCGCTGGCCCGCTGGGTGCTCGGCGCCGAGGCCGTGCCGGGCGCGCGCGACCTGCCGGCGGCGGTGCGGCGGCAGCTGGTGCGCCGGCTCGCCGACGAGCGCACCGACCTCGATGCGGCCTCGGTCGAGCTGCGGCGCGAGGTGTTGTCCGGCCGGGCCGCCACCCCGGACGCGCGACGACTCGCCAACGCCCTGGCCGCCGCCCTGCCGCCGGTCCGGTCGGCCTCGACCCAGGCGGTGCTGGTGCGGCCGGGTGAGGCCGCCGGCCTGCCCGTCGCGCCCACGCCGTTGCACCGCACGGCGTTGGGCATGACGGCGCTGCCGCCGCGCGAGCCCGCGTTGGCCGGTCGGGGCGCGCTGGTGGCCGACCTGGTCGCGCGGGTCACCGCCCGGCTCGCCGAACGGGGCCGGGCCACGGCGTTCCTCACCGGTCAGCTCGGGGCGGGCGTCTCGGCCGTGGCGGTCGAGGCGGCCCACGTGCTGGCCGACCGGTTCCCCGGCGGCGTCCGGTACGTGGACCTGCTCGGCCTCGACGCGCGGCGGACGGCGTCGGACGTGGCGAGGCTGGTGTGCCACAGCGTCGGCGTGACGCCCGAGCCCGGCGCGGAGGCGGCGCACCTGCGTGCCGCCTTGGACGGGCGCGGGGTGCTCCTGGTGCTGGACAACGCGTTGGACGCCAAGCACGTCGCGCCCCTGGTGCCCGCGCCGCCGACGTGCGCGGTCGTCGTCACCTCCCGCAACCGCACGCAGGGCTACGCCGACGTGGTGCTGCGCGTGCCGCCGCTGGACCGCGCGGCGTCGGTCGAGCTGCTGGCCGGGGTGCGCGCCGGCGCGCCGGCCGGGGCGTTGGACCGGATCGCGGCGGCGTGCGCCGACCTGCCGATGGCGCTGCGGCTGATCGCGTCGTGGATGACCAACCACCCGGAGACCGGCGCCGAGGGCGTGGCCAGGCTGGTGGCCCGCGAGCGGACCAGGCTCGCGTTCCTCGACGACGACGTGCTGCCGATGCGGCTGGCCATCGAGCTGAGCTACCGGCACCTGGACGACGACGCGCGCACGGCGTTCCGGTACCTGCCCGCCGCGCCGGGCTCGGCCGCGACCGCCGAGGACCTCGGCCGGGGGCTGGGCCGCGACCCGGACGCCACCCGGCTCACCCTCTACCGCCTGGCCGACCGCAGCGTGGCCGGGTACGAGGAGCTCGGCGACCCGCCCGAACCGGTGTTCCGGCTGTTCGAACTCGTGCGCCTGTACGCGCGGGAGCGGCTGGAGGCGGAGGAGTCGCCGGACGCCGTGGCCCGCTTCCGCAAGCTCCTGCTGACCAGGCTGCGCGACGACCTGCGGGCCGGTGCCGAACCCGACCTCGTCCTCCGGCTCGACCCGACCCCGCTGGTCGCCGCCCGCGACCTCGCCGAACGGGAGGAGTGGTTCGACCTGGCCGGCGACCTCACCGACGGGCTGCGCGCCGTGCACGAGGCGGAGTCCGACGACGAGTCCGTCCGCCGCGACCGCGAGCACGCGGCCCGGCTGCGCCACCGCGCCGGCGACGTCGACGCGGCCGTGCGCGAGTACCTGGACCTGGCGCGCACCCTCGACGGGGAGGCCGCGGCGGCCGCGTTCGCCACCGCCGAGCGCGTCGCCGCCGACGCCGGGCTCGGCGAGCTGGTCGGGCGCGTCACGTTCGAGCTGGCCAGGCACCTCGCGGGCCGGTCCGACCCGGCCGGCGCGCTGGCGGCGGGAGAGCGGTCGGTCGACGCGTTCCGGACCGTCGGCCTGAACGCCACCGCGCTGCCGGTGGCGATCAACAACACCAGGCTCGCCCTGCGCCTGTCGGACTTCGCCGCGGCCCGGCGCTGGGTGGCCGTGACCCGCGCCCTGATGGACGCCCGGACGCCGGTGCGGCTGCGTGCCGACGCGTTCTACGAGGAGGCCAGGGTGGCGACCGGCCCCGGCGCGACCGCCTTGTGGCGCAAGGCCGCGGACCTCTTCGAGGAGGACCGGAACTTCGGCAACGCCGGGCTGGCCGCGTTCTTCGGCGCCCGCGCGGCGCGCCGCCAGTCGTCCCACGCCGAGGCCGCCGAGCTGTTCCTCGCCGCCACCCACCTGCACCGCGCGGCGAAGGACCACGCCCGCGCGTTGTGCGCGACGGTCGAGCTGGCCGCCACGCACGCGGAGATCGGCGAGCACGCGCGAGCCCGGGACCTCCTGGCGGAACTGGACGACCTCCCGAGCGGGGCGTGGCACCCCGGCGTGGTCGCGGAGGTCGGCCTCCGCGTCGTCGTGCTGTCCTACCTGGCCGACGGCTCCCGCCCGGGGCCGGACCAGCTGCCCGCCGTTCCCGCCGACCCCGACGAGCGGACCCGCCGGCTCGACCGGGTCGTGGCCGCCCTGCGCCGGGCGAAGCCCGACAAGGCCGCCCTGCGCCGGTTCGCGGAGTCGCCGATGGTCTACGAGCCAGCCGGCCACGAGCACTGGCTGCACGACCTCGGCCGGGAACCGACGGACCGGCGGGCGCTGGGCGCGTGAACCGGACGGCGTCCGCCGCGTCGGTCAGTACAGCCACCGGTCGAGGACGGCGGGCCAGAAGTGCGTCCGGTGGTCGTCGCCCCGCGCGGCCGGGTCGAGGCGGGCGATCCGCTCCACCAGGTCGGCGAGCTCGGCGAGCGCCCGCTCCTCCATCGCCGCGTCCTCGTCCCACTGGTGGATCGCGGTCGAGCCGGCCAGCCAGGTCCCGACGAGGTGCAGCGAGCACAGCCAGTGGTCGATCGAGGAGTTGACCAGCCTCGTGCCGCCCGACGCCCGCTCCAGCACCCGCCCGGTCCCGGGTTCGGCGGCGTAGGTCGTGCCCGGGTCGCGGCCCGCGAGCCGGTACCCCGTCGGCTCGGCCGCGAACGACACCACGTCGACGACACCTTCGAGCACCGGCACGCCACTCGAGACCAGCGACGCCTTCTGCGGTCGCGGCAGTCGCCAGGCGGCCAGGTCCGGCTCGGCGGCGCGGACGACCCGCCCCGGTCCGGCCCAGGCTTCGAGCGCGGTGAAGGCCGGCGGGGTCGGGAGATCACGTGCCGTCACGCTCGACGACGCTAGCCGAGGCGCTCGGTCGCGGGGCCGCCCTCCCTATGATCACGGGGTGTTCACGTTGTCCGAGCCCCCGTTGTTCACCGGTTGAAGTCCGTGTCGAGCGTGCTGGTCGCGGGCGCGGGCGGCGGGTTCGACGTGTACGCGGGTTTGCCGCTGGCGTTCGCGTTGCGCGCGTCGGGCAAGCGGGTGCACCTGGCGAACCTCTCGTTCAGCCCGCTGGACCGGCTCGACCTCGACGACTGGATCGCGCCCGACGTGGCGGCGGTCGGGCCGGACAGCGCGGGCAGCGACGACTACTTCCCCGAGCGCACCTTGGCCCGGTGGCTGGCCGCCCGCGCGCTGCCTTCCACCGTGCACGCGTTCCCGCGCACCGGGGTGCTGCCGTTGACCGCGGCCTACCGGACGTTGGTCGACCGGCTGGGCGTGGACGCGGTCGTCCTGGTCGACGGCGGCACGGACATCCTGATGCGCGGCGACGAGTCCGGGCTCGGCACGCCCGAGGAGGACGTGGCGAGCCTCGCCGCGGTCGACGCGCTCGACGGCGTGGAGCGACTGGTGGTGTGCCTGGGTTTCGGCGTCGACTCCTTCCACGGCGTGTGCCACGCGCACGTGCTGGAGAACCTGGCCGCGTTGGACCGGGCCGGCGGCTACCTGGGCGCGCTGTCCATCCCCTCCGCCTCCGCCGAGGCACGGGCTTACCTGGACGCCGTCGCGCACGCCCAAGCCGCCACCCCGCTGCGGCCGAGCATCGTGAACGGGCAGATCGCGGCGGCGTTGCGCGGCGAGTTCGGCAACGTGCCGGTCACCTCGCGCACCGCGGGCAGCGAGCTGTTCGTCAACCCGTTGATGGGCGTGTACTTCGCGGTCGACCTGCCCGCCCTCGCCGCGTCGGTCGGCTACCTGGACCGGATCCGGGACACCGAGACCATGATCGACATCGGGCTGGCGATCGAGGACCACCGCGAAGACCTCACGCGACGGGCACAGCGCGCGTTCCCGCATTGAGGCTCCGGCCGCCGCGCTTTGTCGCCTGCGCTTGAAACACCGCCGGCCACGAGGGCGATCACGTGGGTATGAGGTCCTTGGGGGGATTACTCGTCGGCGTGTGCTTGTTAGGTGCGTGCAGCACTCCGGTGTCGGGTTCGGCGGTCGCGGAGCGGACGAACGCCACCGCGGTGCCGACGTCCGGTGTGCCGTCGTTGACCGACCGGTTGCCCACGATGGTCGAGCAGGCGGCCATTCCCGAGGACGGGATGGCGGACTACGGCTTCACCGGCCCGTCGGCGGAGGAGTACGCCTTCCAGTGGCAGCCGAAGCCGTGCGAGGTGGAGGTCGCCGCCGAACGGGGCTACATGCCCACGCTGTACCGCGAGTGGATCAACGACGACATCGTGCTGCGCCAGGTCGTGACCGGGTATGCCGAGGCCACCGGCGCCGAGGTCCTGCGGCAGGTCGTCGAGGCAACCAGGCAGTGCACCACCTGGACGATCGAGCCGGACCCGCAGCAGTTCACCGTGCTCGAGGACGTCGTCGTGGATGCCCCAGAGGGGGTCGACCCGTTCCTCGGGTACTGCGCCACGACCACGGACGACACCAAGACGTACTGGCTGTGCGCGGCGTTCTTCTCGCACGGGCACCTGCTGTCGTGCGTCTACACGGTCCGGGCGGACTACCCGCCGGGGACGCTGGACGACCTGCACGGCGTCCTGCCCAGGGCGGTGCGGCACCTGACGAGCTGACGTCGCCGGTGCGCACCGCGGCGGGTGTGCGGGGCGCACCGGCGTGCGTCACCGGGTCAGGGACTGGTGCAGCTCAGGGTCGTGGCCGACGGGGCGCCGGTGGCGATGAACCCGAACGTGGTCGAGGCGTTGGCGCCCAGCGACCCGTTCCACGCGGCGTTGCGGATCGCGGCCTGGCTGCCGGAGCCGACGGACACGCCGCCCCAGACCTGGGTGATCGTCTGGCCGGAGGCCAACGTCCACCGCACGGTCCAGCCGGTGATCGCGGAGCCCGCCGTCACCGTGACGTCGGCCTGGAAGCCGCCCTGCCACGAGTTGACCGTGCGGTACGAGGCGGTGCACGCCCCGGTCGGCGGTGTGGTGGTGCTGGTGGTGGTCGTCGTCGTGGTCGAAGTGGTGGTTGTCGTCGTGGTGGTGGTCGTGGTGCTGGTCGGCGGGGTGTCCGAGGGTGCGACGGCCCGACCGGTCGACGGCGAGATCATGCCCGCGCACAGGTTGCGGCTCGCCAGGTTCGCGGCGATCTGCGGGACGGCGTTGATGGTGGTCTGGTAGCCGTCGTGCATCAGGATCACGCCGCCGTTCTGCAGCGTGGACGCGGCCTGCACGATCTGGGCGGTGCTGGCGTTGTTCCAGTCCCGCGAGTCCACGTTCCACAGCACCTCGGTCAGGCCGAACTGCGCTTCGACGGCCTTGAGGGTGCTGTTGGTCTCGCCGTAGGGCGGGCGGAACAGCTTGGGCGCGACGCCGGTGGCGGACTGGATGGCCTGCTGGGTCTGGGAGATCTCCGAGGTCATCTGGGCCTGGCTGAGCTGCGTCATGTGCGGGTGCGACCAGCTGTGGTTCTCCACCCACATGCCGGCGTCGCGCTGGCTGCGGGTGAGGGCCGGGTTCGCCTGGACGTTGTTGCCCTGGTTGAAGAACGTGGCCCGCAGCCCGGCCGACCGCAGCGCGTTGAGCAGCTGGGTGGTGGTACCGGCCTTGGGGCCGTCGTCGTAGGTCAGGGCGACGTAGCCGCTGGAGCAGTCGGCGGCGCTGGCCGCGTTCGGCAGCACGACGGCCAACGCGCCGAGCAACCCGACCGCGCCGGCCAGCGCGGCGACGCGTCCCCCCACGCCACGTGCCACCGGCCTGCCGGCATCGGTGGCGGCAGTTCTGGACATCACTTCCTCCAAGGGGTCGGACCGGGCTACGGGACGTAGCGACCGAAAGTTGCGATACCTGGACTAAGCTATTTCGGACAGTCAAGGCCGGATGATCGCCGGAGTCAAGCCTCGGACTCACCTATAGAGACGCGTGTCCGCAGGTAGATGCGCTGGCACGGCTGATAGCACTAGCGGTCCGGGGTTTCGAAAGTGTCGGCTCAGGCACACCCGGTGTCGTCGGGGTCGGGATCGGGGTGTTCGGCGAGGACCGCGCACAGCCGGGACACCGCCTCGGCCGGGTCCGTCGGGATCCGCAGCACTTCGTCACCGGCGCTGACCACCCCGTCGGCGGTGAAGGCCAGGCGCGTCGGTGGCGAGCGGTGGCCCTGGATCGAGGCCAGCGGTTCGCCGGCGGCGACGTCCCACAGGCGCACGTCGGGCCGGTCGGCGGAGACCGTGGCCAGGGTCGCGCCGTCGGGGGCGAACGCCAGGGCGGTGATCTCGGCGCCCACCGGGAACTCCCGCCGCACGTGCGCGGTGCTCGGGTCGACGAACTTGGCGACGCCGCCCGCCGCGACGACCAGCGAGCCGTCGTGGAAGCCGATGGCGACGTCGAGCCGGTCCTCGACGCGCCCTTCCTGCTGGGTGAACGACGCGGTGTCCCACACCCGCGACCACACGCTCACGTCGCCGAGCACCTCACCGGCCAACCACGCACCGTCGGGCGAGAAGACGAGGTCGCGCACCTGGTAGGGGAGTTCGAACCGCTTGCGCTCGGCGAAGGTGTCCAGCTCCCACACACCCATCTCGTAGCCGGTGGCGGTCTTCAGGCAGACCGCGATCAGGTCCGCCGACACCGCGAACCTCCGGACGTCGGCGTCGCGCGGCAGCGGCACCGTCCGCCGCGCGCCGTCGGGCGCGGTCACGGTGATCTGCTCGTCCGCGAGCACGGCGTGGTGCCCCCGTGGCCCGATCCGCACGTCCTCCCCGGCGACCGACCGGCCGTCCCCGGCGTGCACGACGCCGCGCGCGCCGGCGACCCACACCGTGCCGTCGGCCGGATCGACGCCCAGGCCCGCGGCGGGGCCGAGCAGCCGGTCGGAGCGGGCCGGGTTCGGCCGCCACACGACCACCGTGTCGCCCGACGACGTGTTCGCCGCGACGGTGCCGCCCGCCGAGGCCAGCGCGTGGACGGTGTGCGGGTTGCCCGCGTACTCGGCCATGACCTCCCCGGTGGCGGGGGAGAGGGCGAACAGGTCGGCGCCGTTGCTGGTGAGCACCCGCTCGCCCCCGTCGAGGACGGCCACCTGGCTGCGGGCACGGCCGAGTTCGCGCAGCGGTTCGGCGGTGTCCGGGTCCCAGAGCCGGATCGCCTCGTCCACGCGCGAGGACACCAGGTACGACGCGGCGTAGGCGAGGTGGACGAGGTTCTCCGAGCCGGGCAGCTCGTCGCGGTGCTCGGTGCGCAGGCCGACCCGCTCGCCCGCCGGCTCCCACAGCTCGACGGCGCCGTCGGACCGCCCGATGGCGAGCCTGCGCCCGTCGGGGCGGAACCGCAGGGCTGAGATCCACTCACCGGGCGCGAACGCCCGCACGCGGACGCCGTCGCGCCACAGCTCGACGCCGCCCGACACCGCGACCGCGAGCGTGCCGTCCGGGCTCCACGCGGCGGTGTTGCCCCCGTCGACGGTCCGTTCCACCGAGGCGGTCGCGATGTGCCAGACCCTGGTGCCCCGGTTCGAGACGGCGAGCCGGGCGCCGTCGGGCGAGAACCGGACCGCCGTGACGCCATGGCCCGAACCGCGTTCGGCCGCCAGGAGCGCGCGCCGTTCGGCGACGTCCCACACCAGCATCTCGCCGTCGTGCCCGCCCACGGCGACGCGGCGGCCCGTGGGGTCGACGTCGATCGTGAGCGCGCCGGCGAACGCGGGGTGGTCCCCTTGGCCGAGGGCCACGGGAGGCACGCGGCTCACCGCCGACAGCAGCGCCGACCGCGCCTCCGGGGTGGTGTCCGCGTGCCAGGCGCGCAGCGCGTCGCGCACCCCCGCGACCGGGTCCTCGGTGGTCAGCGACTCGGTGGCCAGCTGCCGGGACAGCCGCTGGGCCGACTCGCCGCGCGCCAGCACGGCCACGGTGGCGGCGATCGCGACGACCACGACCACCGCCAACGCCCCGGCGGTCACCGCCACCCGCCCGGCCCGGGAGCGGTTGAGCGCCCGTCGGCCCGCGTCGACGTAGTCCCGTTCGACGAGGGTCAGGTCGGTGCGCCCGTCGGCCAGGCTCAAGGTCGCGGCCAGGCGCGGTCCACGAGGCAGGTCGCCGGGGTCGCGGCCCGCGTCGGCCCACCGCTGCGCGGCGTCGGCGAGGCGGCGACGGGCCAGCAGGGCGTCGCGGTCCTCGTCGACCCACGCCCGCAGCCGCGGCCAGGCCGACAGCAGTGCCTCGTGGCTGAGCTGGGCGCCGTCCCGGTCGACGGTGACGAGCCGGGCGGCGACCAGCTCGTCGAGCACCGGTCCCGGCGGCGCCACCGCACGGCGCCGGGTGACCGCGCCGCCGTCGTGCACGCTCACCATGCCCAGCACGGTGGCGCGCAGGACCGCGCGGTCGGCCCCGGACAGCTTGGCGTGGACCTGCTCGGCGGTGCGCGCGACCGCGCCGTCGATCCCGCCGGTGGCCAGGTACGCCGCCAACGTGAGCGTGTCGCCCTGCCGGTGGTGCCAGGTCTCGCGCAGCGCGTGCGCGAGGCGGGGCAGCGCGCCCGGGTCGTAGTCGGGCCCGCCGAGGTCGGCGATCAGCCTGGCGGGCAGGCCCGGCTCGACCGCCGTGCCCACCGCCGCGGCGGGCGCGGTGATCGCCTCGCTGAGCTCGTCGACGCCGAGCGGTCCCAGGATCACCGACCGGGCCAGCGCGCGGCGCAGCGGCGGCAGGCCGATGCAATGCTCGACGAAGTCGGCGCGCACGGCCAGCACCACCAGGCCCAGGCCCGGATCGGCCAGGGCGGCGGCGAAGGCCGCGCGGTCGGACTCGTCGACGTCGTGGGTGAACAGCTCCTCGAACTGGTCGACCACGACCAGCACGCGGGCGGCCGGATCGAGCCTGCCCGCGCGGATCTGCCGGACGAGCGCGGCGGTGTCCTGCCCGGTCCGCGCGGCGACCGCGGCGGCCAGCGCGCCGACCGGGTCCGGGCCGGGGGTGAGGACCACCGCCGGCCAGTCCGCCGCCGCGGGTAACAGCCCTGCCCGCACCAGCGACGACTTGCCCGAGCCCGACGCGCCCACCAGCACCGTCGGCTCCGGCCGGACGAGCTGGTCGGCCAGGCGCACCAGCAGGTCGGTGACCACGTGCCCGCGACCGTGGAACCAGCCCGCCTCCTCGGTGGCGAACCCCCGCAACCCGGGGTACGGGCAGCCCTCGCCGCCGGCGACCACGGCCGTGCCGGCGGCCGACCGGATGATCGCCTCGACGAACCGCTCCTGGTCGGCGGTGTCCGCGGCGACCGTCGCGGTGCCGTTGGCGCGTAAGGCGTCGACGGCCGCGGTGATCAACGCCGTCGCCGTGGGGTAGCGGTGGCCGGGGTCCTTGGCCAGGCCGCGGGCCAGCACCGCGTCCAGGGCGGGACCGATGCGCGGGTCCAGCCGTGACGGCGCGGGCGGCGGTTCCAGCAGGTGCGCGGCCAGCTTCGCGGCCGGTTCCGCGCGGCCGAACGGCACCCGCCCGGTCAGGCCCTCGTAGAGCACGCACGCCAGCGAGTACACGTCGGCACGGCCGTCGGCCTCACCGCCGAGGCGCTCGGGCGCGAGGTAGTCCAGCGAGCCGATGAAGTGGCCGGTGCGGGTGATCGCGGTCGCCGCCGCGGACACCGGGCGGGCGATGCCGAAGTCGGCCAGGTACGCGTGGCCCGCCCGGTCGACCATGATGTTGGACGGTTTGACGTCGCGGTGCACCAGCCCGGCCGCGTGCGCGGCGTCGAGCGCCTCGGCGACCTGGCCCAGCAGGACGAGCAGGTCGTCCGGGGCCGTGCCGTCGGCCAGCAGCCGGTGCAGGTCGACGCCGTCGACGAGCATCATGTCCAGGTACAGCGTCCCGTCGATCTCGCCGTAGGCGTGCACCGGCACCACGTGCGGGTGGGTGAGCGCGGCGGCGATCCGCGACTCACGGCGGAACCGCGCCTCGTACTCCTCGTCACGGGTCAGCAGCCGCTTCAGCGCGACCGTGCGGCGGTGGGCGGTGTCGAAAGCGCGGTGCACCACCCCCATGCCGCCGCGGCCGAGCAGCTCGCCCACCCGGTACGGCCCGAATCGCTCCGCCATGCCCCTCCTCGCGTCCTCCCGGAAGTCAACCGCGCTCGGCGCCGCGCTGGACCGGGTTCGCCGGAGGACGCGGAACTTTCCGGTTCCCGGACCGGGCGGCCCGCGCCGTCGGGGCCGGACCGGCCACGGGCGGGCGGCACCTCGAACGATTTCTTCGAATTGGGCGATTTCGGCTGTTCCGGTGACCGCGGAAAATTGTCCGAAATGGCGCTCTGTGACGAATGGCACAGGTTGTTATGTCGTTTCCGGCGTTTTCGGGTGATTTGTTGACCTATTGATTATCACTCGAACGGGTCAATGATGGTGCGGTCCCGCCGAGCGGGTCGACCCCCGCCCGGTCCCTGTCCCCGAAGGGCTGCGCCACGTGGCAAGAAAAGGCATCGTCGCCGTCGCCGTACCGGTCGTCCTCAGCGCGTTGTTGACCGCCGGCGTCGCACCGGCCCAGTCGCAGGTGCCGTCGCAGAGCCCGATCGACCTCACGCCGTCGTCGATCCGCTTGGACCCGCACCTGCCCCCGCTGCTGATCTCCTACGGGCACCACGCCGCCGGCGACCTGCACTACGTCCGCAAGGACGCGGCGGCGGCCGACGGCTGCGCCGTGCGCGACCACGAGGAGACCGAGGAGTTCGAGGTCGAGCCCGGCGCCGGCCACGTCACGCTCTCCGGCGTCCGGTACGACCTCGTGCAGTTCCACTTCCACACCCCGTCGGAGCACCGCTTCGCCGGGCACGCCGACCCGCTGGAGATGCACCTGGTGCACCGCAGCGCGGCGGGCGCCCTGCTGGTGATCGGCGTGCCGCTGCGCGTCGGCGCGCCGTCCACTGTGGACAAGGTGCTGTCGCGCCTCGCGCCCGAGTGCGGCGACGAGGTGCACCTCGCCGACATCGACCTGAACACCCTGCTGCCGGTGAACCGCGCCACGGCCCGCTACACCGGCTCGCTCACCACCGCGCCGTTCACCGAGGGCGTGCAGTGGTTCCTGATGGGGGAGAAGACGGTCACCCAGGCGACCGTCTCCCGCTTCCAGAGCCTGTTCTACGAGGGCAACGCGCGCCCCGTGCAGCCGTTGAACGGCCGCACCGTCCAGGTCGAGCTGCCGCACATCTGACACCGGTGGTGGCGGCGCCGCCCGCGCCGCCACCACCGACTCAGTCCAGCGTGGTGTCGGCGCTGTCGCGCACGGCGACCGCGGCGGCGTTCTCCTGGTAGCTCTGCTCCGACACCAGGGTCACCCGCGCGGTGGACTGGAAGACCGGGATGGTCGCCGCGCCGCAGGACGCCATCGTGGCCTTGATCTTGGCCACGGTCAGGGCGAGCGCGTCGCCGAGGTCGCCGACGTACGGCACGTAGCCGTCCACGCCCTCCTCGAAGTGCAGCTTGTCCTCGCCCTGGTCGTAGCGCTGCCAGTTGCGGGCCCGGCTGGAGCCCTCGCCCCAGTACTCCTTGAAGACCGAGCCGCCGATGCGCACCTTCTTGCCCGGCGACTGGTCGAACCGCGCGAAGTAGCGGCCCATCATCACGAAGTCCGCGCCCATCGCCAGGGCCAGGGCCATGTGGTAGTCGTGCAGCAGGCCGCCGTCGGAGCAGATCGGCACGTACTCGCCGGTGCGCCGCGCGTAGGCGTCACGGGCCTCGGCGACGTCCATGACCGCGCTGGCCTGGCCGCGGCCGATGCCCTTCTGGTCGCGGGTGATGCAGATCGAGCCGCCGCCGATGCCGACCTTCACGAAGTCCGCGCCCGCGTCGGCCAGGAACCGGAACGCCTCGCCGTCCACGACGTTGCCACCGCCGATCGGCACCTGCGGGAACTCGCGCTTGACCCACCGCAGCGCCTCGGCCTGCCAGTCGCTGTAGCCGTCGGACGAGTCCAGGCACAGCACGTCCGCGCCGGCGGCGACCAGCGCGGGCACGCGGTCGCGGTAGTCGTGCGTGTTCACGCCCGCGCCGACCCGGAACCGCTTGGCCGCGTCCACCACCGCGCCGGGGAACTGCTTGTGGTCGGCGTAGTCCGAGCGGAACACGAGGTGCTGGAGGTGCCCGGCGCCGTCGACGACCGGCAGGCAGTCGAGGCGGTCCTCCCACAGCAGCGTGTTGGCCTCCGACAGGGTGATGCCCTCCTTGCCGCAGGTCAGGGTGTCGGCGGCGCGCATCCGGTCGGCGACCGGGAGGTCCAGGTCGTGCCGGTCGGAGTGGAAGTCGCGGGACGTGACCAGGCCGACGAACCGGCCGTGCGGCGTGCCGTCCTCGGTGACGGCGGCGGTGTTGTGGCCGGTGGTCTTCATCAAGCCGACGAGGTGCCGCAGCGGGTCGGTCGGGCGGACCGTCGTGTCGCTGACCACGAACCCCGCCTTGAAGTTCTTCACGAACCGCACCGCGTCCGCCTGGTGCTCCACGGACTGGTTGTGGTGCAGGAAGCTCAGGCCACCGGACCGGGCCAGGGCCACCGCCAACCGCGGCGAGCTGACCGCCTGCATGATCGCCGACGTGAACGGCGCCGACAGCCGGATCGGCGACGACTCCCCGACGGCGTGCCGCACGAGCGGCGTGCCGAGGTCGACCTTCGCGGGCGTGCACTCCGCGGTGGTCCGGTTGGGCAGCAACAGGAACTCGTTGAACGTCCGCGACACACCGGGCACGATCTCGACCACGAGCAGCATCTCCGAATCACCACGCCGGGCAGTCCCGGCCGCACCTCGCCGGGCGGTCCCGGCTCCACCTTGTCCGCGCAGCCTCCCACACCGCGGAGGGCACGCCGTGTCGCGAGCGAGCCGCTCGCCGCCTATGCTGGGCGGATCCCCGCCGGGCCGTACCTGCTCGTCGTGCCGCGCGCACCACCCCGCGACGGGCCGCCCGAGCCGGCTCACTTGTCCCCCGGTCGGGGGACCTCACCCCCCACTATCGAGGACCGGAACACGTGACCTTGCCCTACGGGTCGGACGACGACCACGCCGCCGACCGCTTCGTCAACAACGCGCTGCGCAGCCGTGACGAGGAGACCTGGCGGCTGCTGGCCTCCGACGCCTACGTCGAGCAGACCGACCGGGTGCTGCGGGCGATGCTGGACCGGATCGCGGCGACGCGCGCGCACCGCGCGGCCGATCGCGCCGCCGCACGGGCACGTGCGCTCGACGGTGAGATCAGCCAGGCCGAGTACCAGCGCGACGCGGCCGAGGACGCCAACCGCGCCACGAAGACCGCCCACTTCGAGACGTTGGTGCGCGAGCACCACCGGCTCATCGCGGCGGCGGCCCGGCGGCTGCGGGGCGACGACGTCCGGGACGAGCTGACCGACCTCGTGCTCGCCCTGGGTTCCGCGGTCGACGCCCACCGGACCGCCGTGCTCGCCGGCGGGACCGAGCCGACCGAGGCCGACCTGGCGTTGTGGGCGCGGCTGGCCACGCTCGACGTGCCCGACACCTCCGACGGCGAGGGGCGCACGTCGGTGGAGGAGCTGGTGCGGCGGCACTCGACGCGGCAGGACGACTTCGGGCGCGTGCTGGCCGGGATCATCCTGGACGTGGCGGGCGACGAGGCGTCGGTGCCGCGCGCCGCGCTGCTGACCGCGTGGAAGAGGGAGGTCGCGCCGATGCTGGCCGTCGAGCAGAAGACCGAGTTCGCGGCCAAGGGCAAGGGCTCGTTGGTGACCGAGAAGCTCCGCAAGACCCTGGGCCACTTGGAGCGCAAGGGCCTGGTCAAGCGCTCCGGCACGCCGGACGAGCAGCGGCTCGACGTGCTCGACCGGTCCGGTCTCGAGGAGTTGGCCGAGGGCGCCGGGGGACCTGAGGCGTGACGGTCGCCCGGCGCCGTCGGGTCACGGGGTCCAGCGGACCTCGGGGTTGATGCGGCCGCTCCAGTCGAAGGTCGCCATGTTGTCCCAGCCGTTGCCGCTGTGCTCGATGTCGGCGGGGTCCCAGCCGTTGCCGGGCACCGCGTACCAGGTCGGCTCCCAGTAGAAGACGCCGATGGCGCCCGCGTTGCGCGCGGTGTTCTGGACGTGGGCGAAGTTCTTCGCCTGGCCCGCCCACGTCAGCGGGTAGTCCGTGCAGCCGGAGGTGATGGAGTTGCCGGTGCTGTCGGCGTTCCCGGTGGTGAACGGGTAGGCCGTCTCGGCGAGCACGACGTCCTTGCCGTAGCGGGAGCGCACGTCGGTGATGACGTTGTAGAGGTTGGCCAGCGTGCCGTGCCACATGCAGTAGTACGACAACGCGGTGATGTCCCACGCCACGCCCTTGGACCTGATGCCGTCGTAGAACCAGCGGGCGTGGGCCAGGCTGTCGGCGTTGGCCGTGTGGACCATGACCTTGGTGCCGCTGTTGCACGCCTTGGTGGCGTTGTAGCCGGCCTTCAGCAGCAGGCTGAGGTTGGTGAAGTCGTTGTTGACGACCTTGCCGTCGTTCCAGAGCATGCCGACGTTGATCTCGTTGCCGATCTGCACGCTGTCCGGCGTGGTGCCCTGGGCCTTGAGGCTGGTGCAGACGTCGTGGGTGTAGTTGTAGACGTCGGTCTGCAGCTGGCCGATGCCGTGGCTCGACCAGGCGGCCGGCTTGTACTGCTTGCCGGGATCGGCCCACGTGTCGGAGTAGTGGAAGTCGACCAGCAGCTTGAGCCCCTTGGCCTTCACGGTCTTGGCGTAGGCGAGGACCTTCGCCTTGTTGTTGTAGCCGCTGCGCGGGTTGTTCCAGACGCGCAGGCGGACGTAGTTGACGCCCGCGCCCTTGAGGATGTCGAGCGGATCCCGCGCCGTGCCGGACGCGTCGTAGTACTTCGCGCCGAGGTCGAGGGCGCGTTGCGCGGTCGAGACGTCGGCTCCGAGCATGCTCAGCGAACCGGCCGCGGAGACCGCCGGGGTGAGCGCGGCCAGCGGGAGCACGGCGGTCGCCAGGGCGAGGACGGCCTTGGCCGCCCGGGTGGGTCCGGACATCCGATCTCCTTTGATCGAGGTGCGGCGCGGCGGCGGTGGGCTGTGTACGTGCACAAAATGAAAGCGCAGATCGATGTGTAGCTCAAGCCATCACGGGGCTCAGTTGACTGGGAACGTGCACAGTGCGGGTTCGCGCCTGGGGATCGGCGGGTGGGTAGCGTGCTGCCATGGTGCCGGTGCTGCTCGTGCTGGGAGCGTTGGGGACGCCGGTGACCGGGCTGCTCGTCCGGCCGGACGTGCGCGGGGCGCGGCACGGCAACGAGATGTTCGTCGAACTCGGCCGGTTCGGTTGGTACGGCTACCTGGCGGTGTCCGTCGCCGTGCTGGCCGTCGGGCTGGCGGGCGTGCCGGTCGGCACGCCGCGGGGACGCGGGCGCGGCGCCGGTGCGGCCACGGCACTGCTGACCCTCACGCTCGTGTTCGGCGCGATCCACGTGGTCGTCGTCGCGAACGGCATGTTCCACGGCGACGGCAAGCCGTGGCACGCCGCGGTGGCCGCGCTCGCCGGGGTGGCCGCCGCGACCGCGCTGCTCTTCGCCCGGGTGCGACTGCGGCGGGCCGGCTGAGCGCGCGCGCAGCCCCGGGCCGGCTGCGATCCGGCGCACGACGCCTGCCGACCGGACAACGTCTCACCGGCCGCGCGGGACGTCGTCGACGACCACGTTCGCCACCTCTCCGTCGTCCTCGCGCAGGACGGTGCCGACGCCGTTCAGACGAGGTCGGCGAAGGTCTCCACCTGGTTGGTGCGGCCGGCGACGATGAGGATGTCCCCGTCCCGCACGACGGTGTCGGCGGTGGCGTAGGTGAAGTCGTGGCCTGGGCGCTTGATCGCGACCACGGTGACGCCGTGGTGGGTGCGCAGCCTGCTCTGCCCCAACGGGACGCCGACGGCACCGGCGGGCGCGACGGTCTTGACCATCGCGTAGTCGTCCTCGAACTCGATGTAGTCCAGCATCCGGCCGGTGACGAGGTGGGCGACGCGTTCGCCCATGTCGTGCTCGGGCAGCACGACGTGGTGCGCGCCCACGCGTTCGAGGATGCGGCCGTGCTGGCGGCTGGTCGCCTTGGCCCAGATGTGGGGGATGGCGAAGTCGACCAGCAGCGCCGTGGTGAGGATGCTGGCTTCCAGCTCGGTGCCGATGGCCACCACGGCACGCCGGAAGTCCGGCACGCCGAGCTGCCGCAGCGCGGTCTCGTCGGTGGTGTCGGCCACGGCGGTGTGGGTGAGGTCGTCGGCGTAGCGCTGCACGATCGCGGGCCGGGAGTCGATGCCCAGCACCTGCGAGCCGTGCGCGACGAGTTCGCGGGCCAGGGAGCTGCCGAAGCGGCCGAGGCCGATGACGACGACGCGTCCGGGACGGGGTGCGCTGCTGCTAGCCAACGACGGGTCGCTCCTCGGGTAGTTCGTAGCGGCGGGCGCGCTCGCGCAGGGCGAGCGCGGCGGCCAGGGTGATCGGGCCGAGCCGACCGATGAACATCAGGACCACCAGCAGCACCTGCCCCGCCGGTGGGATGGCGGCGGTGATGCCGGTGGACAGGCCGACGGTGCCGAACGCGGAGATGGTCTCGAACAACACCGCGTCCAGCGGGAAACCCGTGATCAGCAGCAGGGCGAACGTCGAGGCGGCCACCGCGCCGACGCCGAGCAGCGCCACCGTGAGCGCCTGGCGCTGCACCTCGGCCGACAGCCGCCGGCCCAGCACGTGCACGCTCGGCTCGCCGCGGATCTCGGCCGCGATGACGAACGCCAGCAGCGCGAACGTGGTCACCTTGATCCCGCCCGCGGTGCCCGCGCTGCCGCCTCCGATGAACATCAGCAGGTCCGTGACCAGCAGCGACGCCGGCGACATCTGCGCGACGTCGAGCGAGTTGAACCCGGCCGTGCGCGGGTTGACCCCGTGGAACGCGCCCACCAGCAGCTTGCCGGGCACGCTCAGCGGACCGAGCGTGGCCGGGTTGGACCACTCGATCGCGGTGATGGCGACGACGCCGAACACCAGCAGCGCGGCGTAGGTGAGCAGGGTGATGCGGGCGTGCAGGGTCCAGCGGCGCAGCGTGCCCCGCAGCCTGCGGCCCAGCTCGAACAGCACCGGGAAGCCCAGGCCGCCGGTGATGATCGCCAGCATCACCGGCACCGTGATCCACGGGTCGGTGGCGTAGGGGGTCATGCTCGTCGCGTAGAGGGCGAAGCCCGCGTTGTTGAACGCCGAGACGCCGTGGAACACCCCCTCGTACACCGCGCGTCCCCACGGCATGCCGTAACCGGTGGCGAACCGGAGGGTCAGCACGACCGCGGTCACCGCCTCGACCGCGAGGCTGACCGCGATGACCCGCCGCACGACGCCGCGGACCTCGCCCAACCCGCCCGCCTTGGTCTCCGCCTGCGCGGTCAGCTGCATCCGCAGCCCCAGCCGGCGGGCCACCAGCATCCCGAGCAGCGTGGCCAGCGTCATGATCCCCAGCCCGCCGGCCTGGATCAGGCCCAGCACGACCACCTCGCCGAACGTCGACCAGTGCGTCGCGGTGTCCACCACCACCAGACCGGTCACGCACACCGCCGACGTCGCGGTGAACAACGCCGTGACCACGCCCGCCGACGACCCCGACTCGGCCGCCACGGGCAGCGCCAGCAGCACCGTGCCCAGCAGCACGGCCGCGCCGAACCCGAAGACCACCGTCCGCGCCGGATGAGCCGTGCCCGCGGTCACCCGTCGTCGAGGCGCGAGCCACGTCGTGCGCACATCCACCCCGTCCGGACGAGGGCGGTGCACTCGGACGCACCACCCGGAACACGTGCACCCGATCACACCGGAAGTCGGGCCGCCCCGCTCATTGACGCTTCCTTGACGCTGCTGAGCCGCATCTCACCGGCGTGAGGCCGCGGGCGACGTCAAGATCCCGTAAGGAACCGCGCACCGGGGTCCGACGGCCCGGTTCACCCTTTAGGGTCACCCGCGGTGGTCGGGGGACACGCCTGCCGGGCCGACCCGGAGCCCGGGTGGAGGTCCGGCGCGCCGGGAGCGACCCGACCCGCCCGCCACCGGTCGCCGTCGACCGCACGCCGTGCCGGCAACTCCGGACCACACCAGGCCGGACCGAGACCCCCTAGGCCCTGCCTCCATGTCCAAGCTCGCGACCGTCGCCAAGCGGCTCTTGGTCGGGCGGCCGTTCCGCAGCGACCGCCTGTCGCACACCCTGCTGCCCAAGCGGATCGCGCTGCCGGTGTTCGCCTCCGACCCGATGTCGAGCGTGGCGTACGCGCCGGAGGAGATCCTGCTGGTCCTGTCGGTCGCCGGCGCGTCGGCGTACGCGTTCAGCCCGTGGATCGCGCTGCTGGTCGCGGTGGTGATGGCCGCCGTGGTGGCCTCCTACCGGCAGAACGTCCGCACCTACACCTCCGGCGGCGGCGACTACGAGGTGGCCACCGTCAACCACGGCCCGAAGTGGGGCCTGGTGGTCGGCAGCGCCCTGCTGGTCGACTACGTGCTGACGGTGGCGGTGTCGATCGCGTCCGCCGCGGCCAACATCGGCTCGGCCGTGCCGTTCGTGGCGACCCACAAGGTCGAGTTCGCGGTCGGCGCCATCGTCGTGCTCACCGCGATGAACCTGCGCGGCGTGCGCGAGTCCGGCACCGCGTTCGCCATCCCCACCTACGCCTTCGTCGCCGGCATCCTGGCCATGATCGCGTGGTCGCTGGTCCGCGTGTACGTGCTGGGGGACGACGTGCGAGCGGAGAGCGCCGACTTCCGGCTGGTCGAGGAGCACGGTGGTCTGGCCGGACTCGGGCTCGCGTTCCTGGTCCTGCGCGCGTTCTCCTCCGGCAGCGCCGCGCTGACCGGGGTCGAGGCGATCAGCAACGGCGTGCCCGCGTTCCGCAAGCCAAAGGGCCGCAACGCCGCCATGACCCTGCTGATGATGGGCGTGCTGGCCGTCACCATGTTCCTCGGCCTGATCATGCTGGCCCGGCTCACCGGCGCCCAGGTCGCCGAGGACCCCGCGCACCAGCTGATCGGCGCGCCCGCGGGCTACGAGCAGAAGACCCTGGTCGCCCAGCTCGCCAACGCCGTGTTCGCCGGGTTCCCGCCGGCGACCTGGTACGTCATCTTCTTCACCGGCCTGATCCTGGTGCTGGCCGCGAACACCGCGTTCAACGGGTTCCCGGTGCTCGGCTCGATCCTGGCCCAGGACCGCTACCTGCCGCGCCAGCTGCACACCCGCGGCGACCGGCTGGTGTTCTCCAACGGCATCGTCTTCCTCGCCGGGTTCGCGATCGTGCTCGTGGTGGCGTTCGACGCCGAGGTGACGCGGCTGATCCAGCTCTACATCGTCGGCGTGTTCATGTCGTTCGTGATCAGCCAGAGCGGGATGATCCGCCACTGGACCCGGTTGCTGCGCACGGAGACCGACCCGGCGGCGCGGCGGCGGATGCGGCGCGCCCAGGCGGTCAACGCGTTCGGCTTCGCGATGACCGCCCTGGTGCTGGCCGTCATCCTGATCACCAAGTTCACCCAGGGCGCCTGGATCTCGCTCGCCGCGATGGCGGCCATCTACGCGTTGATGGCCGCGATCCGCCGCCACTACCAGCGGGTCGCCGACGAGCTGCGGGAGGACGACGACGAGTCACCGATCGGGCTGCCGTCCCGCAACCACGCGATCGTGCTGGTGTCCAAAGTGCACCGTCCCACCAAGCGCGCGCTGGCCTACGCCAAGGCGGTGCGGCCGGACCGGCTCGAAGCGGTCACGGTCAACGTGGACGACAAGGACACCAGGGAGCTCGTCGCCCTCTGGAACGAGCAGGACTTCTCCATCCCGCTCAAGGTGATCGAGTCGCCGTACCGCGAGATCACCAAACCGGTTCTGGACTACGTCAAGCGGGTGCGCACCGACAACCCCCGCGACGTCGTCACCGTCTTCCTCCCCGAGTACGTCGTCGGGCACTGGTGGGAGCAACTGCTGCACAACCAGAGCGCGCTGCGCCTCAAGGGCAGGCTCCTGTTCCAGCCCGGCGTCATGGTGACCAGCGTGCCGTGGCAACTGGCCTCCTCGGCCAAGGTCCGCGACCGCCTCACGCCCGCGCCGGGCGCGATCCGCCGCGGCCTCGACGCCAAGAACGAGGAACTCGACCGCTGAGCCACCCGCTCGACCGCCGCCGCCCGCGCGCCCGGCACCGCTGCCGCTGGGCCGCCGCGCGATCGCCCGCGCGCCCGCCACCGCTGCCGCCCGTTCGACCGGGCGGCAGCGTGGTCGGCTCTGGGGTGTCAGGGCTGGACGGTGAAGGTGTAGCTCTTCTGCCCGGTGGTCACGGCGCCGCCGGCGGCCTTGGTGGCGGTGGCTTCGAAGACCACGGTGTAGGTGCCCGCCGCCTCGAACGCCCAGTTGGCGTGCGCGTGGGTGTTGACCGCGATGGTCCGGCTGTCGGGCAGGCCGTTGCCGCTGTCGAACCACACGGTGGGCGTGCCGAGGCTCGTCGTGTACACGCTGACGTCCGCGGGGCCGGAGACCGAGACGAGCTTGGCGGTCACGGTGTTGTTCAGCAGCACGCCGGACGGCACGCCCTGCGTGTTGATCCCGGGCCACAGGATGCCGGTGACCTGGGCCTGCGGGAGCACCCACACCGTGGAGCCGGGCGTGCCGAGGAACGAGTACGCGGAGTTGGCCGGCACGGTGGTCTTGCTCGCCGGCACGGCGTCGAGCACGACGGTGGACGGGTCGCGGTCGACGGCGGGGGAGACGGTGGCGTCGTGGACGTCCAGCGTCAACGTGCTGCCGGTCCAGTCCACGTCGAGGACGTCGACGTGGCCCTGGGAGATGGTGGCGGCGTGCGCGGTGCCGGGCAGGAGCAGGGCGGCGGTCGCGGCGAAGGCCGCGGCGGCGAGGACTCGGGATCTCATGCGTTCACCTTGAACCGGTAGAGGGCGGGCGCGGAGGTGACCTTCTGGCCGGTGGCGGCGAGCACGCCGCTGACCCGGACCACGACGGCGTAGTTGCCGGCCGCCTCGAACGCCCAGTTGGCGTGCTGGTGGTTGCCGGCGGTGAGGCCGACCGCGTCGGGCAGGCCGTTGCCGCTGTCCACGAGCACGGTGGGCGCGCCGACGGCGTCGGTGGTGAAGACGCTGAACCCGGCGGGGCCGTAGACCCACTCGAACCGCAGGGTCAGGGCGTCGCCGACGAACACGCCGGGCTCGATCTCCTCGGTGGCGATGCCGGGCCACAGCAACGCCGGGTCCTCGACCTCGGGCAGCACCCAGACCGGGCTGCCCGCCGCGCCGAGGAACGAGTAGGCGGGATCGGCGGGCACGGTGGTGCGGGCCGCCGACTTGGCGACGATCTTCACGTCGGACGGCGCGTACTCGACGTCGTTGGTCTCGTCGTGGACGTGGACGTCGAACTGCCCGTCCTCGAAGGCGATGCCGATGACGTCGACGTGCCCGCTGTCGAGGACGACCGCGGTGGTGGACGCGGTGGCCGGTGCGACGACGGCGCCCAGGAGGGCCGCCACCGCCAAGGGCAGCAGAGCGAGGCGTGCTGAGGTGCGCACGGTGGAGTGCTCCGTTCGTGGGGTGGATGGGCCCGATCGGGCCGCGACCGCAGTGTTGCAGACGATAATCATTTCCGTTAGGGCTGAACGGTCGGTGATCGACTGGGCCGCCCGGCCTATTGAAAACGGTTGTCGTTCGTATTAGGTTCGCGGTGCCACGCCGGTCGACCGGCGTCCGTCTGGAGGAAAAACCCATGCACGTGCGTGCGTTCCCGCGCGCCATCGCGGCGTTCTCGGTCGCCGTGCTGACCGCCTGCTCGGCCGCCGGCGGCGGTGCGGCGGACGGGGTGTCGGTGGTCACGACCACCGAGATCCTGGCCGACCTCGTGCGCAACGTCGGCGGCGAGCGCGTCCGGGTCGACTCGCTCGTGCCGCCCGGCGGCGACCCGCACTCCTACGAGCCCGTGCCCGCCGACGCCAAGAAGGTCACGCGGGCCGACGTCACGTTCACCAACCACCTCCTGCTGGAGGAGCAGCGCCTGATCAAGGCCATCGACGCCAACGTGCGGGAAGGCACGCCCAACGTCTCGCTGGCCGAGGTGTCGGAGACCTACGGCGCGCACGTGATCCCGCTGGTGGAGAACATCGGCCTGGACGTGCTCTGGCTGGGGCTGCGGGTGCGCGGCGACGGCAAGGACAAGGGCGCCACCCGCTCCTCGGAGGTCCGCCTGGCGGCGACCGCGCTGGACGGGCCGGGCGAGCTGGTCCTGTACCTGACCGAGGCGTTGGGCAAACCGGTGGTGTACTTCAACTCCGCGGACGAGTTGTCCGAAGTGGACGCCACGACCCTGCCGCCGGCCGCGCACACGCACCTCAACTGGGCGTTCACCCGGCCCGGCGTCTACCGGCTTACGCTCGCCGCGACCCTGCTCAACGGCGGCGCGAGCGCGCCGATCCCGTTGGGGGAGGGCACGTTCACCTTCGCCGTGGGCGTCGACCCGACCGGCGTGGCGGGCACCGTGCTGAACGAGGGGCACACCGACCTCACCGTCGACCTCGACACCGGCGAGCTCTACACGCTCAACGACGCGACGGGCGGCGCGAACCAGCGGCAGGTCGTCCCGGCGGCCGACGCGGTGATCGAGGTGCCCAACAAGGCCATCGCCACCATCCCGGACGACCCGCGGTTCGCCTTCCTCGGCGCGCCCGGCGGCTCGGTGCACCAGCTGCCGCAGGCCGTGCTGGGCAAGCACGTGCACGGCGAGATCGACCCGCACCTGTGGCAGGACGTGCGCAACGCGCGCGCCTACGTCGAGGTCGTGCGGGACACGTTGCGCACCGCGGACCCGGACGGGGCCGAGGTCTACGACCGCAACGCCCGCGCGTACCTCGACCGGCTCGACGAGCTGGACGGCTACGTGCGCGAGACCGTCGCCCGCGTGTCGCCCGAGCACCGGCACCTGGTCACCACCCACGACGGCTTCGGCTACTTCGCCGCCGCCTACGGGTTGACCGTCGCGGGCTTCGTGGTGCCCAACCCGGCGCAGGAACCGAGCGTGGAGGACGTGCGCAAGTTGTCGGAGACGGTGCGGAACCTGAAGGTGCCGGCGGTGTTCATGGAGCCCAACCTCGCGCAGCGCGCTTCGGTGCTGAGCCAGGTGGCCCGGGACCAGTCGATCGACGTGTGCCTGCTCTACGGGGACGCGTTCGACGACAAGGTCGGCAACTACGTGGACATGATGCGGCACAACGCGGACGAGGCGGTCCGATGCCTCGCCTGACGCGGTTGTTCGCGCTGCTCGCCGTGCTCATGACCGTCCAGCCGGTCGCCGTCGCGCACGCCGCCGAGCAGGTGGTCGTCTCGGACGGCCACGTGGACCTCGGGCCGCGGTTCGTGGACGGCCGGTGGACCGTGCAGCTGCGTGACGACACCGGTGACGCGCCGCAGTGGCGCGCGCTGTCGGACGTCGTGCTGCACGTGGCCGACACGGCCCGCACCACCGTCCCGGACGACCCGGCGTACGACTTCCTCGGCGACCGGGGCGGCCCGATCTGGGTGCTGCCGCAGGTCGAGCAGGACGGCGTGGTGTGGCCCGGCTGGAACACCCAGGACCCGGAGGTCACCGCGGCGGTCGAGCGCGAGGTCACCTGGCGCCTGCACGGCGTGCGCGGTCCCGGCCGGTTCGTGCTGTTCCTCAGCGGCAACTTCGGCGCGCCGACCACGATCTTCAGCAGCGCCGAGCCGGCGCCGCAGGAGACGGGCATCGAGGCGGGCACCCACGTGCACGGCAACTGGGTGTTCGGCGCGCCGGGCACCTACCTGCTCGACGTGGAGATGGCCGCGACCACGAAGGAACGCGCGCAGGTGGCCGACCGGAGGGTCCTGCGCGTGCACGTCGGCGACGCCACCGACCCGCGATCCGCTTTCGACGTGGCGGAAGCGGAAGCGAAGCCGGAGCCGCGTGCGGAACCCGAACCGGCGAGCGACCGGTCGTGGACGTGGGTCGGCCTGGGCGGCGGCGCGCTGCTCGTGGTGGCCGTCCTCGTGGCCGTGGTCCTGCGTCGTCGGAGGGGAGAGCGATGACCGAACCGATCCTGCGCATCCGCGACCTGGCCGTGCAGCTGGGCGGGCGGGAAGTGCTGTCCTCAGTGGACTTCGACCTCCGCGCCGGCGAGCTGGCCGGGCTGATCGGCCCCAACGGCGCGGGCAAGACGACGCTCCTGCGCACCGCGTTGGGCCTGCTGCCACCACACCGGGGCACGGTCGCGGTGCACGGCCGCACCGCCCGGCAGGCCCGGGGCGCGGTCGGCTACGTGCCGCAGCGCCACGAGTTCGCCTGGGACTTCCCGATCTCGGTCGCGAAGGCGGTCGCCACCGGTCGCACCCACCTGACCGGCCTGTTCGGCCGGCGGACCGCGGCGGACCGGGCGGCGGTGGACGACGCCATCACGCGCGTGGGCATGGACGACCTCCGGTCGCGTCCCGTCGGCGAACTGTCCGGCGGCCAGCGGCAGCGCGTGCTGGTCGCGCGGGCGTTGGCCCTGCGTCCCCGCGTGCTGCTGCTGGACGAGCCGTTCACCGGCATCGACGCGCCGACCCAGGAACTGCTCGGCCGGCTGCTCACCGACCTGCGCGACGAAGGGGTCGCCGTGCTCATGACCACCCACGACCTCGCCGCCGCGACCACGTTGTGCACGCGGTTGTGCCTGCTCAACCGCACGGTCGTGGCCGACGGCGAGCCGGCCGCGCTCGCCGACACCGACATCTGGCTGCGCACCTTCGGCCTGGACCGGGCCGATCAGCTGCTCCGATCCCTGGGAGTGACCCGATGAGCGCCGTCCTCGACGCGCTGGCCGCGCCGTGGGAGTACGACTTCTGGCGGCGTGCCCTGCTGGTGGCGCTGCTGTCCGGCCTGGTGTGCGGCGTCGTCGGCGGACACGTCGTGCTGCGCGGCATGGCGTTCATCGGCGACGCGGTCGCGCACGCCGTGTTCCCCGGCATCGCGGTGGCCTTCGTGCTCGGCGCGAACCTGGTGGTCGGCGGCGCGGTCGCGGGTGTGATCACCGCGCTGCTCATCGCGGTGGTCGCGCAGAACCGCAGGCTCAAGGAGGACTCGGTCATCGGGATCTTCTTCGCCGCGGCCTTCGGCCTGGGCATCGTGATCCTCAGCGCGGCGCCGGGCTACGGCGGGTCGCTGGAGTCGTTCCTGTTCGGGTCGATCCTCGGCATCAGCGACGGCGACGTGGTGTCGGTCGCCGTGATCGGCGCGGTCCTGCTGCTGGCCACCGCGCTGCTCAACGGCAGGCTGGTCGCCGCGAGCCTGGACCGCGAGCAGGCCCGCGCGGTCGGCCTGCCGGTGTTCTGGCTCGACATCGCGCTGTACGTGATGGTGACGCTGGCGATCGTGATCTCCTTGCAGGCCGTCGGCAACGTGCTCGTGCTGGCGCTGCTCGTGACGCCCGCCGCCGCGGCCCGCCTGCTCACCGACCGGTTGGGCGTGATGATGCTGCTCGCACCGGCCATCGGCGCCGGCGGCAGCGTGCTCGGCCTCTACCTCTCCTACGCCTTCGACCTCGCCGCGGGCGGGCTCATCGTGCTCACCCTCACCGGCGTCTTCGTGCTGTGCTGGCTGTTCGCGCCGCGGCACGGCCTGCTCACCCGTCCCCGTGGCCGCCGTTCGACGGCGGCCACCCCGGTTCCCGCGGAGGTGTCGTCGTGATCGCGGTCCGTGCCCTGGCGGTGGGCGGGGTGGCCGGTGCGCTGCTCGTGCTCGCCGCGCCGGCGTTCGCCGTGCCCGGTCAGGCGTCGGCGGTGCTGAGCGTCCGCGAAGGTGCCTTGGACCTCGCGGCGGGCGTCGACACCGTCGCGGCGGTGGACGGGCGGGTCGGCCTGCGGTGGGACACCACGGCGATCGCGCCCGGCGTCGCGTTCGGCGACGTGGTGCGGCTGCGTGCGATCGTGCTCGACGGCCCGGGGCGGACCGGGTCGGAGCCGGTGACCGTGCCGGTGGCCACCACCGGGATCGCGGACTGGGAGTTCACCGCGCCGGGTCGGCACACGGTCCGGCTCGACGCGGACGCGCACCTGCTCGACGGCAGTCCCCTCCACGCCGAGCGCGTCTACGCGGTGGAGGTGGGCGCGCCCGCGCTCCCGGCCGACAACCGCGCGGCGGCGGAGCCCGCCGTCGTGCCCCGGGTCGGACGCGCAGTGCCGGAAGCCCTGCCGGAGGTCGTGCCACAGGTCGTGCCCCAGGTCGCGCCGGAGGTCGCCGCCGCGGGGCAGCCGCCCACCGCGACCGGCAAGGTCACGCTCGACCGCGGGCACGTCGACGCCCTGGCGCCCAGGCTCGTCGGCGACGGGTTGAGCGTGCACGTGAAGGACGGCAGCACGATCGGCGCGGTCACGTGGCGCGAACCGGCCGACGTCGAGTTCCGGATCACCGACGCCGCGCGCACCGCGTTGCCCGCGATCCCCGCGCTGTCGTTCCTCGGCGCGGCGGGCGGGCAGATCCACCTGCTGCCGCAGCAGGAGCAGCCGGGCATCCTCTGGATCGGCTGGTCCACCGAGGAACTGCGACCGGCGGACGTCGGCGGACCGGTCACGTGGACGCTCACGGGGGTGGACGGTCCCGGCCCGTTCGGGCTGTTCACCACGGGCTCGTTCGGCGCTCCGACGCTGATCTTCAACAGCACCGACGGCCTGCCCGACACCCACACCGTCGCGCTCGGCACGCACGCGCACGCGAACTGGGCGTTCGGCAAGCCCGGCCGCTACCGGCTGGACTTCAGCGTGTCGGCGGCCCGGCCCGACGGCAGCCCGCTGACCGACACCGCGAGCTACACCTTCGTCGTCGGCGACGCCCAGTCCACCGGCACCGCGGACACCGGCAACACCACTCCCGACGGCAGGCGGCCGACGCAGCTCGCCTCGACCGGTCCCGCCGAGGCGCCCGCCGCCACCGCGCTGGCCCTGGCCCTGCTCACCACGGGTGTGCTCGTGCTGGTCGTCACCCGCCGCCGTCCAGCCAAGGAGTCCTCGTGACCACGCACCACCGCCGTGGCCTCGCGCTCGTCGCCGCGTCCCTCACGCTGCTCGCCGGCGCGTCCATCCTCCCGGCCTCGGCCCAGGACGCCACGACCGTGGTCGACCAGGGCCACGTCGACCTCGTGGCCGGCTCCGTCGTGGACGGGGAACTGGCCATCCGGGTCAAGGACGGCACCGTCGACCCGCCCGTGCTGCGCGACCCGGCGACGGTCGTGACGCACGTGAAGCCCGAGGCCCGCATCCAGGTGCCGGACCGGCCCGAGTACGCGTTCCTCGGTCCGGCGGGCAGCGACATCTGGGTCAGCCCCGAGGTGCAGGACCCCAACCTGGTCTGGCTCGGCTGGAACACCGAGTCCCTGACCGCGGACCAGGTCGTGCCCGGCTCGGTGCGCTGGACCCTCGACGCGATCGGCGGCGACCTGCCGGGCAGCGCGCCGCCGGGTGCGGTGACCGTGTTCCAGAGCGGGTCGTTCGGCGAGCCGCTGCCGCGCGTCTTCGACACCGCCAACCCCCTGCCCCAGCAGCACCCGGTGGAGCTCGGCACGCACGCGCACGCCAACTGGACGTTCGCCGGGGAGGGCGTCTACCGGCTCACCTTCGCCCTCGAAGCCACCACCCCGACCGGCGAACCGTTGCGCGACACCGCGACCTACGCCATCGCGGTCGGCGAGATCGACCCGACCACCGTGGTTCCGGGCGCGGGGGAGCCCACTACTACTACGACGACGACAACGACCACCACCACAACAACCACGACGACTGCCGGTGCCACGACGACGACCACCACCACTGGTGCGCCGACGCCGTGCGTGGTCCTCGATGACGGGCACGTCGACCTCATCGCGCCGGGTCTCGTGGACGGCGTCCTGCGCACCCGGGTCAAGGACGGCACCGCGGGTCCGGACAAGGCGGTCTGGCGCGATCCCGCGGACGTGGTCGTCCACCTCGTCCCCCGAGCCCGCAACACCATCCCCGCCGATCCCGCCTACGCGTTCCTCGGCGACGCCGGGCAGCCGGTGTGGCTCATCCCGCAGACGCAGATCCCCGGCATCGTCTGGGCCGGCTGGAACACCGAGGCGCTGCGGCCCGAGCACGGCGACGTCACCATCACGTTGTCCGCGGTGGACGGACCCGGCCGGTTCGCGTTGTTCCTGACCGGCCTGGCGCCGACCGTGCTGGCGAACTCCGGTGACGGCCTGCCCGACGCGGTGACCGTCGCGCCGGGCACCCACGCGCACGCCAACTGGGCGTTCGGCCGGGAGGGCGTCTACCGGATCACGGTCGAGGTCGCCGTCACGCCCGCCGGCGGGCAGCGCGTGGTGGACACCGACGAGTTCACCATCGCGGTCGGCGACGTCGACCCGGCCACCGCGCTCGGCCGTGACTGCGCGGCTCCCACCGGCACCACGTCACCGACCACGACCAGTCCGGCCGGCACCGTGCCGCCGACCACGACCACCCCGGCGGCGGCGGGCGGCTCGCGGCTCGCCAACACCGGCGCCGGATCGCTGGGTACTGTGTCGACGGTCGGCGCACTACTGCTCACCGGTGGCGCGGCACTGCTGCTGCTCACCCGATCCCGACGGCGAGGACTGGATGGCTGAGTCGATCCCGGCCGTGGTCGAGGCGTTCGACCACGGCAGTGCCGAGTTCGCCGAGTGGACGCCGCTGCTGTGGGACCCGATCGGCGCCGCGACCGTCGAGGCCGCGCCGCCACGACCGGGTGGACGAGTGCTCGACGTGTGCTGCGGGTCGGGTTCGTCGGCCATCCCGGCGGCGCGGGCGGTCGGCGTCGAAGGGCTCGTCGACGCCGTCGACCTCGCGCGCGAGCTGCTCGACCAGGGCATCCGACGCGCCGAAGGGCTGCCGCAGCTGCGGTTCCACCACGCCGACGCGTCCCGGTGGACCTCTGTGGACGGTCTGCCCTACGACCGGGTGCAGTGCGTCTTCGGCATCTTCTTCCTGCCGGACATGGACGCGGCCGCCGCGCACCTGGTCGGCCTGCTCCGGCCCGGCGGCGCGTTCGGCGTGACGACGTGGCGGCAGGGCAGCGTGGACGACGTGGTGGGCCCGCTGGTCCAGGCGCTCACCGAGCGGACGGGGCGGACGCTCGACCGCCCGGCGTCGGCGGAGCGTGCCGCGCGCGTGGACACCGAGGAGAAGCTGGCCGGGTGGTTGAGCGGCCTCGGGTTGGGCGAGGTCGACGTGCGGTCGGTGGAGCGGGACATCCCCCTCACCCCGGACTCGGCGTGGAGCTTCGTGATGGGCTCAGGCGTCCGGGCCGCTCTCGACGGTCTGGACGCCCCGGTCGTGTCCGCCGTCCACACCCGCTACCGCGAACTGATGGCCACGACGACCACACTGCGCGCCCGTGCGCTGGTCGGGACGGGCAACCGCCCGAGCTGAGCCTCCGGACGCCCCTGCCGCGGCGACCCGCAACCCGCGCCCGGCAACGCAACCCTGCCATCGCGAGCCGCAGCCCCGCGCCGAGCGACGCCCCCGCCCCGGCGAGCCGCAACCCGCGCCCGGCAACGCCACCCTGCCATCGGGAGCCGCGCGAGCGATCCGAGGCCTGCGACCCGGGATCGGGAGCGGTCGGCTCAGTCGATGAGCCGGCCTTCTTCCAGGCGCACCGTGCGGTCGCAGCGGGCGAGGGTGGTGGGGCGGTGGGCGATGACGAGGATGCCCACGTCGTCGCCGGTCGAGGTGAGGGCGGTGGTGATGGCCGCGTCGGCGTCCGCGTCGAGGTTGGCGGTCGCCTCGTCCAGGACGAGCACGCGCGGTTCGGTCAGCAGGGCCCGGGCGATGGCGACCCGTGCCCGCTGACCGCCCGACAGCCCGGCCCCGGACTCGCCGACGGTCGTGTCGAGCCCGGCGGGGAAACCGGCGCCGGGGTCGAGGATGCCCGCCCGTCGCGCCGCCCGCTCGACGTCGAGGTCGCCGGCGTCGGGGCGGCCGAGCCGGATGTTGGTCGCGATCGTCCCGGCGAGCAGCCCCGGGTCCTGCGGCACGGCGCTGATCGCACCCCGCAGCTCGTCGTCGGCCAGGTCGGCGAGGTCGACGCCGTCGAGCGTGACGCGCCCGGCGTCGGGGTCCCACATCCGCACGGCCAGCAGCGCGCAGGTGGTCTTCCCCGCGCCGGACGGCCCGGTGAGCGCGACCCGCTCGCCGGGGCGGACGGTGAACGACACCTCCCGCAACGCCGGCGACCCGTCGCCGTACCGGAACGTCACGCGGTCGAACACGAGACCGGTCGAGGCGGCACGTGGCGGCAGTCGCCGTGGCGCGACGGCTTCGCGGACGGCCGGTCGCCGGTCCAGGACGTCGACGATGCGCCTGCCCGCCGCGCGCAGCGTGCCGAGGTTGCGCAGCAGGTCGGATATCTGCGCGACGGGACCGAGCGCGGCGGTGGCCAGCACCATGGCGACCGGGGCGAGCACCCGGCCCACGGCGTCGAGGTTCACCGCGCAGACCGCGAGCGCCCCGATCGCGCTGAGGGACAGCGCGGCGTCCGTGACCGCGCGTTCCACCCCCGTCCGGGAGCCGATCCGAGCCTGCACGGCGGTCAGCACGCCGGTGTGCCGGTCGAGCGCGGCGGTTCGGCGGTCCAGCGCCCCGGCGGCGCTGAGCTCGTCCAACCCGCGCACGGTGTCGACCAGCTCGGCGTTGAGCGCGGCGGCGGCCTCGGTCAGCTCGACGCCCTGCCGGGCGCCCACCCGCCCGAACAGCCAGGGCAACGCCGCCGTCACGACCACGAACGGCACCCACACCAGCAGCAGCCACGGCGTCACGAGCAGCGACAGCGCGGTGGTGGCCACGACGAGCAGGGCGGAGGTGAGCGCCTGGGCCGCGGTGTGCGCGTAGAGCCATTCGAGGCGGTCGACGTCGGCGAAGGCGACGGAGGCCAGGTCGCCGCCGCGCCGGGGCGTGCGGCGATCGGGCAGGCTCACCCGGAGGCGGTCGAACACGCGGGCGCGCAGCGCGCCGATCAACCGGTAGGCCAGGTCGTGCGAGACCCACGACTCGCGCCACGTCATCACCGCGGTCAGCACCGCGACACCGGCCAGGACGACGGCCGCGGGCAGCAGCGGCGCGTCGCCGGTCGCGGCGGTCCGGCCGGCGAGCCACGTGCCGCCCACCGCCGTGCCCAGCGCGCCGAGCTGGGCGACGGCGTTCGCCGCGATGGTCCAGCCGAACGTGGCCCGTCGCTCGGCGACGACCGGCAGGAGGCGCCGGAGCGGGCCGCTCATCGCGGGGCCGTCGGCGACGTGATGGTGGTGACGCGGCCGGACTCGACGGTGACGATCGCGTCGGCGTCGCGCAGGGCGCTCTCGCGGTGCGCGATGACGATCCGGGTCGTGCCGGCGCAGTGCTCGGCGAGCCGGGTCAGGACGCGCTCCTCGGTGTCGACGTCCAGCGCGGAGGTCGCCTCGTCCAGCAGCAGCACCGGTGTCGCGGCGAGCACCGCCCTGGCGATGGCCAGCCGCTGCCGCTGGCCGCCGGAGAGCCGGGCGCCGTTCTCGGTGAGCTCGGTGTCGAAGCCGTGGGGGAGCGCCTCGATGAAGTCGAGGGCGTCCGCGACGTGGGCGGCGGCACGCACCTCCGCCGGCGTGGCGTCGGGCCGGGCGAGGCGCAGGTTCTCCGCCACGGTGCCGTGGAACAGGTAGGTGTGCTGGCCGACGACCCCGATGCTCGCGCGCAGCGCGGCGAGCGTGTAGTCGGTGATCGGGGTCCCGTCGAGCTCGATCGTCCCGTGCCGCGGGTCGACGTGCCGCACGACGAGCCGGGCGAGCGTGCTCTTGCCCGCGCCCGACGGGCCGACGATCCCGGTGACGCTCCCCGGCCGGCACTCGAAGTCGACGTCGGCGACACCGGCCCCGTTCGGGTACCGGTAGCCGACCTGCCGCAGCACGAGCCCGGCGCCCGGTCGGGCGGGCTCGGTGCGCGTGCCGGTGTCCGCGACGGCCGGGCGCGCGGTGAGGATCTCGTCGATGCCCTCGACCGCGCCGAGCCCCTGGTAACCGAGGTGCCAGTGGGCGGACAGGTCCAGCACCGGCCGGAAGCACTCCCTGGCGCACAGCAGGAACAGCAGCACGGACCCGGCGGGCCCGCCACCGCCGAGGACACCCGCGCAGGCGACGACGATGGTGGCGACCGTGCCCAGGTGCAACGCGAGCGCGCTGACGGCGGACTCCACGAGCGAGACCCGCAACTGCGTCATCGTGGAGCCGTGCAGCTCCTCGCCGCGCCGGGCGAGCGCGTCCCCGGTCCGCCGGCCCGAACCGAACACGCGCAGCACGCCGATCGCCTGCGTCGCCTCCAGGTAGTCCGCGGCGAGCTTCTCGTAGGCGCGCCAACGGGTCCGTCCCGTCCGGAGCAGCCGGGCGTCCCAGAAGCGGGGCACCACCACCGCGCACAGCACCGACCCGGCGAGGACCGAGGCGGCCGGCACGGAGACGGTGAACAGCCACCCGGCGACGGCGGCGGGCACGACGCAGGTCACCAGCAGCTGCGGCAGGTAGCGGCTGTAGTAGGCGTCGAGGGCTTCGACACCGTCCACGACGGTGTGCGTGATCGCGCCGGACCGCTCGCCCTGCGCCCACGCCGGCCCGAGCGAGGTGATGCGGCGCAGCAGCTCGCCGCGCAACCGGGTGCGGATGGCGATGCCGAACCTGGCGGCGGCGACCTCCCGCAGCCACAGCAGGGCCGCCCGCACCGCGACGACGCCGACCAGCGCCGCGATCAGGGGCGCGGCGGCGGCACCGTCCCCGCCGACGAGGTCGGCGAGGACGGCCGCCGTCAGGACGGCTCCGGCGACGTGGCACGCCGACACCAGCGCCGACAGCGCGGCGAGCAGCGCGATCGGCCCGGCGACGACGCCGGCCAGGTGCAGGAGCCTGCGGTGGATCACGGGGTGAAGGCGTCCGGGTGCAGCCGCTCCGCGATCTCCCGCACCACGGCGACGTTCCCGAGCGTGCCCGGGTAGGTGTCGGCGGCGTCGATCGCGATCAGCCGCCGCTCGCGCACGGCCGTCATGTCCGGGAACGTGCGGTTCAGGTACTCCACGGTCGTCCGCTCGTGCTCGGGTCCGTTGACCGCGAACACGAGCGCGTCCGGGTTCGCCGCGGCGAGCGCCTCGGGCGTGATCTGCGCGGCGAAGAACTTGGCGAACTGCGGGTCCTGCGGCGAGAACACGTTGTCCCCGCCCGCCCGGCGGATGATGTCGTACTCGATGCCCGCGCCGATCGCCGTCACGGTCGCGCCCTCCAGGTACACCTGGGCGACGGTCGGCTTGGCGCGGCCCGCGAGGGCGGTGTCCACCGCGGCCAGGTCGGCCTTGCCCTTCTCCACCAGGGGCCGGGCCCGGTCGGACGCGGCGAACACCTCGCCGAGGTTCTCCAGGTCGGTGAAGACGTCCTCGACCGTGCCGCTCATCCGCCGCTCGGCGCACCCGCCCGTGGCGACGTACGCCGCGACACCGGCCTGGCCCAGCTGCTCCAGGCTCGCGAAGCCCTGCTCGGCGGTGAACTCGTACATGGTCGGCGAGAACACGAAGTCCGGCCGCGCGTCCAGCAACCGCTCGCGGCTCGGCGGCCCGGACTCGCTCAGCACCGGCACGTCGGCGGCCAGGCCCGCCACGTCGTCGGGCAGCGGCGCGGTGGCCGTCTGCGCCTGCCCGACCAGCGAGTCCGCCAAGCCCAACCGCACCAGCAGCTCCGTCTGCGACGGGCTCAGCCCGACCGCCGCCTTCGGCACGCCCGGGACGGTGACCTCCCGGCCGCAGTTGGTGATCGTGACCGCCTGGCCGGCGGCGCTCGTGGCCGTGGTGGGGGTGACCGCGGAGCCGCAGCCGGCGACCAGCGCGGCGCCGACGCCGAGCGCGATCAGGGACGGTGTTCTACGCATGGATCTCATCTCCGTGCTCGGGGTGACCGCTGGGGTGGTCGAAGACCAGGAGGGGACGGCCGGTGCGCGGGTGCGTGAGCTGGTCGACGGCGACCCGGAACACGTCTTCGACCACGCGCGGCGCGAGCGCCTCGGCCGGTGGGCCGGCGGCGACGAGGCGGCCCCCGTCGAGCACGGCGATGTCGTCGCAGTGGGTCGCGGCGAGGTTGAGGTCGTGCAGCGCCGCGATGATCGTGCGGTCGAGGTCGGTCGCGATCCGCATCAGCTCGAGCTGGAAGGCGATGTCGAGGTGGTTGGTCGGCTCGTCCAGCACGAGGACGGGTGCGTCCGCGGCGAGCGCGCGGGCCAGCATCACCCGCTGCCGCTGCCCGCCGGACAGCCGGCCGATGGGCCGGTCGGCGACGTCGGCGGCGCCGACCCGGGTCAGCGCCGTCCACGCCAGGTCGAGGTCGGCGTCGGTGTCGCGGCCGAACCCGCGCTGGAACGGCACCCTGGCCAGCAGCACGGCGTCCAGCACGGTCAGGTCGAACTCGGTCGAGGTCTCCTGGGTCATCACCGCCACCGACCGCGCGACCTCCCGGCGGTCGGTGCGCCACACGTCCCGCCCGTCCAGCAGCACCCGGCCCGACGACGGCGCGACGGCCCGGTAGAGGGTGCGGAGCAGCGTGGACTTGCCGCTGCCGTTGGGGCCCACCAGCCCGAGGAACCGGCCGGGGCGGATCTCGACGTCCACGTCCCGCAGCACGTCCCGGCCGCCGAGGGCGACGCTGACGCGGTCGAAGCGCACCCTCATCGGTCGAGTCCCGCCTGGGCCGCCGTGTCCCGGCGCATCAGCCACAGGAAGAACGGCGCGCCGACGACCGCGGTGAGGATGCCGATCGGCACCTCGGCGGGTGCGGCGACCGTGCGCGACAACAGGTCGGCGACCATCAGGAACGCCGCGCCGCCGAGCACCGCCACCGGCAGCATCCGCCGGTGGTCCGCGCCGACCAGGATGCGCGCCACGTGCGGCACCACCAGGCCGACGAAGCCGATGCCCCCGCTCACCGACACGATCGACCCGGTCAGCAGGGCCGCGGTCACCAGGAGGACGGCGCGCAGCCGGTTCACGTCCACGCCCAATGCGGTCGCCGACTCGTCACCGGTCAGCAGCGCGTTCATCGCCCGTGTCCGGAACCCGACGACCGCCCAGGCCACCACGAACGCCGCCGCGGGCACCACGAGCGAGCCCATCGACGCCGCGGACACGCTGCCCAGCAGGAAGAACAGGACGCTGAACACGTTCTGCGCCTCGGTCGTCAACGTCAGGTAGCTCGTGACCGCGCTGAACAGCGAACCGAGGGCCACCCCGGAGAGGATCATCCTGGTCGGCGACAGCACGCCGCGGTGCCGGGCGGTCAGCGCGACGCACGCGCAGGCCACCAACGACCCGGCGAACGCCGCCGCGCCCAGCGGCAGACCGCCGACGGCGGCCGAGCCGAGCGTGATCACCAGGACCGCGCCGACCCCCGCCCCCGACGACACCCCGAGCAGGTAGGGCTCGGCCAACGGGTTGCGCACGATCACCTGCATGATCGCGCCGGCCAACGCCAGCCCCGCGCCCGCCAACCCGGCCAGCAGCGCGCGGGGCAGCCGGAACTGCCACACCGCCTGGTCCTGCAGCACGGTCAGGCTGCCGTCCGACATCCACGGCATGCCCGGCGCCAGGTGCCCGACCACGATCCGCCCCGCGTCCGCCAGGCCGACCTCGACCGTGCCGATCGAGCCGGAGACGACCAGCAGCACCGGGATCGCGAGCCCGAGCACCGCGACCGTCACCCTCTGCGTCAACCGTGACCGGCGGAGGAACACCTTGCGGTCACGCTCGACCGACGACGCGGCCGAGCGCGGACGAACAACCATGAGCGAACCGATCACTGTGCGGCGGGGGACCGCGGGAGCGTAACCGCACCTGATAACCGTTATCAACAGTGACGCCGGTCATGATCGGCGCGCGGATCCGTCATGACGCACGTCTCGCTTGCTGTTGCAAGTCACTTGCTGTTAGCTGCTGTTGGCAATAGTTGACCTTCCCTGCTGAGGTGATGTGCGTGCGGCGGCTGCTGATCGGCGTCCTGGTGGCGGTTGCGCCGGCTTCGGCCTGCACCTCGCCGGACGGTGACGTCGCGGGCGACGCGGGGCGGTCGATCGTGATCGGGGCGGGCGGCGAGCCGGAGAACCTGAACCCGGTCCTCGGCTACGCGCCGGACGGCGCCTCGAAGGTCTTCGACGGGCTGGTGTCCCGGGACGCGCGGCTGGACCTCGTGCCCGCCCTGGCCCGGGAGCTGCCGACCGCTTCGGCGGACGGCCTGACCTGGACGGCGACCCTGCGCGAGGGCGTGGAGTTCACCGACGGCACCCCGCTGTCCGCGCAGGACGTCGTGTTCACCTACGAGGCGGTGCTCGACGCGAAGACCGACTCCACCATCGCGTCGCGCTTCGACGCGGTGGCCGACGTGACCGCGCCGGACGACCGGACCGTGGTGTTCCGGCTGACCCACCCCTACGCGCCGTTCGCCGAGCAGCTGACGCTGGGCATCGTCCCCCGCAAGGCTTTTGACGGCGTCGACGTCAACAGCGCGCCGTTCAACACCGCGCCCGTGGGCACCGGACCGTACGCGGTGGCCGAGTGGCGCAAGGGCGACCGGTTGGTCCTGAAGGCCAACGAGGACTACTGGGGCGGCGCGCCCGCGATCAAGACCGTGACCGTGGTGTTCGTGCCCGACGACAACGCCCGCGCCACGCGGATGGCGGCCGGGGAGTTCGACGGCACGGTCCTGCCGCCGAAGCTGGTGAAGTCCTACGCGGACCGGTCTGGCTACCGGGTCGTGCGCAACCCGTCGGCCGACTACCGCGGCCTCGGCCTCCCGTCCGAGCTGCCGTTCACCTCCGACGCGCGGGTGCGGCGGGCGATCAACCTCGCCCTGGACCGGCAGGCGATGATCGACACCGTCCTCGCGGGCGCCGGGACGCCGGCGGCCACCCCGATCTCGCCGCACCTGCGGGACTGGCACGACCCGGGCGCCACGTTCGCGCACGACACCGCCGAGGCCGAACGGCTGCTGGACGAGGCGGGCTGGCGCCGGGGAGCCGACGGCGCCCGGTCCCGGGACGGGCAGCCCGCCCGGTTGCCGATCCTGTACCCGGCGGCGGACGTGCTGCGCAAGGAACTGGCGCTGGCCGCGGCGAGCGACATCGCCAAGCTGGGCGTCGACGCGCCGGTCGAGTCCACCACGTTCGAGCTGATGCTCCAGCGGCAGAAGGAGGCCGCGAACGTCTGGGGCGGCGGCGACCCGTACGACCCGGACACCGCGGCCTACACGCTGCTGCACTCCCGGTACGCCGGTCAGCCCGGCTACCTGAACATGACGCACTACCGCAACCCCGCGGTGGACGCGGCGCTGGACACCGGGCGCCGCAGCCTCGACCCCGCCACGCGCGAGCAGGCCTACACCGACTTCCAGCGGGCCTACACCGCGGATCCCGGCTGGGCGTTCCTGGTGTTCCTCGACCACACCTACGTGCTGCGCGACCGGTGGGACGGCCAGGTCGAGCAGGTCGAGCCGCACGACCACGGGCTCGTGCACGCCGTGTGGTGGAACCTCGAACGCTGGACGCCGAAGCCGTGACGGCCACCCCGGTGGCGACCGCGCGGAACCGCGCGCGCCGCCGCGCCCTCGCCCTGCTCGTGCTGCGCAGGCTCACCTTCGCGGTCCCGGTGGTGCTGCTGGTCGGCTTCGCCGTGTTCGTGCTCGCCAAGGCGTCACCGTTCGACCCGGTCGAGCGCTACTTCGGGGTGCGCGTCATCGGCGCCTCCCCGGAACGGGTGGCGCAGGTGCGGGCGAACTGGGGCGTCGACCAGCCGGTGGTCGTGCAGTACCTGGCGTGGCTGCGGCACGCGGTCGCCGGCGACTTCGGCGACTCCTTGTCGATGCGGCAACCGGTGTCGCAGGTGATCGGCGAGCGGCTCGGCTGGTCGGTGCTGCTCGTCGCCGTCGCCTTCGTCCTGGCGCTGCTGCTCGGGCTGGTGCTGGGCACCGCCGCGGCCTGGCGCCAGGGCGGGTGGCTGGACCGGGCGGTCACCGCCACCGCCTACACGCTGGAAGCGGCGCCGGTGTTCTGGCTCGGGTTGGCCGCGCTGTCGGTGTTCGCGCTCGAACTGCGGTGGCTGCCCGGCGGCGGGCTCACCGACCCCGGCGCGGAGCCGGGGGTCGGCCAGGTCGCCCGGCACCTGGTCCTGCCGGTGTCCGTGCTCGCGCTGTCCCACGCGCCCTGGTACGTGTTGTTCGTCCGGCAGAGCCTGCTGGAGTCGTTCACCTCGGAGCACGTGATCGGCGCGCGGTCACGCGGTCTGCCCGATCACCTGGTGGTGTCCGGGCACGCGCTGCGCACGTCGCTGCTGCCGTTCCTGACCCTGGTCGGCTCCCGGCTGCCCGAGCTGATCACCGGGGCGCTGCTGGTGGAGACCGTGTTCTCCTGGCCGGGTATCGCGCGGGCCACCGTCGACGCCGCCCTCGACGTGGACTTCGCGCTGCTGGGCGCGCTCACCGTGCTCGCCACCGCGGTGGTGCTCCTGGGCAACCTGCTCGCCGACGTGCTCTACGCGCTGGCCGATCCGAGGGTGGGTCTCGATGGTTGACAGCCCGGTCTGGCGGCCCGTGCCGCGATCACGCGTCGCCGCCGCGAGCACGGCCCGATCACCGCGCCGGCGGCTGATTCCCGCCGCGGTGGTCCTCGGCGTGCTGGTGACCGCCGCACTGGTGGTGCCCCTCGTGGTCGACCTCAACCAGCAGTACGTCGACCTGGCCTCGGCCAACCGGCCGCCCTCGGCGGCGCACCCGTTCGGCACGGACGAACTCGGCCGCGACGTCCTGCTGCGCTGCGTCTACGCGCTGCGGGTGTCGCTGGGCGTGGGCCTGTTCGCCGCCCTCATCTCCTCCGTGGTCGGCACGGCGGTCGGCGCGCTCGCGGGCGCCGTCGGCGGGTGGCCGGACCGGGTGCTGATGCGGCTGGTCGACACCGTCGCGTCGGTGCCGCACCTGCTGCTCGGCATCGTGATCGTCGCCGTGCTGCGGCCGAGCCTGACCGCCGTGGTGATCTCCATCGGGCTGACGCACTGGCTGACCTCGGCGCGGATCGTGCGCTCCGAGGTGCTCTCCCTGCGCGGGCGGCCCTTCGTCGACGCCGCGGTCGTCGGCGGGTCGTCCCGCGCGCGCGTGCTCGTCCGGCACCTGCTGCCCAACATCGCACCGCAGGTGCTGCTGGCCACCACGCTGATGATCCCGCACGCGGTTTGGCACGAGACCGCGCTGTCCTTCCTCGGGCTGGGCCTGCCGCCGCACGCCGCCAGCATCGGCAACATGATCAACGACGCGCAGCGGTCGCTGCTCTCCGGCGGCTGGTGGATGTCGCTTGCGCCCGGCGTCGTGCTGATCGCCGCCACCCTGTCCGTCGCCGGCCTCAGCGGTGTCTGGCGGGACCGGCTCAACCCCCGGCGCCGATCGGAGCTGACGTGGTGACCGAACTCGTGCTCGACCACCTGTCCGTGCGGTTCAGCCTGCCCGGCGCCACAGTGGCCGCGGTCAACGACGTGTCGCTGCGGGTCCGGCCGGGCGAGTGCGTCGCGCTCGTCGGCGAGAGCGGCTGCGGCAAGACCGTGCTGGCCAACGCACTGCTCGGGTTCCTGCCCGGCAACGCGCAGACCTCCGGCACGGCGGCGCTGACGGGCGACGGACCACCGCTGGACCTGCTCACCGCGCCCGACGCGGTGCTGGCCGCGACCGTCCGCGGCCGTCGCATCGGCCTCATCCCGCAGAGCCCGGCGTCCCACCTCACCCCGGTGCGCACGGCCCGCGCCCAGCTGGAGGAGTCGGTGCGCGTGCACCACCCCGAAGGGACGGCGACCCGTGACCACGCCCACCGCCTCGCCGCCCGGGCCGGCCTCGTGCCCGACGACCTCGACCGCTACCCGCACGAGCTGTCCGGCGGCATGGCGCAGCGCGTCGCCAACGCGCTGGCCCTGGTCGGCGACCCGTGGTTGCTCATCGCCGACGAACCGACCACCGGCCTGGACCGGCACCTGGTCGACGGCTTGATCGGGGAGTTCCGCCGCATGGTCGCCGACGGCCGCGCCGTCCTGCTCATCACCCACGACCTGGCCGCCGCCCAGCGCGTCGCCGACCGCATCGCGGTCATGTACGCGGGGCGGGTCGTCGAAGCCGGTCCCGCGGACCGGGTGCTGGACGCCCCGCGCCACCCGTACAGCGCCGGTCTGGTCAACGCCCTGCCCGACCGGGCGTTCACCCCGATCCCGGGCCTGCCGCCGCTGCTCACCGACCTGCCGCCCGGCTGCGCCTTCGCTCCCCGCTGCGACCGCGCGGCCCCGGTGTGCGCCGCGCGCCCCGCCCTCGCCGACGACCGGCACGCCGTCGCGTGCCACCTGCCGTGCTGACCGGGCTGACGGCCGACGCGATCACCGCCGGCTACGACCCCGCGCACCCCGTCCTCACCGACTTCACGCTGACCGTCCCACCGGGACGGACCGTCGGCCTGGCCGGCCCGAGCGGCAGCGGCAAGTCCACCCTCGCCCGCGTCCTGGCCCTGCTGCACGCGCCCTTCACCGGCGCCGTCCACCTCGACGGCGCTCCCGTGACCGCCTACCGCCACCGCGCGCCGCGGCGGCAGCGCACCCGCATCGGCGTCCTCTTCCAACAACCACGCCTGTCCGTCGACCCGCGGATGACCCTGCGCACGGCGATCGCCGAGCCCTTGCGCGCCAACGGCCGCCCGGCCGACGCCGTGGACGAGCTGGCCGACCGGGTGATGCTCACCCCGGAACTGCTGACCCGCCGGCCGCACGAGGTCAGCGACGGCCAGCTCCAACGAGCCTGCCTGGCCCGCGCGCTGGCGCTGGGCCCCGCGTACCTGATCTGCGACGAGATGACCACCATGCTGGACGCCTCCACCACCGCCGCCCTCGTCACCGTCATCCGCGACTACCAGCGGCGGACCGGCGCGGGCGTCCTGGCCATCTCCCACGACGCCGTGCTGCTGCGCCACTGGGCGGACGAGGTCGTGACGCTGCCCGGCGCCGCCACGAGCTGACCTCCGCTGGCCTCTCGTCGGTCGGCGGATTGACGAACGGCCCCGCGCCGGCCTTGGATCCGATCATGTCGAAGCGGCCGACCGCTGTGGGCGACCGGGTGCCGGCCAAGGTCGCCGTCCGGATCCTCCCGTTCCTGGCACTGCTCTACTTCGTCAACTACCTCGACCGCGTCAACATCGGGTTCGCCGCGCCGAACGGGCTCAACGACGAGCTCGGGCTCACCGCGACCGCGTTCGGGTTCGCCTCCGGCATCTTCTTCCTCGGCTACCTGCTGCTGGAGGTGCCGAGCAACCTCGCGCTGCACCGGTTCGGCGCGCGCCGCTGGCTGGCCCGGATCATGGTCAGCTGGGGCGTGGTGGCCACCGCGATGGCCTTCGTGCCCAACGCGGCCACCCTGGTGGTGCTGCGGTTCCTGCTCGGCGTCGCGGAGGCCGGGTTCTTCCCGGGGATCATCCTCTACCTGACGTACTGGTTCCCGGCCGCGCAGCGCGCGAAGGCGGTCGCGCTGTTCATGGCGGCGGTGCCCGTCTCCTCGGCGATCGGGTCCACTGTGTCCGGTCTGCTCATCACGCACGGCGACGGCGTGTTCGGGCTGTCCGGCTGGCGGTTCATGTTCCTGGTCGAGGGCGTGCCGGCGATCCTGCTCGCGTTCGTCACCTGGTTCTACCTGACCGACCGGCCGGAGCGGGCCACGTGGCTCACCGAGGACGAGCGCCGCTGGCTCGCCGAGGAGTTGGACGCCGAGCGCCGCGCGAAGGAGGCCGAGCACCACTGGCCGTTGCGCAAGGCGTTGCTGCACCCGCGGATCCTCGGGCTGGCGTTCGTCTACTTCGCCATCGCCTACGGCCTGTACGCGCTGGGGTTCTTCCTGCCGACCATCGTCGCCGGGTTCGGCCGGCAGTTCGGCACGACGCTGACCGTGCTGCAAGCCGGAATGGTGACCGCCGTCCCGTACGCGGTCGCGGCGATCGTGATGGTGTTCTGGGCGCGTCACGGCGACCGCGTGGACGAGCGGAAGTGGCACGTGGTGCTGCCGATGCTGGTCGGCGGGTGCGCCATCCCCATCGCGCTCTACCTCGGCAACCCGTACGCCGCGATGGTCGCGGTCACCGTGTGCGCGGTCGGCGTGTGCTGCGCGCTGCCGACGTTCTGGGCGCTGCCGTCGAGCTTCCTGTCCGGCACGGCCGCGGCGGGTGGGATCGCGCTGATCAACTCGCTCGGCAACATCAGCGGGTTCGCCGCGCCCTACGTCACCGGCTGGCTGCGTGACTTCACCGGCAGCCAACGTGCGGGCATGTGGATGGTGGGCGCGTGCATGGTCGCCGGCGCCCTCTTGGCCCTTGCGCTGGGGGCCAAGCCGGAACAACGCCACCCGGTCTCCCGCACACCGTGACCGGACCGCTCGACCGGGGTCTGCGGGCCGTGGACGTTATACTCTATAACCGGGCCCGAGGACGGGAAGTGGTGGACGATGGCGGAGCCGACCGGGCCGTACGAGACGAAGAGCGAGTACGCGTACGGCCGGCTGCGACGGTGGATCCTCAGCGGCGAGCTCGCGCCCGGATCGGGCATCAACCAGTTCACGTTGGCCAAGGCCATCGGGATCAGCACGACGCCGCTGCGTGAGGCGCTCAAGCGCCTGAAGGGCGAAGGCCTGGTCGAGCTGGACGCGCACCGCGACGCCCGGGTCACGCCGTTGCGGGCGGAGGAGGCCCGGGACCTGCTGGAGCTGCGGCGCGCGCTCGACCCGCTCGCCGTCGCGTTGGCGGCCGAACGGCGGACCGACGCCGACATCGCGGCGATCCGCGAGGCGGCGGACGGGCTGCACGCGCTGCCGGACAACCCCGATCAAGAGGACCTGGCGGCCCACCGGCGTTTCCACTCGGCCCTGTACCGGGCGTCGCACAACGTGCTGCTGGTCGAGACGCTGGACGGCCTGTGGGACAAGTCCGACCGCTACCGGCGGATGGCGCTGGAGGTCGACCGCGGTGACGCGGCGCGGGCGAAGACGGACCACGAGCACCGCGCCCTGGCCGACCTGGTGGTGGCCGGTGACGCCGAGGGCGCGTCGGCCGTGATGCGCGAGCACGTCGACACGAGCCTCGGCGCCCAGGCCGCGTGGCGCCTGCGCGAGGAGCGCTGACCACGCCGCCGCGTCGTCGGTCGAGCGAGCGCGGCGACCACCTCGTGCGGTGACCGATCCCGCCGGCGGGACGGGTCCGCTCGCGATCGCTCGCGAAACCGTTGCGGGGCAGGCGTTCTACCTGCGGTCGAGCTGCCGTCACTCGATCGGTGGTAGGCCGCCTCGATCATCTGTGGACAACATCCGGCCGGGGTTCGGCTGACAAACCCGAGGGGGTTTGGTGTTTCCACAAGTGAAGAACCGCGCGAGCAGACGTTTCGGCACGGCCTGGTTGGCGGCGGGGATCGTCCTGAGCGGCATCGCGCTGCCGGTGCTGAGCGGTGCCGCGCCGGCGACCGCGCAGGACGGCGTCGGAGCGTCGACCGTCCGTCCCGCATCGCCGATCGTTTTGTCCACATCGGACCAGACGATCGAGTACCTCACGTTCACCAGCACCAACGTGCAGCACATCTCCGCGTCGCCGTCCGGTGGCGGGGAGCGGTTCCGACTGCTGCCGTACCTGTCCGCCATGGTGAAGCGCAGCACCACCATGGTCGAGACCCACGACGGGTCGCTGCAGGTGTTCACCCACGCCGAAGGCTCCGTGTGGACGACCAAGCAGAACGGCAAGGGTGGCAACTGGTCCGCCTGGTCGTCACTCGGCGGCACCGCCCTGGGCAACGGCGCCCCTGCCGTGATCCGCGGCGCCGGTGACGCGCTGTGGTTGTTCGCCCCCACCTCGGACAGCGGCGTCCGCACCCGCGCCCAACAGGGCCCGAACGGACCGTGGGGACCGTGGACCACGATCAGCGGCCCTCGCCTCTACGGTCTGAGCGTCGGGCGTGGACCGGGTGACCGACTGGAGCTCGTCGGCGCCGACGGGCAGGGCACGCTGTGGAAGAGCGCCCAGTCGTCGGCCGGGTTCGGCGCGTTCCAGCAGTTCAGCGAGGCCGGGTACGGCTCCACCACGGTGGACGCGCAAGTGATCACGCGTGCCGACCGCAGCCTGGAAGTGGTGGTGCGGACGGCCGGTGGCGCCGTGTCCACCCGGCGCCAGAACGCGCCCGGCGGCGACTGGGGCCCGTGGACCGTGCTCGCGGGTCACACCGGTCCGAGTCGACCGGCGGTGATCCTCGGCCCGGACGGCGCCTTGACCGTGCTGTCGGCCGACGGCGACGGGCGGGTGTTCCACGGGCGCTTCGGCGTCGACCCCACGTCCGGCACGAGGGCCGCGGCGGAGGAGTGGCAGGACCTCACCACGCGTGGCGCGCCGGTCGCGGGCCGGCGGGACTTCTCCGGCGCCGGGTTCGCGAACGGGTCGTGGATCGCGGTCTACAACGACTACGGCGACGCGTTCGCGGACATCGGCTCGGGTCTCGGCGACGGCGACACCACCGTGCGGGCGCAGCCCCCGCAACGGCGCGACCTCGCCGCGGTGCGAGCCGATGACGGCGGCGACGGCGAGCACGCGCAGGAGGTGACGCCGGTCCGGGGGCCCTCGGCGACGGGGTGGACCCCGCCGGCTTTCCAGTACGGGCACTTCACCTATGACGAGTGCGCGAAGACGGCGGTCACCAGGCAGGAGCGGGGAACGGTGAAGAACCGCTACTCCTACTGCTGGGCGGGCACGAGCGTCGTCCGGTTCAAGGGGCCGTGCATGTTCGGTGGTCTGCTCTGCGTGGGCAGGCACTTCGTGTACACCGCGACGGTGATCGGGTTGGGTTCCGACTACTACCGCCAAGGCCGTTACACCGTCTACCTGACCGAGTTCGAGAGCCTCTCGGAGTACGACGACGCCATCTCCCTGACGGCGCGCATCCACTGCGCGCCGCTGGTCGCCGAGACCGACTGCGCTCCCGACGAGAACGCGTCCGAGGTGCGGCGGACCATCTCCGGGTGGAAGTCGGCACGCGAGGCGAAGGTCACCGTGCTCGGACCGGAGCCCGAGCCGGACCCGCTGGTGAACCCCGACCTGCTCGGCTACGGCTCGGCCTGGATCGAGATCGTCGCGCAGCTGCCCGGCGGCAGCACCCGCACGATCGAGTCACCCGCCAACCGCATCCGGTTCGACTCGGCGCAGTACCTCACGCACAACGGCAAGTCGGGCGCGATCTTCCCGGACGTGGACCCCGTGCTGAACATCCCGATCAACACGGTCGAGTTCGCCGCCATGAGGCAATCCGGCCTGCACTACAAGCAGGCGATGCAGCAGCCGGCGAGCACGGTCCCGGTCGTGGCGGGCAAGACGATCCCGGGCGCCTTGGGCGGCTCACCGCTGCACCGGCTGTACTTCGACACCGACCGGCGTGAGGAGAACAACCGGGAAGCCGTGCGCACGTGCCGCTCGGACCTCGTCGGCCAGTACCCGCAACCCGGTGTCGACTGCGACGAGTACCCGTTCGCGAGCACCTACGAGGGCGCTTCGCCCTACTACAACCCGCAGCGCAACTTCTCGGTCAAGGCCATACCGTCCGAGGACAACCAGGCAGCCGGGACGTGGCTCTCCGCTTGGTACTCCTACGACCGGATCCTCGACAACGACGCCTTCTTCGTGAACGTCGTCGAGTAGCACCACATCGAGCCCGAACCCCGTGCGCCGGCGCGGCGGGTGCCACGCGCACCCGCCGCACCGCCGGGTGCGGCAGGATGTCGACCATGCCGGAAGCGGTCGGGGAGTCGTGGCAGCGCATCACCACCTGGTTGCGCACCCGCGCACCGGTCACCGCGGCAGCCTTGGCCGCGGCCTCCGAGGCGGACCTCGCCGAGCTGGTCGAGGACGTCCCCGTCCCGCTGCCGGCCGACCTCGCCACGTGGTGGCGGCTCTGCGGCGGCACGGGACTGCCCGACGGCGACGGCGCGTTGTTCCCGCCGTTCTACGAACCGCACTCCGCGCGGGGCGCGCTCGAAGCCCGCCGACTCCTCGTGACGCCGGGCACCGCCACCTCGCACCGGGCCTCGGGGTCCGATGAGGCGGGAGACCGCGCCGCGGTGTTCCTCGATGTGTTCGTCCCGATCGCGGCCGACGGCACGGGCGACCACCTGGTCGTCGACCTGCGCCCCGGCCGGTGGCACGGTTGCGTGCAGCACTGGAGCGCCGACGACGGCTGCCAGACCGGCCCGTGGTGGACCAGTGTCGCCGACCTGCTCTCCGACGTCGCGAACGCGGTGACCCGCGGCACCAGAGCGCGTGAGGCCTACGCGGAGCGGGCCCGGGCCCGGCACCTCCGCGCTTCCGCCCAGCTCGCGCACGTCGAGGAAGGTCGCCTGACGTGGCAACCGTTCCGCGGCTGACGAGCCGCGGACGTCAGGCGGGCGCGGTGTCGCCGCACAGGAACGCGTACAGGGCGTCGCCCGTCGGCACCGGCTGGTCCGGCTCGTGCCGCACCAGCCACAGGCACGCGTCGTCGGCCATGCCGTACAGGTCGAAGTTCTCGCCCTGCGCGAGCACCACCAGGCAGTCGCCCACCCGCCAGACCGCGTGGTGCCACTCGTCGTCGTGCGTGCCGACGACCTGCGGCTCGCCGAGGCGGTCGGTCAACCGCGCCACGGCCTCGGCGTGCCGCGCGTCGAACTCGGCCCGCGTCGCGAGCGCGTCGGCCGACCACGGCGCGACGCCGGCGGACACGAGGTCGCGCACGTCCTGGTCTTCGGGGTCGTGCTCGTCGAGGTAGGTGGCGAACGCGTGGAAGAAACCGATCACCTCGTCCGGGTCGAACCGCATCGCCACGCTGACCCAGCGGTGGTCGTCGACGTCGAAGCGGTACTCGGCCGCGCCGTAGACCTCCTCCGCCAACGACCGCCCCTCGGGTAGCGGCCACCCCGCCGCCACCCACGCGTCGTCCAACCCCGCCCGCGCCCACGACGAGCCCGCCAACGCCAGGACCCCGTCGACCGTCCGGTCGTCCAGGGGGAGCCACACCAGTGCCATGCGCCGAACCTAGGGGCACGGGGGCCGAACGCGTGAACCCCGTTGCCCGGCGGGACATGTCCGCTGCACAACCCGCACAGCGCCTTGTACGGATAGTGATCATGCGGTAGCGATGAGTGCATGGAAACCTACGTGCTCGACCCGGCCGGCCGCGACATCCAGCGCGAGGCGGCGGAGTTGCGCGCCCGCGGACCGGCGACCCGGGTCGCGCTGCCCGGTGGGGTGGAGGCGTGGTCGGTCGGCGACCTCGGCCTGCTGCGCGGCCTGCTCGCCGATCCGCGCGTTTCCAAGGACGCCCGCCGGCACTGGCCCGCCCTGGCGGGCATATCGCCGGACTGGCCGTTGTACCTCTGGGTCACGTCGCACAACATGTTCACCGCCTACGGCGCCGAGCACCGCAGGCTGCGCCTGTTGATCTCCAAGGGGTTCACCGCCCGGCGGACCGAGGCGCTGCGCCCGCGGGTCGAGGAGATCTCGGCCGACCTGATCGAGCGGCTCGCCGCCGGACCGGACGTGGTCGACGCGCGCGCCGAGTTCGCCTACCCGCTGCCGATCGAGGTCATCTGCCGGCTGATGGGCGTGCCCGACGACGCCCGCCCGGAGCTGCGCCGGATCGTGGACAGCCTGTTCGCCACCACGACGACGCCCGAGGAGGCGATGGCCAACCAGGTCCGGCTCTACGAGATCCTCGACGACGTGGTCGCGGCCAAGCGGGCGGCGCCGGGCGACGACCTGACCAGCGGCCTGATCGCCGCCCGGGACGAGGGCGACGCCGGGCTGACCGAGGCCGAACTGGTCGACACCCTCATCCTGATGATCGCCGCCGGTCACGAGACCACCGTCAACCTCCTGGACCAGGCCATCACCGCGCTGCTCACGCACCCCGACCAGCTCCACCTCGTCCGCTCCGGCGAACGCTCCTGGGGCGACGTGATCGAGGAGACGCTGCGGTGGCAGGCGCCGGTGGCGAACCTGCCGCTGCGCTACGCCGTCGAGGACATCGAGCTGGCCGGCGTGACGATCCGGCGGGGCGAGGCGATCCTCGCGGCCTACGCCGCCGCCGGGCGCGACCCGGCGGTCCACGGCGACAGCGCCGGGCGGTTCGACCTCACGCGTGCGGACAAGACGCACCTGTCGTTCGGCCACGGCGTCCACCACTGCCTGGGCGCGCCGCTGGCCCGCATCGAGGCCGAGGTGTCGTTGCCGGCGTTGTTCGACCGCTTCCCGGACCTCGCGCTCGCCGTGCCCGCCGACGAGCTGGAACCCGTCCACTCGTTCATCTCCAACGGGCACCTCGCGCTGCCGGTCAGGCTGAGGTAGCGAGCCCGTTGTAGGCGGCCAGCACGAGGCCGAGGCCGCGGTTGTCGCCCAGCGTGCCCTCCTCCAGCATCTGGTTCATCGCGTACGCCACGGTCAGCCGGGTGTCCAGGTCGACCACCACGACCGAACCGCCCCACCCGCCCCAGGAGCACGTCCGACCCTCGACCCGGTAGCCGAGGCCGTACCGGATCGGCACGTCCAGGTAGTGGTCCACGCCCCGGAACTGCTCCTCCAGCACCCGGCGGCACCCGGCCTCCGACAGCAGCCGCACGCCGCCGACCGAGCCGCCGCACGCCAGCACCGACTGCACCAGGCCGACCGACCTCGCGTTGCCGTGCCCGCCCGCGGACGGGACCTCGGCCCGGCGCCACGCGGCGGTGTTGGCGTCCTGCGCCACGATGGCCGGGTTGGGCTCCTCGCCGTCCAGGCCCGGCGCCGCGATGTCGGACTTGCCCGGCGGCGGGATCACGGGGGCGACGCGGTGGTCGTGCTCGGCGGGCAGGCCGATGTGGAAGTCGGCGCCGAGCGGCCCGGCCACCTCCTCGGCGAAGAACGCGCCGAGGGTGCGGCCGGTGACGCGGCGGACCACCTCGCCGATCAGGAACCCCTGCGTCAACGGGTGGTAGCAGCCGACCGCGCCCGGTTCCCACCGGGCGGGCTGCGCGGCCAGCCGTGCCGTCGCGTCCTCCCAGTCGAACAGGTCGGGCACGGTGATCGGCTCGGTCCACGTCGGCAGACCGGCGGTGTAGCCGAGCACGTGCCGCACCCGCACGCCGCCCTTGCCCGCCGCGGCGAACTCCGGCCAGTACTCGGCGACCGGCGCGTCCAGGTCGATCACGCCCCGGTCGGCGAGCATCAACGCGCACAGCGCCACCATCGTCTTGGTGGTGGACCAGACGTTGACGATCGTGTCGCGCTCCCACGGCTTGGTGCGCGCCACGTCGACGTGACCGCCCCAGAGGTCGACCACCGGCTCGCCGTCCACGTACACCGCGACCGACGCGCCGACGTCGACCTCGTCCAGTGACGCCGCGAAGGCGTCGCGCACCCCGCCGAACCGGTCGTCGCACGTGCCCTGGATCTCCGCCACCGCCGGAACGTAACGCCACCCGCCCGCGCCCGGCGACCGCTTTGTTGCTCTACCGAGCGGTGGTCCACCCCGACCGAGACGATCACGCTGCGCTGTTCGGCCCAACCTCCCTTCCGCGACGCGCAGGCCGTCACCAGCGCACTTATGGTCGGTCCATGAGCCACTTCGGCGATGCCTTCTCCCGCCGCCGCTTCCTCGGGGCCTCGGCCGTCGCGTGGTTGCCGGTCGCCGCCCTGTCACCGGGCGAGGTCGCGGGCGACCCGCCGCCCGCCTTCCCGGCGGGGATCGACCTGTACCGGCAGGCGTACCAGAACTGGGCCGGCGAGATCCGCACCGACGACCTGTGGACGTGCGCGCCGCGCACCCCGGCCGAGGTGGCGCTGCTCGCGAACTGGGCGCACGGCCAGGGTTTCACCTTGCGGCCACGGGGTTTCCGGCACGGCTGGGCGCCGCTCACCGTCACCGCGGACACCACCGGCGCGGACCGCGTCGTGCTGGTCGACACCACCCGGCACCTCAAGGCCATGACCGTGCTGCCGGACGCGGTGTGCGTGCAGACCGGCGCGTCGATGGACGACCTGCTGGCGTTCCTGGAGGACGCGGGCCTCGGCATGACCAACACGCCCGCGCCGGGCGACCTGACCGTCGGCGGCGTGCTCGCGATCAACGGCCACGGCACGTCCGTCCCGGCCGTCGGCGAGACCCGGCCGCCCGGCCACACCTACGGCTCGCTGAGCAACCTGATCATGTCGTTGACGGCGGTCGTGTGGGACGGCGGCGAGTACCGGTTGCGCACGTTCCAGCGCGACGAGCCCGAGTGCGCCGCGCTGCTGACCCACGTGGGCCGCGCGTTCCTGACCGAGGTCACCCTCCGCGTGGGCGCGAACCAGAACCTGCGCTGCGTCAGCCGGGTCGACATCCCCACCGGCGAGCTGTTCGCGCCGCCGGGCAGCGGCGCGACCCGCACGTTCGCGAGCTTCCTCGACCAGGCGGGCCGGGTCGAGGCGATCTGGTTCGTCTTCACCGACCACCCGTGGCTCAAGACGTGGAGCGTCGCGCCGACCAAGCCGCCGACCTCACGCCACGTCGTCGCGCCGTACAACTACGTGTTCTCCGACAACGTGCCCAAGCCGGTCTCCGACCTCGCCGACCTGCTCATCACCGGCGCGTGGGCGCTCACCCCGACGTTCGGCCGGTTGCAGTACACGACCGCGGCCACCGGGCTGACCGCCACGCTCACCTCGGACCTGTGGGGCGCGTCGAAGAACCTGCTGCTCTACGTCAAGCCGACCACCCTGCGCGAGACCGCGAACGGCTACGCGGTGCTGACCAGCCGGGCCGAGGTCCAGCGCGTGGTCAGCGACTTCGCCGCGTTCTACGAAGCCCTCCTGCTGTCCTACAAGGCACGGGGGCTGTTCCCGGTCACCGGTCAGGTGGAGATCCGCGTCGGCGGCCTGGACGACCCGGCGCACGTGGGCGTGCCCGGGGCGCGCAAGCCCGCGCTGTCCGCCGTGCGGCCGCGAGCGGACCACCCCGAGTGGGACGTCGCGGTGTGGTTCGACGTGCTGACGTTCCCGACCGCGCCCGGCGCGGCGGCGTTCTACCGCGAGCTGGAGCAGTTCTTCTTCACCAACTACACGGGCGCGTACGCGACGACCCGCGCCGAGTGGTCCAAGGGCTGGGCCTACACGGACGAGGCGGCGTGGGCCGACCGCACGGTGCTCACCTCCACCGTGCCGGACAGCTACCGGCAGGGCCCCGACCCGAGCTGGGACGCGGCCCTGGCCACCCTCGACGCGCACGACCCGCACCGGGTGTTCAGCAACCCGTTCCTGGACGTGCTGCTGCCGTGAGCCCTTACCGGGAGACCTTGTCCAGTTCCTTGCGCACGAGGTCCAGCTGCGCGCGGGTGAGCTTCCCGGTGAAGGTCCAGGTGTGGACCACGTCCGCGGCCTTGACGACGCTCACCTGGTCGAGCCGGACCCAGTAGACGCCGATCGAGGTCTCCACCTCGACGGCGCGGGCGCGGTCCGCCGGCTTGGGCCTGGTCCGGTCGATGCGGGCGATCCTCACCGCGTCGGCACCGTCCAGGGTCAGGCCGTTCTCGAGGATGACGGACTTCCGGTGCCGGTACTTCATGATCGTGCCGACGACGTGCTTGGCTGCCATCCGATGAGCCTTCCGAGCGAAGGGAAATTCGCACCGTAGGCACTACGCGGCGTGGCGGGCGAGACCCGAACGGACCAACTCGTCACCGTTCGGACGTCAGAGGAAGTGGTCGAGCGTCAACGGCAGGTCGCGGACGCGGACGCCGGTCGCGTGGTGCGCCGCGTTCGCGATGGCGGCGGCGGTGCCGACGATGCCGATCTCGCCGACGCCCTTGGCGCCCATGGGGTTGGTGCGCGGGTCGTGCTCCTCGACCCAGTGGGCCTCCACGTGCGGCACGTCGGCGTTGGTGGCGATGTGGTACTCGGCGAGGTCGTGGTTGACCACGTGCCCGAACCGCGGGTCCGGCACGCCGCGCTCGTGCAGCGCCATGGACAGGCCCATGGTCATGCCGCCGACGAGCTGCGACCGGGCCAGCCGCGGGTTGACCACCCGGCCCACCGCGAACACGCCGAGCAGCCTGGGCACCCGGACCTCGCCGGTGTCGACGTGCACCCGCACCTCGGCGAACTGCGCGCCGAACGCGTGCATCGCGTACGTGTCGCCCGCGTCGTCCTCGGGCATCTCCGCGCCCGCCTCGGCGCCTTCGGCCGGGTCGTCGCCGAACTCCGCGCGGAACGCCTCGGCCGCCGCGACCACGGTCGAGCCCCAGGACGTGATGCCGGAGGAGCCGCCGGCCACCGACGCCTTGGGCGACGCCGTCTCGCCGATCCGCAGGTCCACGTCGGCGAAGTCGACGCCCAGCGCGTCGGCCGCGATCTGCGCCAGGGACGTCCACGTGCCGGTGCCGAGGTCGGCCGCGCCGATCCGGACCAGGTAGCGCCGCGGGCCCGTGCAGCGGACCGTGGCGGCCGAGCCCGGCGTCCGGTTCACCGGGTAGGTCGAGGCCGCGACCCCCGTGCCGATCAACCACCCCGACTCCGCACGGGCGCGCGGCGTCGGGTCGCGGTGCTCCCAGCCGAACCGGCGGGCGCCCTCGCGCAGGCAGGCGACCAGGTTGCGGCTGGAGAACGGCTTGCCCGACTCCGGTTCCACCGCCGGCTCGTTGCGGACGCGGAACTCCACCGGGTCGACGCCGCAGGCGTTCGCCAGCTCGTCCACCGCCACCTCGGGCCCGAACATGCCGGGGCACTCGCCGGGCGCGCGCATCCACGACGGCACCGGGACGTCCAACGCGGCCACCCGGTGGGTGGTGGCGCGGTTCGGCGCGGCGTACATCATCCGGCTGGGCACGGCGGTCTGCTCGACGAACTCCTTGATCCGGGAGGTCTGGGAGACGGCGTCGACCGCGATCGCGGCCAGCCGCCCGTCCGCGTCGCAACCCAGCCGGACCCGCTGGAGGGTGGGCGTCCGGTAGCCGGCGAGGGAGAACAGCTGCGGCCGGGTGAGCGCGAGCTTGACCGGCGTGCCGGGCAGCTCCCGCGCGGCCATCGCGGCGACGACCGTGTGGACGTGCGGCGTGCCCTTGGACCCGAAGCCGCCGCCGACGTGCGGCGCGATCACGTGCACCCGCCCGGGTTCGAGCCCGAAGACCTCCGCCATCGCCGCACGCGTGGTGTGCACGCCCTGCGTGGACTCGTACAGGACCAGGTCGCCGTCCAGCCACAGGGCCGTGGTGGTGTGCGGCTCCATCGGGTTGTTGTGGTACCAGGCCGTGGTGTAGCTCTGGTCGAGCGTGAACGGCGAGTGGGCGAGGGCCGTCGCGACGTCGCCCGACGCGGTGTCGGTCGCCGCGCCGGTGTTCACCCGCTCCGGCGCGTACAGGTCGTCGCGGTCGGCGCTCAGCCGCACGTCGTGCCGCTGCTCGTCGATCCGGACGCGGACGAGCGCCGCCGCCTCCCGCGCGATCTCCCGGGTCCGCGCGATCACCGCCGCGACGACCTGACCGCGGAACGCCACCTCGTGCGACTGGAACGCGGCCAGCTCGGCGTCGTCCGTGGACGCCAGGCTCGGTGCGCCGTCCGGCGTCAGCACGGCCAGCACACCGTCCACGGCCTGTGCCGCGGCGACGTCCACCCCGGTCAGCACACCGCGGGCGACCTCGGCCTGCACCAGGTGCGCGTACGCGGGGTCCACCACGTGCTGGTCGCCCGCGTACCGCGCGGTGCCGGTCACCAAGGCCTGCCCGTCCACCCGACGCGGCGACCGGCCGAGCGCGCGGGTGCGCAGCAGGCCCGTCACCGTTCCTCCCGGCTCAGCTCGCGCAGCGCGGACACCACCAGGTTGCGGGTCAGCGGCACCTTGAAACCGTTGCCCGGCAACGGCGCCGCGCCCGCGAGCTCCGCGTCGACCGCCCGCCGGAACACCTCCTCGTCGGCCGGCGAGCCGAGCAGCACGTCCTCCGCCCGCCGGGCCCGCCACGGCTTGTGCGCCACACCCCCGAGCCCGATCCGCACGTCGCGCACCACGCCGTCCTCGACCCGCAGCACGGCCGCGACGGACACCAGCGCGAACGCGAACGACGCCCGGTCGCGCACCTTCCGGTACAACGACCGCGCGCCCGGCGGCAACGGCGGCAGGTCGACCGACGTGATCAGGTCCGACGGCGCCAGCACGGTGTCGCGGTGCGGCTCGTCGCCGGGCAGCCGGTGCAGCTCGACCAGCGGGACCACCCGCCGTCCCGCCGTGCCGAGCACGGTCACCTGCGCGTCGAGCGCCGCCATCGCCACCGCCAGGTCCGACGGGTGCGTGGCCACGCAGTGCGCGGACGCCCCCAGGATGGCGTGGTGCCGCGTGTAGCCGCCGATCGCCGAGCACCCCGTGCCCGGCTCGCGCTTGTTGCACGGCGTGGTCGGGTCCCGGAAGTACACGCACCGGGTCCGCTGGAGCAGGTTCCCGCCGGTCGTAACCAGGTTCCGGATCTGCCCGGACGCGCCCGACAGCAGCGCCCGCGCCAGCAGCGGGTAGTCCCGCCGGACCACCGGGTGCGCGGCCAGGTCGGCGTTGCGCACGGTCGCGCCGATCCGCAGGCCGCCGTCGGGCAGCTCGTCCACCGCGTCCAGCGGCAGCCCGCTGATGTCGACCAGGACGTCGGGCGCGGCGAGGCCGAGCTTCAGGTGGTCGACGAGGTTGGTCCCGCCGGCGAGGAACGCGACCTCGGCCCACCCGGTCGCGGCGGCGACGGCGCCCTCCGGGTCGGGCGCGCGTCGGTAGTCGAACGGCCTCACCGCGCACCGTCCCGCACCGCGTCCACGATGTTCACGTACGCGCCGCACCGGCAGAGGTTCCCGCTCATCCGCTCGCGGATCTCGTCGTCGGTCAGCTCCACCGGCCCGGTCAGGTCCTCGGTGACCGCGCTCGGGTGGCCGGCCGCCACCTCGTCCAGCACCCCGATCGCCGAGCACACCTGCCCCGGGGTGCAGAAGCCGCACTGCAGCGCGTCCCGCTCGACGAACGCCTCCTGCACCGGGTGCAGCCGCTCGCCGTCCGCGAGCCCTTCGGCCGTGGTGACCTCCGCCCCGTCGTGCGCGACCGCGAGCGTCAGGCAGGTGATCACGCGGCGGCCGTCCAGCAGCACGGTGCACGCGCCGCACTGGCCGTGGTCGCAGCCCTTCTTGGGCGCGGTCGCCCCGAGGCCGTCGCGCAACGCGTCCAGCAACGTCGTCCTGGTGTCCACGCGCAACCGCCTGCGCCGCCCGTCCACGCGCAGCCCGATCTCACCGTCCACGGCCCGGCTCCTCCGACTCGGCGTCCCCCTGGGCTTCCCCCGGCTCAGCGGGTCAATCCACCGGTTAGGGGCACGTTCGGTGCGGCCGTCTGCGGCATGGCTGGTCATAGCCGGACGGAGAGCCCTCCGATGTCTCGCCGTTGGCGACTCGGCTGGTCGTCACCGCGCGTAGTAATCTTCCGCATCCACTACGGTATGTCGAGACTTGTCTGGCTGGAGGGTTTTCGACAGCTCGGATGTCTTGTTATCGTCACCACCACACCGCGACCACCGCCCGCGGGTGCCGCCGGCGGTCGCGGAGGACGCAGGAAACGGGCACGCAGCAGTGTGGCAGCGGTCGTCGTCGCGGGTCTGGCCTTCGGTGTCGCCGCCCCCGATACGGATGAGGCGGTGGCCGGGGTGGACCAGCGGGCGCTCACGCTCTGGTACGACGAGCCCGCCGCCGACTGGGAGCGCGAGTCGTTGCCCATCGGCAGCGGCGCGCTCGGCGGCGGTGTGTTCGGCACCGTGGCGACGGAGCGGGTCCAGCTCAACGAGAAGACGTTGTGGACCGGCGGCCCCGGCTCCGCGGAGGGCTACGACTTCGGCAACTGGACCGGCCCGCGACCGGACGCGCTCGGCGGCGTCCGGGAGCTGATCGAGCGCGACCACCGGGTCTCGCCGGACACCGTCGCGGCGGCGTTGGGCCTGAGGCGGCGCGGCTTCGGCGCGTACCAGCCGTTCGGCGAGCTCGCCCTGGCGCTCACCGACCCGCCCGCCGAGGTCGCCGACTACCGGCGTGCCCTCGACCTGTCCCGCGCGGTCGCCTCGGTGTCGTACGAGGCGGACGGCGTGCGGTACACCCGGGAGTACTTCGCCTCCGCGGCCGACTGCGTGATCGTCGCCCGGCTCTCGGCCGACCGGCCCGGCCGGATCGGGTTCACCGCCTCGATCACCGCGCCGGACAACCGCTCGAAGCGGATGACGGCGAACGGCGGCCGGGCCACCTTCACCGGCGCCCTGCACGACAACGGCCTGCGCTTCGAGTCGCAGCTCCAGCTGCTCCACCGTGGGGGAACCCGCACCGACAACGCCGACGGCTCGCTCACCGTGGCCGGCGCCGACAGCGCGGTGCTGGTGTTCGCCGCGGGCACCGACTACGCCGAGGACTACCCGACCTACCGGGGCCCGGACCCGCACGACCGCGTCCGGCGGACCGTCGACGCCGCCTCGGCGAAGGGCTGGCGCCGGCTCCTCGACGCCCACCTGCGCGACTACCGCGCGCTGTTCGACCGCGTGCGCCTCGACCTCGGGCAGCAGCCGGTCGACGTCCCGACCGACGAACTCCTGCGCGGTTACCCCACCGCGCCCGCCCCGGCCCGGCGCGCGCTGGAAGCCCTCTACTTCCAGTACGGCCGCTACCTGCTGATCTCCTCGTCACGGCCCGGCTCCCTGCCCGCGAACCTGCAGGGCGTGTGGAACAACTCGGTGACGCCGCCGTGGAGCGCCGACTACCACGTGAACATCAACCTGCAGATGAACTACTGGCCCGCCGAGACCACGAACCTCGCCGAGACCACCGGGCCGCTGTTCGACTTCGTGGACGGGCTGCGCGAACCGGGCGCCGTCACGGCCCGGCAGGTGCACGGCAACCGCGGCTGGGTCGTCAACAACGAGACCAACCCATTCGGCTTCACGGGCGTGCACGACTGGGCGACCGCGTTCTGGTTCCCCGAAGCGGGCGCGTGGCTGGCGCAGCACTACTACGAGCACTACCTGTTCACCGGTGACCGCCGGTTCCTGCGTGAACGGGCGTACCCGGTGCTGAAGGGGCTCGCCCAGTTCTGGCTCGACGGGCTGGAGGTGGACCCGCGCGACGGCACGCTCGTCGTCACGCCCAGCTTCTCGCCCGAGCACGGCGACTTCTCCGCGGGCGCGGCGATGTCCCAGCAGATCGTCCGGCAGCTGTTCGCCAACGTCGCCGCCACCGCCGACGACGTGGGCGACACCGCGTTCGGGGCCGAGGTGCGCAAGGCGCTCGACCGGCTCGACCCCGGCACGCGGATCGGCTCCTGGGGCCAGTTGCAGGAGTGGAAGCAGGACTGGGACGACCCCGCCGACACCCACCGGCACGTGTCGCACCTGTTCGCGCTGTTCCCCGGCAACGGGATCAGCCCTCTCACGACCCCGGAACTCGCCGCCGCCGCACGGACCTCGTTGACCGCGCGCGGCGACGGCGGCACCGGGTGGAGCAAGGCCTGGAAGATCAACTTCTGGGCGCGGCTCCTCGACGGCGACCACGCGCACGCGATGCTGGCCGAGCAGCTGATCGGCAGCACCACGGCGAACCTCTGGGACACCCACCCGCCGTTCCAGATCGACGGCAACTTCGGCGCCACGGCCGGGATCGCGGAAATGCTGCTGCAGAGCCAGGACGGCGTGGTGCACGTGCTGCCGGCCCTGCCGGGGGAGTGGCGCGACGGCTCCTGCACGGGCCTGCGGGCCCGCGGTGACGTCACGGTCGACGTGCGCTGGTCCGACGGCCTGGCCCGGGAGATCGCGCTGACCACCGGCCGGGACGGGCCCGTCACGGCGCGCGGCGCCCTGTTCGGCGACGGCTACCGGCTGGTGGACGCCGGCACCGGCCGCGAGGTGCCGTCACGCGCGGACGGCGACACCATCACCTTCACCGCACGCGCCGGACACCGCTACGTCGCCACGGCCCGCTGAGTCCCTACTGACCGACCCGGCCGTCGATCCGCTCGCGGAGGAGGTCGGCGTGGCCGTTGTGCCGGGCGTACTCCTCGATCAGGTGGATCAGGACCTCGCGCAACGGGATCGGGGTGCCGTCGTTGTCGCCCACGACGTCCAGGTCCGGGGCTTCGGCCACGAACCGCTCGGCGAAGGCGACCTCGGCCCGCCAGGTGGCCCACGCGTCGGCGACCACCTCGGGATCGGCCGTGGCCTCCCCGAACGCGACGGTCGCGGACGTGTAGTGCGGCGTGACGTCCTCACCGGCCATCACCCGCCGGAACCAGTACTGCTCGACCTCCGCCAGGTGCCGCACGAGCCCGAGCAACGACATGTCCGACGGCGGCACCGAACGCCGCGCCAAGCCCTCCGCGCCCAGCCCGGCGCACTTGAGCTCCAACGTCAACCGCCGGTCGCGCAGGTACCGCACGAGGGTCTGGCGCTCGCCGGCGTACGGCCCACCGGCCTCGCGCGGGTCGGCCCCGGGTTCGGCCCACATGTCCGACCAGCCGAACGCCCGCTCGGGCAGTGCCTCGCCGTCCTCGGTCATCGACCGATCCTCACCGGACCCGCGCGGGCGGCGCAATCGAATATCGGTCCCGTGCCCGGTGGTCGTGCCGCCGCGAGCCGGTGCGGGAGCCCCGGTCGTCAGACCTCGACGCGCGCCGGCCGTGCGTCCTCGCGGCCGTAGGCCAGGACCCGGGCGAGCACCTCGCGGAACCGGGCGATGTCCTCGGCCGGCGCGTCGAGGACCGCCTCGATCTCGGCGTCCTCCAGGCCCAGCGCGTCGAGCGCCGAGGGGTCGAGCGACACCCGGAGCACGTCGTCGGTCAGCACCGCCTCCCGCACGCAGCCGTACGCGGTGCCCTGGTCGGCCGTGACCAGGCAGTGGGTGTCGAGCCCGAGCGACACGTCCTGGTCGTCGGGCTCCCCACCGTCGCACATGAACAGGAGGACGAAGCCGCTGCCGTCCGGACCCTCCGCGACACCGGCCTCGATGAAGTACCCGTCGGGGTCGATCTCCACGCCGACCGCGCGGGCGACGAACCGGTGGCTCATGGCGACGTTCTACCAGTGCGGTGGTCCCGGCCGCACGCCGAGTCCCGGGCCCGGCGGTGGCCGAACGTCCGCCGGGCCCGGGGAACCGTGACGCCTCAGCCGATGCGGAAGCTCGGGTGCGGCGGCTGGTTGTAGGCGGTGTTCTGCCAGGCGACCGCGACCCGGTACTGCCGGTCCTGCATCAGCGACGGCCGCGAGATGCTCGTCGGGTCCGTGGTCGAGTAGATGCGCAGCTTCGTGTTGTCCGACGTGCGCCAGACGACCTCCTCGCGCCAGTCGCCGAGGATGTCGGCCGACAGCGCGGGCGTGGACTTGGTGCCGTTGTTGGACGACACGCCCGACCCGGTCAGCAGCCGCGTGTCGCCGCCCGTGCCGTACTTGTCGATGTGGGTGCCGTCGAGCAGTTCGCGCTGCGCGTCGCCGTCCCACCAGATCACGAAGTTCGCCGACGACGGGATCCGGCCGACGCTGTTGCCCGAGGCGTTGAGCAGGTTCGACGGCGCGCCGCCGCCGGTCGCCCAGAACTCCGCGCCGGCGTTGCCCGCGTAGATGTCCGCGGCCACACCGCGACCGGGACCCTCGGCGCCGGTGTTGTTCGGCTTCGAGAAGATGATCGCGCCGGTGCGCGCGTCGTGCAGGTCGAGCCCGGTGCCGCCGCCCTCGTGGATGTCGAACACCTCCAGCCCCGCCCGGCTCGGCACGAAGTCGCTCACGTGCAGCGCGTCGCCGTGCCCGAGCCGCGTGGTGTAGAGGCCCGCGCCGTTGTCGTCCACGGTCATCGCGCCGTAGATGATCTCGTCACGGCCGTCCGCGTCGACGTCGGCGACCGACAGGTTGTGGTTGCCCTGACCCGCCCACGCCGAGCCGTTGGTGGAGCTGTTGCTGTCGAACGTCCACCGCCGGGTCAGCTGCCCGTTGCGCCAGTCCCACGCGGAGATCACGGACCGGGTGTAGTAGCCGCGGGCCATGATGATGCTCGGCCGCGAGCCGTCCACGTACGCCGTGCCCGCGAGGAACCGGTCGACCCGGTTGCCGTAGGAATCGCCCCAACTGGCCACGTTCCCGCGCGGCGGCACGTAGTCCGCGCTGGCGAGCACCGCGCCGTCGCTGCCGCGGAACACCGACAGGAACTCCGGCCCGGCCAGGATGTAGCCGGAGGAGTTGCGGTGGTCCGCGCTCGCGTTGCCGATCACCTGGCCGGTGCCCGAACGGGTGCCGTCGGCGGTCTTCATGACGACCTCGGCCCGGCCGTCCCCGTCGTAGTCGAACACCTGGAACTGCGTGTAGTGCGCGCCGGCGCGGATGTTGCGGCCCAGGTCGATCCGCCACAGCCGGGCGCCGTCGAGCCGGTAGGCGTCGATGAGGACGTTGCCCGTGTAGCCGGACTGCGAGTTGTCCTTGGCGTTGGTCGGCTCCCACTTCAGCACGATCTCGTACTGGCCGTCGCCGTCGAGGTCGCCGACGCTCGCGTCGTTCGCGGTGTAGGTGTAGTTCTCGCCCGACGGCGTCCGGCCGCCCGCCGGGATCTGCAGCGGCACGTCACGCGTGCTCGCCGCGATGCCGACGTCGCCGGACGTCGCGGTGAACCGCAGCGACTCCCCGGCGGCGGCCGCGGAGACCTGTTCGACACCGTCGACGACCGGTCGGACGACGTAGTCGGCGTCCGCCGGGGCGCCCCGGTCGACGTGGTTGGACGACCCCGAGATCGGGGCCGCGTTCACCTTCACCCCGTCGCGGTAGAGGTTGAAGGCGGTGCCCGGCGCGTCGCTCGCCAACACCCGCCAGTTGACGTAGTTGCCGGTTCCGGTGTGGACGCTGACGACACCCCGGTTCAGCCGTTCTCCCTGCCCGATCCCCGCGCCCGGCGCCGATGTCGCGGCCGGGGCGGACACCGCGGCCGACGTCGACACCGACGTCGCCACGAGCACGACCGCGGCCAGTCCGCGACCGATGGTCTTTGCGCGCACGCTACCTCCACATGTGCGATAACTCCGTTGTTATGGCGTGGAAAGGACACGCGGCGACCGAACCGGTCGACCACGTGCGGCGGCGACGATCTCACGTACGGCCGCGACTCTGCGTAGCGGCCTGGATGGGGACCGTACACACGCGACCGGGGTGCGCGCAACGGTCTGAAACGTATCAGCAGTCCGTGCGCTCTTCCGGGTCGTAGTCGCGAGGCGGACTCGGGCAGCCGTGTCTTGACGCGTTTTCACGGCCTGGCTAGCGTGGTCGGCAGCGACTGAAACGATTCATGACCACCGTCGCCAACGGGTCTAGCCGCCGGTGGTCGCCGCGTCGGCGTGCTTGCGGGCGGGCTTCGGGAGCATGACGCCGAAGACGACGCCCAGCAGGGTCAGGCCCGCGGCGACGGCGATGGCCGCCCGGAAGCCGTCGGTGAACGACGCCGCCGAGGCGTAGGTGCCCGAGGCGCTGAAGACGGCGGCCAGGATGGCGACGCCGAACGCCGCGCCCAGTTGCCTCATGGTGCTGAACGCGCCGGACGCCTTGCCGACGTCACCGGACGCGCCGGCGCCGACGACCGCCTTGGTCACCGCCGGGACGGCCAGGGCGTAGCCGGTGCCGATCAGCGTCATGGGGCCGACCAGGGACAGGTACGGCGAACCGCCGGTCGACACGAGGGCCAGCCACGCCAAGCCGAGCGACTGCGCGATCAGCCCGGCCAGGACGAGCGGGCGTTCGCCGAGCCGGTCGGCGAGAGCGCCGGCGCGCGGCGCCACCAGGAACGGACCGAGGCCCCACGGGAGCAGGCGCAACCCCGCCTCCAGCGGGTCGTGGCCGAGCCCGACCTGGAGGTGCTGGGCGAGCAGGAAGATCGCGCCGGTCAGCGAGCCGTTGAGGAGGAAGATGACGACGTTGCCCGCGGCGAACGCGCGCGACCGGAAGAGGCGCACGGGCAGCATCGGTGTGGCCGCACGGGTCTGCGCCCGCACGAAGAGCCCGGCGACGACCACGCCGACCACCATCGCGCCGACCACCTCGACGCTGCCCCAGCCCGCGGCCTGTGCCCGGACCAGGCCCCAGACCAGGCCCACCGCGGCGACGCTGAACAGCAGCAGGCCGGGCAGGTCGAGCGCGACGCGCGCGCCGAAGCTCTCCGGCACGCGGGTCAGCACCAGGGGGATGGCCACGAGGCCGAGCGGCACGTTGAGCCAGAAGATCCACTCCCAGTCCAGGCCGCGGGTGAGCACGCCGCCGATGAGCGGGCCGAGCAGCGCGGCCAGGCCCGTGACGCCGCCGTAGACGCCGAGCGCCCACCCGCGGCGCCGCGGCGGGAAGGTCGCGTTGAGCAGGCCGAGCGCGAGCGGCATGACGACGGCCGCGCCGACGCCTTGGACGGTGCGCGCGGCGATCAGCGCCCCGGCGGACGGCGCGAGCGCGCAGGCGACCGAGGCCAGCGAGAACAACCCGAGCCCGCCCGCGAACAGCCGCCGGCGGCCGAACCGGTCGCCGAGCGCCGCGCCGGTCATCAGCAGGACGGCGAAGCTCAGCGTGTAGGCGTTGACGGTCCACTCCAGGTCCGCCATGGACGCGCCCAGGTCACGCCGGATCGCGGTGAGCGCGGTGGTGACGACCAGCAGGTCGAGCACCACCATGAAGGAGCCGACGGAGGCCAGTGCCAGCACCCACCGCTGCCCCGACCGCACGGCCCGGTCCTCCGTCACGGGCGGCTCCTGTCGGACGGCGCGGTGCTCCGGCACCGAGCATGCCGACCGGTCGCCCGGAAGTCTTCTTCACCGGTGCGGTCCTCGTGCGGCCTTCGGTGATCCGCGGGGCCCGCGCGGGGGGTGTCCCTATGTGGTTGTCAAGCCGCAGCCGGGGCGGGAGTGGGTTCGGGGTGCCGGTAGTAGGTCTTGTCGCGGAGCATGGCGAACAGAACGTCGCAGCGGCGCCGTGCCAGGCAGATCAGCGCGGCGTTGTGCTTCTTCCCTTCGTCGCGTTTCCGCTGGTAATAGGCCCTGCTGGTGGGGTCGGACAAGGCCGCGAACGCGGCGAGGAAGAACGCCCGCTTGAGCTTGCGGTTGCCGGTGCGGGCCGGGTGTTCGCCCTTGATCGAGGAGCCCGAGCTGCGGGTGACCGGGGCGATGCCGGCGTAGGCGGCCAGGTGGCCGGAGGACTTGAACCCGGTCGCGTCGCCGATCTCCAGCAGGATGCGGGCTGCGGTCCTGACCCCGACACCGGGCATGGAGGTCAGGACCCCGGCAAGAGGGTGCGCATCGAGTATCCCTTCAACCTCGGCGGCGACCTGTTTGCGTTGCTGGAGGACGGTTTTCAGGCTGTCGGCCAGGCGGGGCAGGACGGTGTCGGCCGCCGTTGTGCCCGGGACGACGACGGTCTGCTCGTCCAGGGCGGCCAGGATCGCGGTGACCAGCTTGTCGCCCATGCGAGGTGCGTGGGCGGTGGCGATCGCGGTGAGCTTGCGACGGCCGGCCTTGGCGATGCCGGTCGGGCCGCCGCAGCGGGACAGGATCTCCAGCACCGCCGGGTGGCTGATCCTCGGCCCGATCGCGCGTTCCAGAGCGGGGTGGACACCGGTGAGCAGGCCGCGGATGCGGTTGCCGATCCGGGTGGCCTCGCCGGCCAGGTCGTCGTCGAAGCCGACCAGCACGTCCAGCTCGGCCAGGGCGTCGTCGCCGACGTCGACCGGCCGCAGGGTGTGCGGCAGGCTGCGGGCCGCGTCGGCGATGACGAACGCGTCCCGCGCGTCGGTTTTCGCGCGGCCGGGGTAGAGGTCGGCGATGCGGCGCATGGCCAGGCCGGGCAGGTAGGCGACCTGGTGGCCGGACGCGCGGGCCACCGCGACCGGCAGCGCGCCGATCGTGGCCGGTTGGTCGACCACCACCAGCAGCGGCCCGTGCGCGGCGAGCTTGTCGAACAACGTCCGCAGTCTCGGTTCGCTGTTGGGCAACGGCGCGTCATGAAGCCGCTTGCCCGCCGGGTCCAGGCCGACGGCGTGGTGTTCGCCCTTGCCGACATCCAGGCCGAGGAACACCTGGTAACCGCTGGTCATCCGTCCTGCCGTTCGTTCATCGAGGGTGGTCGCCGGTCGGGCATCGACGGCCGGCACCCACGTTACGACGAGACCTGCCCGGTGGGCGGCCGTGTCCCTATCAGCGGTCCCTCGATGCCACCAGACCCGGTGACACCACCCCCCGGATCATGGGTTCGACTGGGGGCGTCAGTCATGCCGGACCTGGCGACCACGGCTCCTTGATCAGGAGCTACGAAAAAGGTAACGGGGGGGGTGGACAAGCCGTTCGCGTTCCACCGCACCGCCGCCTGGCCGGGCTCGGCCAAGCGGCGGAACCGAGCGCGCTGCCGGGAGGTCCTCGCGGTGGTCGAGGGCGACCGCCCTACCGGGCCGTCTCCGTCCACGTGACCGGCAGCTCGTGCACGCCGTAGATGTTCATGTCGGTCTTGAGCTTCACCTCGTCGGCCGGGACGGCGAGTGCCAGCGTCGGGAAGCGGCGCAGCAGGGCGCCGAAACCGGCGCGCAGCTCGATGCGGGCCAGTTGCTGGCCGAGGCACTGGTGGATGCCGTGCCCGAACGACAGGTGGCCGCGCGCCTGCCGGCGGACGTCCAGCGCGTCGGGGTCGTCGAAGCGCCGCGGGTCGTGGTTGGCGGCCAGCAGCGAGACGACGACGGTCGAGCCCTTGGTGATCGTCTCACCGCCGAGCTCGATGTCCTCCGTCGCGTAGCGGTAGAAGATGTCGGCGACGGACAGGTAGCGCATGAGCTCCTCGACCGCGCCGGGCAGCAGCTCCGGGTCCTCGCGCAGGGCCGTCAGCTGCCCGGGGTTCTCCAGCAGCGCGAACGTGCCGAGCGACAGCATGTTGGCGGTGGTCTCGTGGCCCGCGAGCAGCAGCAGGAACGCGATGCCGGTCAGCTCCTCGATGGCGAGGTCGTCGTTGCGGGCGAGGTCGGACAGCAGGTCCTCGTCCGGCTCGGCGCGCTTGCGCGTGACCAGCTCGGTCAGGAACGCGTTCATCGCGCCGAACGCGGCCATCTTCTCCTCGAGCACCACGTCCTTCTCCAGGAACTTGGCCGAGTTGACCTGGAAGGCGGCCCGGTCCTCGTAGGGCACGCCGAGCAGCTCGCAGATCACCAGCGACGGCACCGGCAGCGCGAACGCCTCGACCAGGTCGACCGGCGGCGCGAGGCTCGCCAGCTCGTCCAGCTGCCGCTCGACGATGTCGGCGATGCGCTCTTCGAGCTGCTTCATCCGCTTGACGGTGAAGGCGCCGGTGAGCAGCCGCCGCAGCCGGGTGTGATCCGGCGGGTCCATGCTGATGAACAGGCCCGGCAGCTGCGGCGACGGCTCGGTGGCCGCGGGGATGCCGGGGGTCTCGTACGGCACGTGCATGACGCCGAGGTCCTGGCGCGAGCTGAAGCGGGTGTCGGCCATGAGCCGGCGGACCTCGTCGTAGCCGGTGACGAGCCAGCCCTCGTGACCGTCGGGGAACAGCAGCGGGCTGACCGGGTGGGCCTCGCGCAGCTCGGTGATCCGGCTGGGCGGGTCGAAGGGGCCCGCATCGCGCTCCATCGGCAGGCCGTGCGGGATGGGAACCGTTCGACTCATCGGTTTTCCTCTCGTGGTGGCTGTGGCGACCACGATCACCGAGGGGCCGGACACGGCGCTGACACGGGCCTGACACGGGTCTGACACCAGCGCTACGCGGCCAGACCCCAGGCGACGATGATCGCCGCGAACACCACCGCGACGACCACGAAGCCGAGCACGCCCGCGAGCACCAGGCCGGTGCCCACCGAGTTCCAGGGCGGCCGGAAGAACTTGGCCGCGCAGCCCAGCACGATCGAGCCGATCGCCACCCCGATGAACGCGTACGCGTACTCGCCACCGCGCCAACCCAGGTCCGCGAAGTACCACGATCGGTACGCGGCCACCACCGCGACCTGGAGCGCGAACGGCACCAGGAAACCCGCGAACGCCACCCCGGGCCGTCTGCGCTGCTCGACGTCGATCACGCGGCCAGTCTCGCCGACCGCCGGGCGCCGCGCATGAGTACGACTACGCGAACCGGCGGCCCGGAGCGAGGGGTGCTCCGGGCCGCCGGCGTGGTGACGTGCGCGAGCGGTCAGGCGGTGGTGCCCGTGACCGACGTGCCGGACTTGGTGACGTAGTACGCCACCTTGGCGCCGCTCCAGTAGTGGAACGTCAGCGTGACCCGCGAGCCGTCCGTGACCTCGGCGAAGAACTCGGGCTTCAACGTCGTGGTGTTCGCGGTGTAGTTCGGCGCGAACGTGACGTCGAACTCCTTGTACGAGGTCCAGTTGTGCGGGCCGGCGTTGCTGCCGTCCGCGTACTTGGCCTCCATCGTGGCCAACTGGTCGCCGCGGAACTGGGACGGGATCGAGAACGCGCTCGTCGTCCCGGTCGCGTTCGACAGCACCGGCGTGTCGTAGGTGACCAGGTTGATCCGCCACGGCACGCCCGCCGAGAACCGGGCCGACAGCGTCGCGTTCGTGCCGTACGCCCGCGACCCGCTCAACCGGGTGATCAACGCCGCCTTGATGGTCAGCTGGTCGCCGCTGACCGTGTAGTCGGTGCCGCGCACCAGGTCGGTGGTGCCGTGGCGCAGCCCGACGAACGACGTGCCGTTCAGGTTGAGCGTCAGCGTCTTGTCGCTCACCGCCGAGGCCTTGGCGCTGAACACCTGGTCCGACGACGCCGTGCCGGACCGGGTCGTCCAGCTCGACTTGATCTGCGCGATCAGCTCCGGGTCGCTCCACGCGAACGAGGTGCGGCCGAAGTGCTGGCCGTTGTCCCACAGCATGGTGGTGATCTTCTTCGTGCGGGCGTAGTGGCCGAGGAACTCGAAGAACTTCAGCTTCTCGCCCTGCTGGACGGTGCCGGTGTGCCGGTCGAAGCCCAGCAGGCCGTACTCGCCCAGGATGACCGGGATGCCGCGCGCCACGAACGCGTTGGCCACGCGGTCGAACGAGTCGGTCAGGTCCTTCTGCACGGTGGCGTCGAACTTCGTGCCGCCCGCCACGTTCACGCTGAACGGCCAGTAGCCGTAGAAGTGGAACGTCGCGATCAGGTTCGGGTCGTCGAGCGAGTTGAACGTGGCCACCAGCTCGTCCACCCGCGCCTGCTCCGACGACGTGTGCAGGGTAGGCAGGACGAGCAGGCGGGTGGCGTTGTTGCCGCCCGAGCCGCGCACGATCCGGTGGAACGACGTGTTCAGCTCGTTGAGCAGCTGCGCGTTCTGCGCGTCACCCGAGCTGTTGGCGAACTGCGGCTCGTTGACGCTCTCCAGCATCAGCTTCGGCGAGGCGTCCCGGAACGCGGCCGCGATCTGCGTCCACGCCGCGTTGTAGCGGGCCAGCACGTTCGTGCGGTCCGTCGGCATGGCGTTGATCCACTGCCACGAGTCGTGGTGAATGTTGATCATGACGTAGAAGCCGTCCGCCAACGCCCAGTTCACGACCTCCTTCACGCGCGCCAGGTAGGCCGCCTCGATCGTGTAGCCCGGCGCGCCGCCCTGGTGGGCGCTCCAGGTGACCGGGATGCGGATGCTCTTGAAGCCCTGCGCCCGGACGTTGTCCAGCAGCGCCTCGGTGATGCGCGGGTTGCCCCACGACGTCTCGTCGGCGCCGGTGGCGTCGAGCGAGTTGCCCAGGTTCCAGCCGGGCTGCATCTCCGCGACCCGCGCCATGGCGTCGCCCGCCGGCGGGTTCGTCGTGGTCGTGGTGGTGGTCGTGCTCGTCGTGGTGCTGGTGGTGGTCGTGCTACCGGTGCAGGTCACGCCGTTGAGCGCGAACGACGACGGCGCCGTGTTGCTGCCCGTCCACGTGCCGTTGAAGCCGAACGACACCGAGGCGCCGGTCGCGATGTTGGCGTTGTAGCCGACGTTGGTCGCGGTGACCTGGCCGCCGGACGCCGTCACGGTGGCGTTCCACGCCTGGGTGACCGTCTGGCCGGACGGGAACGCCCACGTGAGCCGCCACCCGCCGGTGATCGGGTCGCCCAGGTTGGTGATGTCGACGTTGCCGTTGAAGCCGCCCTGCCACTGGCTCGGCACCGAGTACGCGACCCGGCAGCCCGCCGCCGCCTGGGCGTCGGTCACCGCGACAACACCCACGCTCGCGAGCACCGAGGCCATTCCGGTGGCCAGCAGGCCAACCCGCCAACGGATTTTTCTCAGCTTGTCTCGCATATCGGCCATGACGCTCCTCGTAATCGCGTGCGGCAGCGGGAGGGGTGGGAACCGAAACGCGCGCGGGCGGTGGAGCCGGCCGCGGTGGGGAATGCGGGTGCGCCGGTCGCCGCCCGGCGCACCCGCACCGCCACGACCGTGTGACCGGGCGCGGCGGCGTGTTCCGGCGCTGCCTCGCCATGATGTTGGCGGTAACGGATGGGTGACGCAAGGGTTTCGACAGGAATCGACTCAGGCGACATCCCCGACCAATTCGGAATCGTCACCGGAAGTCGAAATCATTCGACGCGGGCATCGTCCGCCGTTCGACGAATCCGTCGAATGAATTCGACATCGGGCCCGCGCGGCACGACCTCAGCGACGGGGCAGCACCCACGTTTGCGCGGCGGTGCCGTTGCAGTCCCAGATCTGCAACCGGGTGAAGTCGGCCGACATCCCGTCGCGCGCGTCCAGGCAACGGCCGGACAGCGCGTTCACCAGCGCGCCGCCCGGATCCGCGCGCCAGTGCTGCGCGCCGGTGCCGTTGCAGTCCCACAGCTGCACCGGCGTGCCGGCGTGGGGCACCCCGTCGGCCACGTCGAGGCACTTGCCCAGCGCGCGCACCGACCCGTCCGCGTCGAGCTTCCAGTCCTGCGCCCCCGTGCCGTTGCACCGGAACAGCCAGACGGCCGTCCCGCTCACCGTGCTGCCGCCGTCCACGTCGACGCACTGGCCGGCGATCCCGGTCACCCGGTCGGCCGGTCGCGGCGGCTGCCAGGTCTGCGCGACGCCACCCGTGCACGGCGCGAGCCGCAGCGCGCCGGTGGACGAGTCGAGGCACCGGTCACCGGACCTGAGCGGCCCGCCGTCCGCCACCGCCCAGCGCTGACCGGCGCAGTCGGCCAGCACGACGGCGTCACCGGCGGGCGCCAGGCACCGGCCCATCGCCCGCATCGCGCCCTCCGGCGTCACCGTCCACCGCTGCGCGGCCGTGCCGTTGCACGCCCACAGCTGGACGGGCGTGCCGGGGGCGTCGTTCGCATCGGCCACGTCCAGGCACGAGCCCGCGTGCACCACCTGGCCGGTGGCGCCCTCGGGGATCCGCTCGGCCTGCCGGGTCACGGTCCCGGTGAGCCGGGCGTCCCGGGACGACGCGCCCACCGTGACCGCGAACGTCCCCGACGGCACCCGGAACGACCGCTCGGCCTCGTCCCAGACCGCGAACGACCGCCGGTCGAGGTCGACCGACACCCTGGTGGTGGCGCCGGCGGCCAGGGCGACCTTGGTGAACCCGCGCAACTGCCGCGGCGGCTCACCGGCCGCGTCCGGGTAGCCCACGTACACCTGCGGCACGGCCGAGCCCGCCCGTCCGCCCGTGTTGGTCACGTCGAACGACACCGTGACCGCCTGCCCGGCGGTCGGCGTCACGGCCAGGTTCGCGTAGCGGAACGTCGTGTAGGACAGGCCGTGCCCGAACGGGAACAGCGGCGTCGTCCCGGTGGCGTCGTACCACCGGTAGCCGACCCGGAGCCGTTCCGCGTAGTGCACGACACCGCCCTCACCGGGGTACTGCGCGGGCGAGGCGATCGGCGTCGCGTCCAGACCGGTCGGGAACGTCACCGGCAGCCGCCCGCCGGGCTCCGCCGCGCCGAACAGCACGTCCGCCACCGCGTGCCCGCCCTGCTCGCCCGGGTACCAGGCCTGCAGCACGGTGTGCGCGGCCGGCAGCCACGGCATGGTCACCGGCCCGCCGGTCTCCAGCACCACCACGGTGTCCGGGTTGGCCGCCGTGATCGCCGAGACCAGCGCGTCCTGGTTGCCGGGCAGGTCGATCGACGGCCGGTCGGCGCCCTCGGTGCTGTCGTCGCCGACCACCACCACGGCGACGTCGGCGGCCCGTGCGGCCTCGACCGCCCGGCGCAGCTCCGGATCGGCTTCGGCGGGCGGGTACCAGCCGAAGCGCAGCCCGGCGTCACCCGCCGCCTCGTAGTACTCGACCCGGACCTGGTGCCGGTCGCCTGCCCGCAGCGGGATCCGCGTCGACCTGGTCCGCGTGGGGTGATCGCCCCAGTTGTCCACGACGAGGGTGCCGTCGAGGTAGAGCCTGCTGCCGTCGTCGCTGGTGACCGCGAGGTCGTAGGCGCCGGTCGCGGGCACCGACAGGGTCGCCGTGAAGCGGGCCGACCAGTGGTCCGCGGGCACGTTCGGCGCGGGCGACCCGCCCGCCCAGTCGAAGTCGATCGAGGCGGGCGCGGTGGACGCCACCGGCGGGCCGGCGAGGTCGCGGTTGGCGTAGTAGTCGGCGCGCAGGTCCGACAACGACTCCGGCGGCACGGCGAACGGCGACGGGCGCGCCCCCGGTATGTACGTCAGGCCCGCGCCGACCCGTGCGCGCAGACCGTCCAGCGGAGTCACGGTGTGCTCGGGGTACGGCGTCACGTACGAGCTGCCCTTGCCCCCGGTGTGCGCGAAGCCGGCGTACCACCCGGACACGGCGACGCTCCTGGCGGTCAACGGCAGCAGTGAGCGGTCGTTGCGCAGCAGCACCATGCCCGCCGCGGCCTGCCGACGCGCGACTGCCGCGTGCGCGGCCGGGTCCACCGCCGGGCGCGGGTCGCCGTCGAGCAGACCGGTGCGCATCATCAGCCGCAGCACCCGCCGCACGTTGTCCTCGAACGCCGGACGCGCCAGGGCGCCGGAGCGCACGGCGTCCGCGAGGCCCGCGTAGTGCGTCGAGCCGCCGAACTCCTGGTCCAGACCCGCCAACGCGGACGTCACCCCGGAGTGCGTGGCCGGGTAGTCCGAACCGACCGCGCCGTCGAAGCCCCACCGGTCCCGCATCACGTCGTTGAGCAGCGGGAAGCTCTCGCACGCCCACGAGCCGTCGACCCGGTTGTAAGCGCACATCGCCGACCACACGCCGCCCTGCCGCACGGCCGTCTCGAACGCCGGCAGGTAGACCTCCCGCAGCGTCCGGTCGTCCACACCGGACGACAGCCAGAGCCTGCCCTCCTCCTGGTTGTTCGCCGCGACGTGCTTGACCTGCGCGGCGACCCGCTGCCCCTGCACGCCCGCGACGTAGCTCGCGGCCAGCTGCCCCGCCAGGTGCGGGTCCTCGCCGTAGGTCTCGAAGTTCCGCCCGCCCCGGGGCACCCGGACGATGTTGACCATCGGCGAGTACAGCACCTGGTAGCCGCGCGCCTTGACCTCGCGGCCGACCAACCCGCCCGCCTCCGCGGCCACCGCGCGGTCGAACGTGGCGGCCAGCGACACGGGCGCGGGCATCGCGGTGGCGGGCAGGCCGTCGCGGACGCCCGCCGGGCCGTCGGTGAGCCGCAGCGGCGGGATGCCGAGGCGCGCCACGCCCGGCACGTACCCGACCGCGTGCTCACCGGCCGGCGTCGTCACCCCGAGCAGCAGCCGCGCCTGCTCGTCCAACGTCAGTTGCGAGAGCAGGATCGTCACCCGCTGCTCCAGCGGAACGGCCGCGTCACGCCAGGCGGGCTGCCGCTCCGCGGCGGTGCTCGCGGTGGTCGCCATGACCAGGACCAGCGCTGCCGTGACGTGAACTCCGGTCCGGCGTTCCCTCCACCGCATGACGCCCCCTCGCGCCGATGCGAACCGCGTCGGCGGACCGCTGCCGCCGATGCGCCCCTGGAACCAAGGTAGAGCAAGGGATTCCTAACACCGACCGCCATTCGAACGACATCCTGCGGTGGGACGAGCGAAGGGGAGTGGGCAATGGTCAGGGTGCTGAACGTGGTGGCGCACCACGACGACGACTTGCTGTTCTTGAGCCCCGATCTGCTGAACGACCTCCGCGACGGGGCGGTGGTGCGCACGGTATTCCTCGTGGCGTCGGACTACCACACGTACCCGACTTACATGCAGCAACGGGAACTCGGCGTCCGGGAGGCGTACGCGCACGCCGCGGGTCTGACCGGCACGCCGTGGAGGTCGTACGCGTACTCGTGCGCGAACCTCTCGGCGACGCTCTGGACGGCGGGCACGCGCGTCTCGATCCTGGAGAACCGGTTGCCCGACAACGCCACCGCGCCACCGAACCGGCTGTGGCAGCTCTACGCGCGCGACCAGCCGCTGACCGGCCGCCCGCTCGACCACGCGCCCGCCCAGACCACCGGACGTGCCCGGCTGATCGCCTACCTGCGCGCGGTGATCGCGGACTTCGCGCCGGACGTCGTCCGCACCACCGACCCGACCGCCGACCTGCACGGCCTGCACACGCCCGGTCGACCGCTGGAGGACTTCTACTTCCACCGCGACCACGTCGCCACCGCGCGGCTCGTGCGGACCGCGTTGCAGGACGTGCCGTCGAACCCCGAGGCCGTCTACTACCGCGACTACACGATCCGCGACGAGCCCGCCAACCTGACCGCGGCGGACGCGGCGTTCAAGCGGGCCGTGTTCCGCACCTACGCCGTGCACGACGTCGACATCTGCCCGAACGGGGGAGTGGACTGCCCGCCCGCGGGCGGGTTCTACGACGACCTGCTGAGCCGCGGTTACGTGGCCGACCCGGCGTGGTCGGGCGACCTCGTCGTGCCGCTGCCGGCCGCGGAGCACCAGCTCGTGATGGGCACCCACCACACCGTGCGGAACCGTGCCACCGGGCTGGAACTGGCCGTGGCGGACGCGTCGACGGCGGACCTGGCGCCGATCATCGGCTGGCCCCACACCGGCACCCCGAACCAGCGGTGGCGCTTCGAAGCCAACCCGCAGGGGTGGGAACTGGTCGCGAGCCACAGCGGCAAGGCGATCGACCTGCCCGAGTCGAGCCTGGAGCCCGGTGTCCAGGCGATCCAGTTCCAACGGCTGAGCGGCGTCAACCAGACCCTGCGCGTACGCGGCAACCCGACCACGGGCTACCGGCTGGCGTTCGCCCACTCCGGGCTCGCGCTGTCCGTCACGGGCAACGCGGGCGCACCGGTCGTGCAACGCCCCGTCGCCCCATCGCCCGACCAACTGTGGGACATCGACCCGGCCTGATCACGTGGGGGATCACCCGATGGTGGAACCGGCGCGGTCGCTAGGTTGCCGCCGTGACCCGTCCCAAGATCGGCGTCGTCCTCGCCACGACCGGACGCCTGTCGTCGCTCGGCGCGCCGCTGGAGTACGTCGCCACCGGCCTGCCGTGGCCCGCCGAGGTGGTGTTGCGCGACAGCGGCTCGACGCCCGAAGGGGCCCGTGCGGCGACCCGGTCGCTGGCGGAGTCGGGTGTTCGCGTCGTGGTCACGTTGGGCGGCACGACGACGTTGCCCGCGGTGGTGGACGCCTGCGCCGGGCACGACGTGCCGTGCGTGTCCACGACGTTGCCCTGGCAGGTGTTCGACGCCGGTCGGCGGCCGGGCCCGGCGTTCCACTTCTGCTGGGGCCTGGACGACATCGCGGCCGTGTTCGCCGACCTGTGGGAGCGCCTCGGCCCGGCGCGGACGGTCGGCTGCGTGTGGAACGACGGCCCGCAGGGCGCGGCGCTGCGGAGGTGGTTCGCGCCGGTCGCCGCCGCGCGCGGGCACCACCTGGTCGACCTGCCGTACCGCGAGTCGAGCGGTGTCGTGCCCGCCGTCGGCGACGTGGAGGTGGTGACCAGCGCCGCGACCGCCGCCGACCTGGCCGCCGTGGTGCGCGCGCGGCGGCCCCGGCTGGTGACGTGCTCGCGGTGGCTCACCTATCCGTTCGGCGTGGCCCGGTACGGCCTGGACCGGGTCGCCACGATCGTGTCGTGGACGCCGGAGCACGAGCATGTCGGGCGGGGCGGGCGGACGCCGCGCGATTTGGTGCGCGCCTACGAGGAGGCCACCGGATCACCGTGGTTGCAACCGCTCGGGCTCGCGCACGCGTTGTTCGAGGTGGCCGTGCACGCGGTGAGCGAGGCGGACTCACCGGCGGCGGTCGCCGACGTGCTGGCGCGGACGCGGTTGGCGACGATCGCCGGCGTGCTCGACTGGACCGCCGGCCCCGCTCCCGGCGTGGCCGCGGTCCCGTTGGCGGGCGGGCAGTGGCGCGGCGGCCCGCGACCGACGCCGGCGGTGGTGGACAACCGCCGGGCACCGCTCGTGCCGGTGTCGGGCGACTTGCTGGTCGACTAGTCCGTGATCACGGTGAAGACGAACTTGTAGGCGACTCCCTGGTCTGAGGCCGTCCGCGCCACCTTGCCCTCGCCGCGAGCGTTGGCGAACGCCCCCGTGCCGCCGATGATCGACATGGTCGTGTCGTTGAAGCCCGACGCGATGGTCTCGTACGTCCGCACGCTGGAGAGGTGGAGCTGCCCGTCCTGCAGCCGGAAGGTGGACGTGCAGTGGGTGGTGACCTCCGGCGGCACGGCCGCCGAAACCGCCAGCACGCCGCAGTGCGAATTGCCGTCGCCCACTTTGGTGGCGCCGTCGGCCGCGAACAGCTCGCCGCCGCTGACGAACCCGAGGCCGACGGTGGGCGCCGCGGGCGCCGACATGAGCCCTCGTTTCGCCACCACCTCCACGGTCGCCTCTTTTGCTGTTTCCTCGGCGCGAACCTGGTCCGCGCCGACGAGACCGCCCACGAGTGCCAGGACCAGCCACCGGTTGACCTGCACGACGACACCTCCGGGTAGGGTGCTGAACCGTCTTCGTCGTCGGAAGATAATTCGGAAACCTGGATCACAGTGGGTCAACTCCACGTTCGACTGAAAATTGGGCACCGAACGTGTGACTTCCCTTCACCGGACCGTGTACTGATCACACCTGTGAAACCGGTCATGAATGTGAACCATCATTGGGCCGAGAAGCGGATCGACCCCGGTGAATCCCGCTGATAGGAACCAGGGCATGACGAGAACAGCGGTCGTGACCGGTGGCGGGACGGGTATCGGCAAGGCGGTGGCGGCCGACTTGGTCAAGCGGGGGTTGGACGTCGTGATCACCGGCAGGCGGCAGGACGTCCTGACCGCCACCGCCGCGGAGATCGGCGCACGGGCGGTCGTCTTCGACGCCGCCGACCCCGAGCAGGTGCGCGAGGCGTTGGCCGACCTGCCCGACCGGGTGGACGTCCTGGTGAACAACGCGGGCGGCAACATGGCCCGCCGCCGTCCCGCGCCCGAGGGGTTGGCGGACGTGCGCGAGCTGTGGTTGGCGAACTTCGAGTCGAACGTCCTCAGCGCCGTCCTGGTGACCACCGCCCTGGAACCACGCCTGGCCGACGACGCCAGGGTGGTCACGATCGGCTCCATCGCCGCCCGGCGGGGTTCGGGCAGCTACGGCGCGGCGAAGGCGGCGATCGAGGCGTGGACCGCGGACCTGGCTTTCGCGCTGGGCGGGCGAGGGATCACGGTCAACGTCGTGTCGCCCGGGGTCACCGAGGAGACCGAGTTCTTCGGCGGCACGCTGTCCGAGGAGCGGCGCAAGAAACTGGTCGGCAACCCAGCCAACGGCCGCACCGGCACACCCACCGACGTAGCCGCCGCGGTGACCTTCCTGACCTCCCCGGAAGCAGGCCACCTGACCGGTCAAGTCATCGGCGTCAACGGCGGCGCCAGCCTCGGCCGCTAACCCCACCACACCACAATCCCCGCCCGCCCGAACCGCCCGCCCCAACCGCCCGCCCGCACAACCGCACAACCGCCCGCACAACCGCTCAACGACCGCCCCACCCACCCGTACCCGCCGCCGGGCCGGCCGTTTTATCCGGCTAACGGAAGACATGCGATTCGGGTTGTCCCAGGTTGCATTCTCCGCCCAGTCGAGTGATCCACCCCCAAACCCCACCCGCCCACAACGGACCGCAGCACCCGCACCCAGGCCCGATTTGACATGGGTTCGGGTGCCATAAGCTGGTCGAAGCCGGGCAGGCTTGGCGGACGCTTTTCCCGCCAGGCCTGCCCGGCTTTGGCCTGCCTGGGGTGCCCGTAAGGGCCCCATGTCAAATCGAGCCGAACAGCACCACCGCTCCGCCCAACTCACCGCACCCGAACACCCAACTCACCGCACCCAAACGCTCAACTCGACCCACCCGAACACTCAACACACGCGCTCCCAACGCAGCACACCCGTAACTTGACCTACGGTGTGCCCATGCGGATGTGCGTGTTCTGCGGCTCCTCCAGCGGACGGGTGAGGCACGTCGAGGTGGCACGGGAGGTCGGCCGCACCTTGGCCGAACGAGGCATCGAAGTCGTCTACGGCGGCGGCCGGGTCGGGACGATGGGCGCCCTGGCCGACGGCGCGCTGGCGGCCGGCGGTTCGGTCATCGGGGTGATCCCGCGCAGCCTCGTCGACTGGGAAGTGGCCCACGAGAATCTCACGGAACTCCACGTGGTCGACTCCATGCACGAGCGCAAGGCGTTGATGGCCGAGCTGGCCGACGCCTTCGTGACCCTGCCGGGCGGCGCGGGCACGTTGGAAGAGCTGTTCGAGGTGTGGACGTGGGCCCAGCTCGGCCTCCACACCAAGCCGGTCGCGCTGCTCGACGTCGACGGCTACTTCACGCACCTGATCAAGATGATCGACCACATGGTGGAGGAGGGGTTCCTCAAGCCGCCCTACCGGGACATGCTGCTGGTGGACCACGATCTCGACCAGCTCCTCACCCGGTGTGGCGACTACCGGACCCCGGACTACACCTGGACCGACGACAACCCCCTGACATAGCCGTAAAACCCCTCCCACGGCACGGGGAAATCGGTACGGTGTATGGCAACACGAAGGGTTTTCGCAAAGTTTCGCGCCATCCGGGGGGAGCGGGCGATGGACATCAACCACTGGGGGCGACGGTTGGCGGAGCTGTGCGAGGCGCACAAGGTGCCTGGCGCTTCACTGGCGATCCTCGTCGACGGCGAGATCCACGAGTGCGCGACCGGCGTGCTGCACCGCGGCACCGGAGTCGAGGCCACCACGGACTCGCTGTTCCAGATCGGCTCGATCACCAAGCTCTACACCGCCACCTTGATCATGCAGCTGGTGGCCGAAGGCGCGCTCGACCTGGACGCGCCGGTGGTCACCGTGCTGCCGGAGTTCGCCGTGGCCGACCCCGTGGCGACCAAGACCGTGACGACCCGCCAACTGCTGTCGCACACCAGCGGCATCGACGGCGACTTCTTCCACGACACCGGTCGCGGCGACGACTGCGTGGCCGCCTACGTCGCGGCGTGCGCGGATCTCGGCCAGAACCACCCGCCGGGCGCCACGATGTCCTACTGCAACAGCGGGTTCACCGTGCTCGGCCGGATCATCGAGGTGCTCACCGGCCAGGTCTGGGACGACGTCCTGCGCGAACGCCTGCTCGACCCGATCGGCGCGCACAGCACGGTGACCCTGGCCGAGGACGTGCTGCGGTTCCGCGCGGCCCTGGGCCACCTCGGCGAACCCGGCGAAGAGCCCGTGCCCGCACCCGTGTGGGGGCTGGCCAGGTCCGCGGGCCCGGCCGGGACGATCAACGCCACCGCCGCCGACGTCGTCCGCTTCGCCCGGCTGCACCTGGACGGCGGCCGGGCGCCGGACGGCACGGTGGTCCTGCCCGCCGAGCAGGTGGCCGCGATGCACCGGCCGTTCGTGCAGCTGCCCGCCAGCCCGGCGCAGCGCATGTGCTGGGGCCTCGGGTGGATCGTCTACGACTGGCCGGGCGGTCCGGTGATCGGGCACGACGGCGCGACGGTCGGGCAGAAGGCGTTCCTGCGGGTCGTGCCCGAGTCGAACGTGGCGATCGCGCTGCTCACCAACGGCGGCGTGCCGGCCGAGGTCTACCAGCGGTTGTTCACCGAGGTGCTGGCCGAGCACGCCGGCATCGTGGTGCCGGACTTCGAGCCGCCCGCCGAGCCGCCCGAGGTGGACATCTCCCGGTACGTCGGTTCGTACGTGCGCGAGGGCTACGACGTCGAGGTGACCGAGCAGGACGGCGTGCTGCACCTGCGCGGCGAGAGCATCGGCGAACTCGCCGCCATCAACGCGGTGACCAACGCGGTGCTCGTGCCGGTGGAGGAAGGGTTGTTCGCCGCACGGCGCAACGAGCACGAGCCGTGGGTGCCGGTGGTGTTCTACACGCTGCCGGACGGCTCGCCTTACCTGCACTTCAGCCTGCGCGCCACGCCCAAGGGCACCGGAACGACCCGCCGCTAGACCGGCGCCACAGGAAGAGGACCGCCCGCCCGGCGTACGACCGAAGACAACCGGCCGTCAGGGGAACGGCCAGCCGTTCGGGCGGCAGACCTTGCCGTCCGTCGGAATCGTCACCCCCTGCGGCGCGCCCGCGATGATGGCGGCCACCTCGTCGTTCGACGTGCTGAACGTCTGCTGCATCATCACGGGCGCGAGCCCGCCGTGCGCCGCGCACGGCCGGTGGCCTTCGCCCAACGCGTGCCCCACCTCGTGGTTGACCACATAGCGCCGGTACCCGGTCAGGTCGCCGTCGAACGCGACCGCCCCGCGCACCCACCGCGCCGCGCTCAGGTGCACCAAGCCGCCGTTGCGGCACGACACGTCCACCGGGATCTCGTACCCGCACACCGCGCGAGCGGTGCTCTGCGAGGTCAGCCGGATCCGGATGGCCGCGGGACCGGTCACCCGCCGGAACGCGACGTCACCGCGCGCCGTCCAGCCACGGGGGTCGGACAGCGTCTCCTGCACGAACGCGGCGAACCCCTGCTCGTCGTACACGACCCCGTCCTCGACCTCGACCGCGTACGTGCGCTCGACCCCCGCACCGACGACCGGCGACGACCCCGGCACAGCGTGGAACGTCCCGTGGCCCTCGACCGGGATCGGGCCGCCATCGGGCAGGTCCGAGCTGGACGCGTACACCCGCTCGGCGGTGGTGGTACTCGCCGCCGGAACACTCGGAGCAGCCCGAACCGCAACACCGCTCGTGGTCTGCTGAGTGGTCGTCGCGGCGGACCGGGCGGCGGTGCGCTCGCCCACGAACTGGACGAACGTCAACAGCAGGGCGGTGACACCACAGGCGAACAGGACCACGCGGACGTTCATGCTCCCCAAGATCGGGACGAACTGTGAAGAACCTGTTGTCGTCCTGCTCGATGGCCGTGAAGGTCGGCATACTGCGGTCGTGTGCGCCCACATCCTCGTCGCCGAGGACAACCCCCACCAGGCCGAGCTCGTCCGCCGCTACCTGGAGCACGACGGGCACTCGGTGGTGGTCGTGCACGACGGGCGGTCCGCGATCGACGAGGCGCGCCGGCGCGACCCGGACCTGCTGGTGCTCGACGTGATGATGCCGGCGGTGGACGGGCTGGACGTGGTGCGCGTGCTGCGCGCCGACTCCGACGTGCCGATCGTGCTGCTCACCGCCCGGTCGGCGGAGGACGAGGTGCTGCTGGGGTTCGACCTCGGCGCGGACGACTACGTGACCAAGCCGTTCCGGCCGCGCCAGCTCGTCGCCCGGGTCCGCACGATCCTGCGCCGCGCCGGCCGCGCCCGCGTCACGAACGCCGCCGTGCTCAAGGTCGGCGACATCGTGGTCGACCCGATCCGGCACGAGGTGACGCTGGCCGGCGAGCCGGTCGTGCTGACCCCGACCGAGTTCCGGTTGCTGTCGACCCTGGCCGCCCAGCCGCACCGGGTGTTCACCCGCGGCCAGCTGCTCCAGGACGGCTTCACCACCGAGCGGACCGTGGACGTGCACGTGGTCAAGCTGCGCCGCAAGATCGAGCACGACCCGCGCCGGCCGCGTCGGCTCCTGACCGTCTACGGGATCGGCTACAAGCTGGTATGAGCCTGCTCTTCCGCATCTTCTCGGTGTCCCTGCTGATCGCGGGCTCGTCCATCGCGGTCACCGCCTGGCTCGCCACCCAGGCCACCACCGGCAGCATCCGCCAGGAGCAGGGCGAGGCGCTGGCCACCGACGCGTCGATCTACGACCGGCTGCTCGGGTACGCGGCCGACCACCCGTCCTGGGCCGACGTCCAGTCCACAGTGGACGCCCTCGCGGACGAGACCGGCCGGCGGATCGCGCTGACCACGTGGGACCGCGCGCCGATCGCGGACTCCGGTGACGCCGGCTCGCCGCAGCTGCCGGTGAACCCGACCGTGGTCGTGGACCCGCTGAACGTGAACCCGGTGCTCAAGCCGGGCGTGGAGGACGAGATCGACCCCCGCGCGATCGGGCCGTTCAAGCTCAGCCCGGCCGAACGCCATGACCTGCAGGCCCGGGCCGAGACCGTCGCCGCGTGCGACGGGCGGACCGTGGTGGTGCAGCCGAGCGGGCGCCCGGTGCTGCGCGGGCCGCGCACCCTGCCGCCGGCCCGGTACGACGAGTGCCCCGTGGAGGACGCGCTGTACACGCCCACGGAGACGGAGCACAAGGCGGGCGCCGAACTGTACGAGCTGGTCAAGGGCTGTCCCGGAGCCTCGGCTCTGAAGGCGGCCTTGACGCCGTGGCTGGCGCGGGACGGCTCCGACTGGCCGCGCCCGACCGCGGAGAGCACGCCCGCGGAAGCGGCGTGCCTGGCCTCCGCCCGGCGCCAGCAGCTCGCGCCGTACGTCGCACCCGCCGCCCTGCTGTTCCTGACCGAACCGACGGGTGCGCGACCGGCGACCGTCGACCTGTCCACGGCGGGCGTCACGCGCATCGCGTGGACGGCGCTCGGCATCCTGGCCCTGGCCGGGCTCGCGTCCTGGCTGACGGCCAACCACCTGGTCCGGCCGATCCGCGCGCTCACGGCCGCGACCCAGCGGATGGGCGCGGGCGACCGGGAGGTGCGCGTGACCGCGGCCAAGGGCGAGATCGGCGAGCTGGCCAGGTCGTTCAACGCCATGTCGGCCAAGCTCGCCGACACCGAGCGGCAGCGCCAGGCGATGGTCGGCGACGTCGCGCACGAGCTGCGGACGCCGTTGAGCAACGTCACCGGGTGGCTGGAGGCGGCCCAGGACGGCGTCGCGGCGACCGACCAGCGGCTGGTGGCGTTGCTGGCGGAGGAATCCCTGGTGCTGCAACGGCTCGTGGACGACCTGCACGACCTGGCGCAGGCCGACGCGGGCACGTTGCGCCTGCACCCGGAGCCGATCGACGCGGCCGACGTGATCGAGCAGGTGGTGGCCGCGCACGCCAACGGCGACGTCGCCGTCACCGCGCGGACCGAGGGGGAGCTGTTCCTGGTCGCCGACCCGGTGCGGCTGCGGCAGGCGGTGGAGAACCTGGTCACCAACGCGATCCGCTACACGCCGGCCGGTGGCGCGGTGACCGTCACGGCCCGGCTCGACGGCGGCGTCGTGATCGAGGTGGCCGACACCGGCGTCGGCATCGCGCCGGACGACCTGCCGCACGTGTTCGAGCGGTTCTGGCGGGCGGACAAGTCGCGCAGCCGCAGCACCGGCGGCAGCGGCCTGGGCCTGGCCATCACCCGGCACCTGGTCGAGGCGCACGGCGGCACGGTCACGGCCGCCGCCGAACCCGGCTCGGGCGCGACGTTCCGGATCACCCTGCCCGTGCCGTGAGCCCGTGGGAGCTCAGCTGTCCTTGATGACGATGCCGAGCGTGTGGGCGAACGCCGGCGCGAGGTCGATCGCCTGGGTGGAGGTGATCGTCGCGCCGCGCAACGAGGCGAACCCGTCGCGGATGCCCAGCTCGGCGGCCTCGCGCAGGTCGACCTTCTTCAGCTTCACGCCCTCGAACCGGAGGTCTTCGAGCGTCGAGCCGGGGAACGTGACGTCGGTCAGCTCGGCCTCGGTGAAGTCCACGTCGCGCAGGACGCAGTTGACGAACGCGACCTCGCGCAGCGCGGCGCCGCGCAGGTTGACCGAGACCAGCTTGCAGCCGAAGAACGTGACGCGGCTCAGGCCGGCCTCGAACATCGCCACCCCGGCGAACGCGCTGTTCACCACCTCCGCGTCGAGCCACCCGGTTTCGGCCAGGTCGGTGCCGATGACCTGGACGCCGTGCAGCCACACGTCGTTGAACCGCGACCGCCGCAGCGTGCCCTCGGTGAACCGGACCGCGGACAGCGCCGACTCGCTGAACCGCGCGTTGCCGGCGGCGGGTTCGGGGAACTCCCGGTCGGCGATGTGGACGACGTTGTAGTCACCACCCGACTCCAGTCGCCCGCCGTCGTGGTCTTCCAGGTAGGCGGCGAACGACAGGTCCGCGAGCGCCCGGGGTTCCGGCATGCGGGGGATGGTAGTCGTCCGCCGAACGACGCCGTAGCTGGTCACGCTGCTTATCGCCTTCGGCCTGGTCACGCGCGCCCGACCACGTGAGGCAGGCCGCGACGCCCGCCTCACGTGGCGGTGCCCACATCCGCTATTGGGAACGATAATCATCTTGTTAGGTTCACGGCGCCCTGTCACCGAACGCTGGGACGATCCGTGCGCCACCGCTCCTCCGCCGCCGCTCTCGTGGCGTGCGCCCTGCTGCTGACCGGCTGCTTCGCCCCTGCCGCGGAACCGTCCGACGGGCGGATCAAGCTCGCGATGCTGCAACCGCCGCGTTCGGGCCTGACCCCGTTCAGCGACGACGCGTTCAAGCTCTCGCGCTGGTCGACCGCGGAAACGCTGGTCACCCTCGACGCGGACGGCGACGCGCGGCCCGGCCTGGCCACCGGGTGGCGGCGGATCTCGGAGCAGGCCTGGGAGTTCACCGTCCGCCAGGGCGTGACCTTCCACGACGGCACCGCGTTGACCGCCGCGGCCGTCGCCAACACCCTCACCCGCGCCACCGCCGCCTCGCCCAAGCCGCGCATCCTCGACGGCGTCGAGCTGACCGCCGAGGCGGCGGGGGACACCGTCGTCGTCACGACCGGCACACCCGACCCGCTGGTGCCGCAACGGCTCTCGTCACCGCAGCTGGCGATCCTCGCGGAGAGCGCTTACCGCGCGGACGGCAAGGTCGACCCGGTCGGCACGGGCACCGGACCGTTCCGCCTGGTCGCGGTGAACGGCACGACGACCGCCACCCTCGACCGCTACGACGGCTACTGGGGCCCGAAGGCCGCCGCCGAGGGCATCGACGTGTCGTTCGTCCCCGACGGCACCGCCCGTGCCGCCGCGATCCGCAGCGGTGAGGCGCACGTCGCGGAAGCCGTGCCGGTCTCGCAGGCGGCGTTGCTCGACCAGGCGACGATCACCGAGGTGCCGATGCCGCGCACCAACACCCTGTACCTGAACACCAAGGCGGGACCGTTCCAGGACCAGGGCCTGCGCGCCGCCGCACGCGAGGCGATCGACGCCGCTGAGATCGTCCGGAGCGTCTACGAGAGCCGCGCCGACGTGGCCGGAGGGCTGCTCGGACCCGCGCTGCCGTGGGCCGCGGCCGGACGCGCCCCGCTCGCCGAGCGCGCCAAGGCCTCCGACCCGAAGGGCGTCCCGATCACCCTGGCCACGTTCTCCGACCGCGCCGAGCTGCCCGAGGTCGCCTCGGTGCTGCAACAGCAGTTGCAGGACGCGGGGTTCACCGTCACCCAGGTCGTGCGCGAGTACGCGCACATCGAGGAGGACGCGCTGGCCGGGAAGTTCGACGCGTTCATCCTGTCCCGGGCGACCGTGCTGGACTCGGGCGACCCCGTCGCGTACCTCCAGTCGGACTTCACCTGCGCGGGCTCCTTCAACATCGCCCGGTTGTGCGACGGTGACGTGGACGCGGCCGTGCGGACCGCCGCCGCCACCGAGGCGGGCGAGCAGCGGCGGGCCGCGATCCTGGCGGCCGAGGCGGCGGTGCTGCGGACCGACGCGGCGATCCCGATGCTGCACGAGCGCGTGATCCAGGGCGACGCGACGTCGGTGGTCGACTCGGCCAAGGACCCGCGCGAGCGCACGCTGATCACGTCGGCGACCCGCCTGCGGTGACCGCGCTGGTCTCCCGCGCTGGCGGGCTCGCCGCGGTCGTCGCGGTGATCGGCCTGCTGCCGTGGCTGTCCGGGCGCGACCCGGCGCTGTCGGTGCTGCGCGCCCGTTCCGCCGAGCAGGAGCCGACGGCGGAGGCGCTGGACGCGGTGCGCCGCGAACTGGGGCTGGACGCCGGGCCGGTGGCGTTGTTCGGCGACTGGCTCGCGGGCGCGCTGCGGGGCGACCTCGGCCGGTCGTGGGTCGGTGGCGGCGAGGTGCTGCCCTCCGTGCTGTCCGCGCTGGGCGTCTCGCTGGCGCTGATGGGCGCGGCGCTGGTGGTGGCGTTGGCGCTGGCCGCCGCGCTGTCGGCGTCGACGGTCGTGCGCGGCGCCAGGGGGACGGCACGGGCGCGCACCGGCGCCACCGCCGCGGTGCCGGCCGCGTTGCCCGAGTTCCTGCTGGCCACGGTGCTCCTGGTGGTCCTGTCGGTGTGGCTCGGCTGGTTCCCGCCCTACGGCTGGCGGGGGCCGCAGCACCTGGTGCTGCCCGCGTTGGCGCTGGGCCTGCCGGCGGGCGGCATCCTCGGCCGGCTGGTGGACGACGCGCTGCCCGCCGTGTTCGAGGAGCGCTGGGTCGTGCTGTGGCGGTCGTGGGGGTGTTCGCCGGGGGTGATCGGGCGGGCCGCGGCACGTCGTGCGCTGCCCGCCGTGCTGCCGCAGTTCGGTCTGGTCGCCGTGGGGCTGACCGGGGGAGCGGTCGCGGTGGAGGTGGTGTTCGCCGTGCCTGGCCTCGGCCGGACCGCGCTGGGCGCCGCGGAGGCGCAGGACCTGCCGCTGCTGCAGGGGTCCGTGCTCGCGCTCGTGCTGCTCGGGTTGGTGGGCGGCGCGCTCGTGGCCGGTGTCCGGCGGCGGATGCTCGGGCAGGCGCTGCGCGACGCGGTCCTGCCTGCTCCACCGCCCGTGACGGCCCCGGTCGGCCTGCCGCACCGCGTGGTCGTCGTGGTGGGCGCGGTGGTGCCGGTGGTCGTCGTCTGCTGGGGACTGCTGGGTGAGCCGCTGCGGGTGGACGCGGCGGCCCGGCTCGCGCCGCCGGGGTGGGCGCACCCGTTCGGCACGGACGCGCTGGGCCGTGACGTGCTGGCCAGGGTGGGGCACGGTGCGGCGGCCACGCTCGGCGTCACGGTGCTGGTGTGCGCGTGCTCGTTCGCGGTGGCGCTGGTCTTCGGCTTCCTGCCCGGCCTGGCCGAGGGCGCCGCCGAGACCGCCAACGCCGTGCCGCCCGTGATCGCGGGCATCCTGGTCGCGGCGACCGTCGGTCCGGGCGCGGTCGGCGCGTCCATCGCGGTCGGCCTGGTGTCGTGGCCGCCGCTGGCCGCCCACGCGGCGGCGCTGGTGCGGGAGAACCGCGCGGCCACGCACGTCGCCGCGGTGCGTGCGCTGGGCGCGGCGCCGTCCTGGGTCCTGACCCGGCACGTGCTGCCCGCGGTGGCGGGTCCGGTCGCGCGGCACGCCGTGCTGCGGCTGCCCGGTATCGCGTTGGCCCTGGCGTCGTTGGGTTTCCTCGGCCTGGGTGCGCCGCCGCCGACGCCGGAGTGGGGGCTGATGCTGGCCGAGTCGCTGCCGTACCTGGAGCGCGCGCCGTGGGCGGCCCTCGCCCCGACGGCGATGCTGCTGCTCCTGGCGGCGTCGGCGGTCTCGCTCTCGACCTTGCCGAGGAGGCCGGGGCGATCGTTGTCCTGAGTGGATAGTGCGGGCCGTGCGATAAAAGCGTTGCGCTGCCCGGTGGTTCGGGGCAAGCTGATCGCACACCACAGCGGAAGGGCGGGAGTCATGGCGGACATGCGGCAGCACGAGCTCCTGCTCCTGCTGGGTCTTGCGGACTCCCCGCCGTGACGTGACCGCGTCAGGACTGCGGGAGCCGCCCATCGGGAGACCGATCCGGGCGGCTTCGTCGTTTCGCGGAGCGCGTCCGCTCGCGGTTCTAGCCCAAGTGGTAGAGGCGTCTGGTTGAGGGCCAGTCCAGTCGGGGTTCGAATCCCCGGAACCGCACCAAGCCCCTGTAGCCCAACGGAAGAGGCATCGCGCTCAGAACGCGACCAGTCCAGGTTCGAATCCTGGTGGGGGCACGGAGTTCACCTGAAAGTGCGGCGGAACGTGGAATACGCGGCGGTCGGCCGGAGGTTGGTGCCTGCATGACCGAGACAGGATTCGACCCGCACGCGCTGCTCGCCCAGAGCAAGATCGGCGTGCTCGCGACGATCAAGGCCGACGGCCGTCCCCAGCTCTCCCCGATCATGCCCTCCTACGACCAGGAGGCGGGCGTCATCCGGGTGTCGACCACGGAAGGGACGGCCAAGGTCGCGAACCTGCGCCGCGACCCCCGGGTCGCGCTGGAGGTGACCAGCCAGGACGGGTGGAAGTGGGCCACCGTCGAGGGCACGGCCACGATCGCCGGGCCGAGCACGGACCCGCACGGCCCGGAGGTCGAGGGGCTGGTGGACTACTACCGCCGCGCCGCGGGCGAGCACCCCGACTGGGACGAGTACCGGGCGGCCATGGTGTCCGACCGGCGGGTGCTCGTGACGATCAAGGTCGACCGGGTGTACGGCACGAAGTCCGACTGACCCGCGCGCTGCCCGTGCGGCACGCCGCACGGGCAGCGCGGCCGGCTACCAGCGCCCGAAGCGCACGGCCTCCTCGAACGGCCGCCGCCTCCGGGTCCACGGTGACGCGCCCTCCGAGACGCCCTGCTCCGCGCCGTGCCCGATCGCGATCGCGCCGATCGGCACGTGGCTCGCGGGCACGCCGAACTCCGCGCGCAGCCGGTCGAAGTCCTCCTCGGCGATGCCGAAGTACACCGCGCCGAGCCCTTCGTCGACCGCGGTCTGCAGGATCAGCAGCACGGCCATCCCGGTGTCGATGTGCCAGAACGGCACCGGCCAGTGGTCCTCGCTCCGGTCGGTCCACCCCTTGTCCGGCTCGGCGTACCGGTCCAGGTAGGCGTCCTTCACCGCGAACGCGACCACGATCACCGGCGCGGTCTTGGCGGTGTCCGCGGTCCACAGCTGCCGGACCGACTCGTGGAACGCCGCCGTCTCCTCGCCGCGCAGCACGAGGAACGCCTGACCCTGCGAGTACCCGGCCGACGGGCCGCGCAACGCGTTGCGCATGATCCGCCGCACGCTCTCGTCCGACACCGGTTCGTCGGTGAACTCCCGCACCATCCGCCTGCGCCGGACCACGTCCTGGAACTCCACGAGAACCCCCTCCTCCTCGACCGATCGCCTGCTCAGCGCAGGGTCGGCACGTCGCCGTTGCCCACCCGGACGACGTCGACACCGCGCAGCCCGCTCCGCCACGAGGCAACCACATCGGCGAGGGCCGCGGGAGACACCGGGCGCCGGCCCAACCCGATCGCGTACCGGACCGCGTCCGGCGTGCGTTCGACCGGCCGCGGCCACGCGTGCGCGTCCGGCGTCCCCGCCACCTCCAACGCCGTGAGCAACGCCCGCATCCGGCCGCGGACCGGGCCGACCAGGTCGTGCGGCACGGTGACCAGCGCCCAGGCGGCGTGCACGCGGTGCGCGTCGGGCGGTGCGGACAGCCCGGGAGCTCCCGCTTCCACGAGCTCCCACGCCCGGTACAGCTCGGCCGTCAGCAGGTCGCGGAACCCCGGGCCGACCTGCTCGGTGCACGAGCGCACGGGCGCGGTCGGCGTCATGATCGTCACCGGCGCGCCGGTGCGCTCCGGGGCGGTCGCCAAACCGATCGGGTCACGCCAGTCCCACGCCGCCCAGGTCGCGAAGAACCCGGCGAGCAGGTCCGGCCCGTCCCACTCGCGCACGGTCCGCGCCGCGAGCACCGACCACCCCAGCCCGGGCACACCGCCGAACGGCGCCGAGTCCAGACCACGCGCCCGCGCCCACCCCTTGACCGCCCGGGCCAACCGCGCGAAGTCCTCACCCCGCCCACCGACCGCCGCCCGCACCGCCTCCGCGTCACCGACCGCGCTCAACGCCACCCCGTCGCCCGCCGCCACCGCGAGGTCCACCCCGAGCCCGTCCACGACGAAGCGGAACCCGGGCGACCGCGCACCGACCACCGGCCGGACAACCACCCCGGGCAGCGCGGCGGCGACCCGTTCGGCCACGGTCGTCGAATCCGCCACCTCGACGACCAGGTCGAGGTCGGCCTCGGGCAACCCACACCCCATCCGCCGCGAGCCGACGACGTGCACCACGTCCGGCGCGCCCGACCGGGTGCCGAGCGCAGCCGATAAGGCGCGGGTGACGCGGTCGGCCACCGCGTCCAGCGACGGTCCCGGCGGGGTGGCCGGCTCCTCGAACCACCGCACCTCGCCGGTGCCCAGCGCGACCGCCGCGCGCGGCAGCATGGGCCCGTCGCCCCGCCTCGACAGCACCACCACCTCGTCCACCCGGCCCGACCGCGCGCCGACCCGCTCCGCCGCCTGCCGCGAGCGGCCGACGGTGAGGTGCGGGGTGAAGTCGTCCCTGGTCCGGCAGGCGGGGAACGGCCGCCGCACCGCGTCGTGCAGCGCCCTCCACGGCGTGGCACCGGCCGCCGCCGGGTCGAGCCACACCACACCCGGCCCGAACTCCCGCACGCCGTCCACCACCACCGGGAACGGCGGCACACCGGCGACCGCCTCGGCCAGCAGCGGCACGGCCCCGTCGAAGTCGGCTTCCGGCACGAACCCGAACAGCAGCGTCACGTGCGGCGGCCACCGGTCGGCCCGGTAGTCGTGCTCCCGCCGCACCCGCTCGACCTCCTCCCACGGCCCCGGCAGCCACACCACCGCGGTCCGCGGCGTCGGCGCCGAGTCGAGCACACCGGCGGACGGCACGACGGCCGCCAACCGCGCCAGCACCCCGTAGTGGTCGGAGGCGAACCGGCCGTCGACGGGCCGATCACCGACCAGCTCCGCGCCGACGCACCGCCACCCGCCGCGCACGAACACCCGGTCCAGCCGCGACCGGCGGCCGGACAGCGAGGACACCGCCGCCAGCGGGTTCACCACCGGGTCGAACGTCGGCGGCTCGTCGTCACGCGCCTCCAGCCACGCGTCGCGCATCCCGAGCGCGGCGGCCGGCCGCCGGCCGCCGTCGTTGAAGTCGCCGACCAGCACCACGTCGCCCGCCACCCCGGCGAACGCCTCCGCGACCCGCCCGAGCTGCGCCTTCCGCAAGGCCTGCCCGTTCGCGGTGTGATCGCTGGTCAGGTGGGTGGCCGCGACGACGAGCGGCCCGCCGGCGGTCTCCACCACGATCGCGGCGACGGCCTTGTGCGAGCCGAGCGGGAACCGGGCGGCCTCCAGCACCGGCAGCCTGCTCAACACCACCAGCCCGGTGCGGTCGACGTCGGGCCCGGTCGGGTCGACGTCGAGCGTGTAGCCCGCACGCACCCACGGCTGGGCGATGAGCGCGGCGAGCAGGTCGGGCTCGACCTCCTGCAACGCGATCACGTCCGCGTCGGCCGCCGCCAGCTCGCCGAACAGCAGCGGACGGCGGCGGGCCGTGTCGATGCGATCGCTGTCGTAGCGGTCCCACAGCACGTTCCACGTGAGGAATCGCGCCGCCTCTGAAGCCCGGCCGGAGCCGGCCTCGCCACTGAGCGCCCGACCTCGAAAAGCGCGACCCCCGGGAGACGGGTCGCGAACGACCGACGTGACCTCGCCGGCGGGGACCCAGCCGTGCAACGGGTCCCAGGCGTGCGGGGTGCTCGCCGTGAAGACCGGCGCACGCAGGAGGCGCGGTGCCCGCACCCGGCCCGCCGCCGACTCGCCGACCCGGTCCAGCCCGGTGGCCCGGTCCCACACCACCTCGCCGTCCGCCTCCACGAACAGCACCCGGTGCCACGGCACCTCACCGCCCGGCGTGAACGCGGGCAGCGCGATCCGCTTGGGCCCCACCCCGCGCTGCTGCACGCCCAGCACGAACCGCGCCGGGTCGAAGCGCGGATCCCAGCGGACCTGGTGGTAGACCTGCTCGCTCGTGCGCATCACGGCTCCCCGGAATCGTCCGCGGACTCCACGGCGCCGCCCGCGCCGACGTACCACGTGCGGTGGGCCTGCCACGGGTAGGGCGGGCTGAACCGCCGGGCCTGGGCGTCCAGCACCGCGGCCGGCACGGCGTGCGCCCGCGACCCGTTGCGCCGGGCGACCTCCCGTTCGTCGACCAGCACCACCGCGTGCGTCACCATCGCATCGTGCCGCCGCGCGACCGCGTGCACCAACGCCCGTTGCGGCTCGACCAGCGACGTCGCGTCCCACACCACGGTCCGGCGCGCGCGCAGCGCGGCGTCGAGCCGGTCGAGCCCCGCCCGCAGCACCCGGGCGTTGACCCGCTGGTCGGCCCGGTCACCCGCCTCCTCGCGCAGGTCGTCCAACGACACCCGGACGTCGGCCGGCAGCCCCGCGGCGAACGTCGACTTGCCGCTGCCCGACAACCCCACCAGGTGCACCACCGACCCGAACCCGCCGGCACGCCACCGCCACGTCGCGGCGACGGCCTCCTCCACGTCCGGCACCCGCCCGGCCCGGATGCCCGCGTCCCGCGCCTCGGCCCAGCACCGGTCGGCGGCCGGCCCCGAGCGCTCGCGCAGCCCCGACCGCAACCGGTCGAACGACCCGACGTCCTCCGCGTGCAAGGCGGACCAGGCCACCTGGTCACGCGCGTCCGCGCCGGGCGCGACGGCGGCCGACACGGCGTGCAGCACGTCGAGGTCCACCGCGGTCGAGAAGCGCAGCAGCCCGGCCCGCCGCGCTTCGTCCGGGAACGGCTCGTGCAGCAGCCGGTGCAACCCCACGAGATCGCCGACGCGCCGCGCCACCCCGACCCCGACCGGACCCGCCAGCAACGACATCACCCGCCCGCGCCGGAGCCGGCGCGCCGCCACCGCCAGCACCCCCGCCAGCCGGGCCTCCCCGCTCAACCCCGCCGCCACCGCCGCGGCCGGCTCCACGTCGCCCTCGTCACCGTCGAGCCCGACCGCGTCGAGCAGCGCGGACAGCTCGAACGGCGCGCCCGACCGCACGTCCCACAGCACGGAGCCGGGCCCGAGCCCGTTCGCCACCACCGGCGCCGCCATCCAGTGCGTGCCGGTCCGCACGTGGTGCGGGCGCACCCACTTCGCCACCCGCCGCCCGAACTCGGCCCGCCCGAACCCCTCGGCGGTCCGCACGACGAACCCCTCCTGCCGCGCCGCGTCGACGCGCAGCCGGCGCAACGCCCGCTCGTCGAACACCCCGCGCCACAGCACCGGCGGCACGGGCACGCCGAGGTCGCGCAGGAACCGCGCGGTCCGGTCCCAGTCCAGGCAGCGGTCGCCGTCCCACACGGAGAACCCGTAGAACCAGCTCTCCAGGTCGTCGTACCCGATCGAGTGACGTGCGTAGACGTTCTCGCCGCAGATCCGCCACCCTGCGGGCAACCGCGACCCGATCCGCCCCTGGAGCCCCTTGACCCACGACCGGGACGGGTGGTGCGCCGAGTCGAGCGACCGCGCGTGCACCCCGTCGGCGTACAGGGTGGTGTTCTCGCCGTCGAGCTTCTCGGTGACCACCACCTCACGGCCCCTCAGCGCGTCCAGGTCGGCGACCCGCACGTCGTCCGCCGACGCGCCGGGCGACCACGGCAGGTGCGGCGTGCGCGGGTACGGCGTGCGCATGACCCCTCCCACCACTGGATTCCGGGTGAACCATAGAGATCGCCGACCCCGCTGATCGACCGGTTTTCGGTGGTGTCCCGGTCCGCCGGACGACTGGATACGATGACGATTCGACGAAGGTCGAACAGAAAGGACGAACGTGGAAACGCTCGAGTTCCAGTCGGAGGCGCGTCAGCTCCTGCGGCTGATGATCCACTCGGTCTACTCGAACAAGGACACGTTCCTGCGCGAGCTGGTGTCCAACGCCTCGGACGCGCTGGACAAGCTCAGGCTGGAGACGTTCCGGGACAAGGACCTGGTCGCGGACACGTCGGACCTCCACGTCGCCATCGAGGTGGACCGGGAGGCGCGCACGCTCACGATCCGGGACAACGGCATCGGCATGACCCGCGAGGACGTGATCGGGCTCATCGGCACGATCGCCAAGTCCGGCACCGCCGAGTTCCTGCAGAAGCTGAAGGAGTCGAAGGACTCCGCCGCCTCGCAGGACCTCATCGGCCAGTTCGGCATCGGCTTCTACTCCTCGTTCATGGTCGCCGACAAGGTCACGCTGGTGACCAGGCACCCGCGCGCGGAGGGCGTCCGGTGGGAGTCCACCGGCGAGGGCACCTACACGATCGAGGACGTCGACGACGCGCCGCAGGGCACCTCCGTGACCCTCCACCTCAAGCCGGCCGACCCCGAGGACCACCTCGCCGACTACACGTCGACCGCGAAGATCACCGAGATCGTCAAGAAGTACGCCGACTTCATCACCTGGCCGATCCGGCTGGCCGCGGAGGACGGCGCCGAGCCGACCACGATCAACTCGCGCAAGGCGCTGTGGGCGCGGCCCGCCTCCGAGGTCACCGAGGAGGAGTACGCCGAGTTCTACCGGCACGTCAGCCACGACTGGAACAAGCCGCTCGAGACGATCCGGATGCACGGCGAGGGCGTGTTCGAGTACCGGGCCCTGCTGTTCATCCCGTCCCAGGCGCCGCTGGACCTGTTCATGCGCGAGCGCAAGCGGGGCGTGCAGCTCTACGTCAAGCGCGTCTTCATCATGGACGACTGCGAAGAGCTGATGCCGGAGTACCTCCGGTTCGTCAAGGGCGTGGTGGACGCCCAGGACCTGTCGCTCAACGTGTCGCGCGAGCTGCTCCAGCACGACCGCCAGATCCAGCAGGTGCGCCGGCGGCTGGTGAAGAAGGTGCTCTCGACCGTCAAGGCCATGATGGCCGACAAGCCCGAGTCCTACGAGACGTTCTGGCGCGAGTTCGGCGGCGCGGTCAAGGAGGGCCTGCTCGCCGACCCCGACAACCGCGACGCCATCCTCGACATCGCCTCGTTCGCCTCGACGGCCGACGCGGAGAAGCCGACCACGCTCGCGGCCTACGTCGAGCGGATGAAGGACGACCAGCGGCACATCTACTACATGACCGGCGACTCGCGGGCCACGGTGGAGAACTCGCCGCACCTGGAAGCGCTGCGGGCCAAGGGCTTCGAGGTGCTGATCCTCACCGACCCGATCGACGAGATGTGGGTCGACGCCGTGCCGGGGTACAAGGAGAAGACGTTCCAGTCGATCGCCAAGGGGCAGGTCGACCTGGAGACCGAGGAGGAGAAGGCGCGGGCGGAGGAGCGGCAGAAGGACTTCGCCGACTTCCTGACCTGGATGACCTCCACCCTGACCGACCAGGTCAAGGAGGTGCGGCTGTCCTCGCGCCTGACCACGTCGGCCGCGTGCGTCGTCGGCGACGCGCACGACCTGACCCCGACCCTGGAGAAGATGTACCGGGCGATGGGCCAGGAGCTGCCGCCGGTCAAGCGGATCCTGGAGCTCAACCCCGACCACGCCCTGGTCTCCGGCCTGCACAAGGCCTTCGCCGACCGCGGCGGCGAGGACCCGTCGCTCGCCGAGTCGGCCGAGCTGCTCCACGGCATGGCGCTGCTCGCCGAGGGCGGCGACCTGCCCGACCCGTCCCGCTTCGTCCGGCTGATGTCGGACCACCTGGAGCGGACCCTGTGACGCCCTGAGCCGCCCTGAGCCCCGTGCGGGCTCCCGCCCACCGCGCCGGGAGCCCGCACCCGGTTCACCGACCTCCACACCTCTGAGGCCCTCACCCAACTACCACAACGGGCCTCCACCTCCGAGGCCCTCACCAACTACCCACAACGGACCCGCCACATCCCCACCTAGGCCCGATTTGACATGGGTTCGGGTGCTTTAGGCTGGTCGAAGCCGGCAGGCCTGGCGGGACGCTTTTCCCCGCCGGGCCTGCCGGCTTTGGCCTGCCTGGAGTGCCCGTAGGGGCCCCATGTCAAATCGAGCCGAACTCACCCCGCGCCGCCGCGCCGCCACACCGATCCCACCCCACCTCCACACCCCCAATGTTGGGCAGACTCTGGACCGCCGTCACAAAAGTGCCGTATGTTCGCCGGCATGGAGTTGCTGGGAAAGGTCGCGGTGGTCACCGGCAGTGGCCGTGGTCTGGGCCGGGCGTACGCGGAAGCCTTGGCGCGGGCGGGCGCGGCGGTCGTGGTCAACGACGTGGACGCGGAGGCCGCGGACGCGGTGGTGAAGACGATCGCGGCCGACGGCGGACGCGCGGTCGCCGTGGTCGCGCCGGTCGGTCCGACCTCGACCGCGGACCGGCTGGTCGCGACCGCCGTCGAGGAGTTCGGCGGGCTCGACGTCCTGGTCGCCAACGCCGGCATCCTGCGCGACCGCGTGCTGTGGAAGATGTCCGACGACGACTTCGACGCGGTGGTCGACGTGCACCTGCGCGGCACGTTCACCTGCGCCCGCGCGGCCGCGATCCATCTTCGGGAGCAGGGTCGGGGCGGCAGCCTGGTGCTGATCTCCTCGCCCGCCGGTCAGCGCGGCAACTTCGGGCAGACCAACTACGCGGCGGCGAAGGCGGGCATCGTCGCGATGGCCCGCACGTGGGCGCTCGAGCTGGCCCGCGCGGACATCGCGGTCAACGCCGTGGTGCCGGTCGCCGCGACCGAGATGACCCGGACCATCCCGGCGTTCGCGCCCGTCATCGAGGAGGCCGAGCGCACCGGCGCGCCGTTCCCGGACTGGTTGCGCCGCGACGAGGGCCTCGGCACGGTGGAGGACGTCGCGTCGTTGATCGTCTTCCTGGCCTCCGACGCGGCACGGCGGATCACGGGCCAGGCCATCGGCATCGGCGGCGACCGGCTCGCCCTCTGGGCGCACCCCCGCGAGAAGGCGGTGGCGCTCGCCGACGGCGGGTGGACCGCGGACGCCATCGCCGAGTCGTGGGCGAGCGGCGTCGGCGCGGAACCGGAGACCTTCGGCATCCCGGCGCCGACACCGCCGGAGGCCTGACGTGGTCCTCGCCCTGGACGAGCTCGTGGCCATCGACGTGCACACGCACGCCGAGGTGTCGAGGGACGGCCACCCCTCGTTGAGCCCGGAACTGCTGGCCGCCTCGGCGACGTACTTCGGCGCGCACGGCCACCGCCAACCGACCGTCGACGAGACCGCGGCGTACTACCGGGAACGGCGGATGGCGGCGGTCGTCTTCACCGTCGACGCCGAGCACGCCACCGGCCACCCGCGGATCTCGAACGAGGAGGTCGCCGAGAACTGCGCCGAGCACTCCGACGTGCTGATCCCGTTCGGGAGCGTCGACCCGTGGAAGGGCCGTGCGGGCGCGCGGGAGGTGCGCGCGCTGGTCGAGCGGCACGGCGTGCGCGGTTTCAAGTTCCACCCCAGCCTCCAGGGCTTCGCGCCGAACGACCCCATGGCGTACCCGTTGTACGAGGTCATGGAGGAACTCGGCGTGCCCGCCCTGTTCCACACCGGGCAGACCGGGATCGGCGCGGGCCTGCCCGGTGGCGGCGGCATCCGCCTGAAGCACTCGAACCCCGTGCTGGTGGACGACGTGGCCGTGGACTTCCCGGAGCTGCGGATCATCCTGGCGCACCCGTCGTTCCCGTGGCAGGACGAGGCGTTGGCGGTGGCCACGCACAAGCCGCACGTGCACATCGACCTGTCCGGGTGGTCGCCCAAGTACTTCCCGCCGCAGCTCGTCCGCTACGCGAACTCACTCCTGCAGGACAAGGTGCTCTTCGGCTCGGACTACCCGGTGATCACGCCGGACCGCTGGCTGGCGGACTTCGAGGCGCTCGACCTCAAGCCCGCCGTCCGCCCCAAGATCCTCAAGCACAACGCGGCCAGGCTGCTCGGCCTCGACACCACGGACTCGGAGCGCACATGACCACCACCGTCACCGGAGCGTCGGAACTCCTCGCGCTGGCCGGGCACGACCTCGGGCACACCGGGTGGCGCGAGATCACCCAGGACCGGGTGGACGCCTTCGCCGACGCCGCCGACGACCACCAGTGGATCCACGTCGACCCCGAGCGGGCGGCCGCGGGACCGTTCGGCACGACCATCGCGCACGGCTACCTCACGTTGTCGCTGATCATCCCCATGTTCGGGGAGCTGCTGGCGGTCGACGGCGTCCGGATGAGCGTCAACTACGGGCTGGACAAGGTGCGCTTCCCCAGCCCGGTGCGCGTCGGGGACAAGATCAGGCTCGCGGGTCGCGTCGCTTCGGCGGACGAGGTCGCGGGCGACGGCGTCCAGCTGGTGCTGGACTTCACCGTCGAGATCGACGGCTCGGACAAGCCGGCGTGCGTCGCGCGCGCCGTGTACCGGCACTACCCCTGAGGGGGCCACCACCATGTCGACCACGCCGAACGCACCCAACGTCCAACTCCGCCGCGCCGTCGCGTCGAGCTTCGTCGGCAGCGTGATCGAGTACTACGACTTCCTGCTCTACGCCACCGCGTCAGCCGTGGTGTTCAACAAGGTCTTCTTCTCCTCCCTCGACCCGCTCGTGGCCACCATCGCGAGCTTCGGCACGTTCGCCACCGGCTACCTGGCCCGCCCGCTCGGCGGGGTCCTGTTCGGACACTTCGGCGACCTGTTGGGCCGCAAGCGGATGCTCGTGCTGACCATGACGTTGATGGGCGTGGCCAGCTTCCTCATCGGACTGCTGCCCACCTACGCCCAGGTGGGTTGGCTCGCGCCGGTCGGCCTGGTCGCGCTGCGCGTGGTGCAGGGCATCGCGGTCGGCGGCGAGTGGGGCGGCGCGGTGCTGATGTCCGCCGAGCACGCCACCCGCAGGCGCGGGCTGTGGGCCGGGTTCACCAACGCCGGCGCGCCGTGCGGGATGGTGCTGTCGACGTTGGCGCTGACGGCGACCGCCGCGCTGGTGGGCGAACGGGCGTTCCTGGACTGGGGCTGGCGGATCCCGTTCCTGCTCAGCATCGTGCTGCTCGGCGTCGGGTTGTTCGTGCGGCACCGGGTCGACGAGACACCGGCGTTCCAGGCGGTGCTGGACGCGGGCGTCAAGCGGCGGGCGCCCGTGGTCGAGGTGCTGCGCAACCACCCGCGCGTGCTGCTGCTGGGCATCGGTGTGGGGCTGGCCGCGTTCGTGGCGCAGTCGACGTTGACGACGTTCGTCCTGGCACACGGCGTGGCGGCCGGTCACGCGCGGCAGACCGTGCTCAACGCGCTCACGCTGTCCTCCGCCTGCGCCGTCGTGGGCATCCTCGGGTTCGCGGCGGCGTCGGACCGGTTCGGCCGGCGGCCGGTCGTGGTGGCGGGCGCGATCGCGATGGCGGTGTACGCGTTCGTGCTGTTCCCGTTGGTGGACAGCGGTGACACGGTGCTGCTGACCGTGGCGCTGGTGCTGGGCCAGGGCGTGATCCACCCGATGATGTACGGGCCGCTCGCGGCTCTCTACAGCGAGCTGTTCAGCACGGAGAACCGGTACACGGGCGCGTCCCTGGGCTACCAGGTCGCCGGGCTGGGCGCGGGGATCGCGCCGCTGTTGTTCGCCGAGATCCAGCGGGCGACCGATGGGCAGGGGTTGACGCTCATCTCGTCGACCATCGCCGCGTTCTGCCTGCTGACCGTGGTGTGCGTGCTGGCGTTGAAGGAGACAGGCACCCGCGACCTCAGCTCGGTCTCCGTCCCCTGACCCCGCGCGTCCTACGTCCACACCCCGCGTTGCGCGAGGTCGTCCAGCCGCCGTGCGATCGCGTCCGCCGCCGCACGCAGGTCCGGCACGAGGCGGTGCAGGTCGGTGCGCACCGAGCGGACCACGATGCCCAGCGCGCCGGGCGGCTCGTGGCCGTCCGCCGGGATGGCGACGGCGACCGAGCACGAGCCGAGCGTCATCTCCTCGTTGGTCAGCGCGTACCCGCGTTCCGCCGTGGCACGCAGGTCGCGCGCCAGCCGCGCCCGCTCGGTGATCGTGTACCGGGTGTGGCGGCGCAGCGGCCGGGCGAGGTAGCGGCGCACGAACTCCGGGTCTGCGCGGGCGAGCAGGGCCTTGCCGACGCCCGTCGCGTGCAGCGGCAGCCGGGCGCCGATCCGGGAGATGATGGGCACGGAGCGGTGGCCGGAGAGCTTCTCCACGTACAGCGCGTCGAAGCCGTCGTGCACGGCGAGGTGGATGTTCTCGCGCGTCGCCTCGTAGAGGTCCTGCATGAACGGCAGCGCGACCTCCCGCAGCCGACCGGCCACCGGCGCCAACGTCGCCGCCTCCCACAGGCGCAGGCCGATGCTGTAGCCCCCGTCCGCGTCACGTTCCAGCGCGCCCCACGACACCAGCTCGCGGGCCAACCGGTGCACCGTCGCCAACGGCAGGTCCGCGCGCCGCGCGAGCTCGGTCAGCGTGAGCCGCGGGTGCTCGGCGTCGAACACGCCGAGCAGCGCCAGCGCCCGCCCGGCCATCGAGCGCCGGGGCGCGTCGCGGTTGACCGCCATGCAGGTCCTCCTTCGAACGCCGGACACCGAACGTATCCGCCCGGCCGGCGCGGAATCGCCGCGACTTTCACCCAGTGGAAGTCGATCCTGGCGAACGGTCGCACGCCGCCCTTGGGTTGACCCATGCGAACAAGAGTCGGAATCGTCGGCGCGGGCCCCGCCGGCCTGGTGCTGTCCCACCTGCTGGCCGAGCGCGGCATCGACTCCGTGGTCGTCGAGACGCGCAGCCGTGCGGCGATCGAGCAGACGATCCGCGCCGGCGTCCTGGAGCAGGGCACGGTGGAGCTGCTGTCCGCCATGGGTGTCGGCGCGCGTGCGTTGGCCGAGGGCGCGCGGCACGAGGGGATCGAGCTGCGGTTCGGCGGCCAGGGCCACCGGATCGACTTCGCCGGGCTCACCGGCCGGGCGGTGTGGCTCTACCCGCAGCACGAAGTGCTCAAGGACCTGATCGCGGCACGGCTCGCGGCCGGGGCCGACATCCGGTTCGAGGCGAGCGACGTCGCGCTGCACGGCGTCACGTCCGACGAGCCGGTCATCTCCTTCACCGACGCCGACGGCACGCCGGTGGAGCTGCGCTGCGACGTGATCGCCGGGTGCGACGGCTCGTCGGGCGTCAGCAGGCGCTCCATCCCGGACGGCGAGCGCACCGACTACTTCCGCGCCTACCCGTTCGGGTGGTTCGGCATCCTGGCCGAGGCGCCACCGTCCTCGAAGGAGCTCGTCTACGCCCACTCCGAACGCGGGTTCGCGCTGATCAGCACGCGGACGCCGCAGGTGCAGCGGATGTACTTCCAGTGCGACCCCGACGAGCGCGCCGAGGACTGGAGCGACGACCGGATCTGGGCCGAGCTGAACGCGCGGGTCGCGGGCGACGGGTTCGGCCTGGCGGAGGGCCGCATCTTCGACCGGGGCGTGATCCCGATGCGCAGCTACGTGTGCGAGCCGATGCGGCACGGCCGGCTGTTCCTGGCGGGGGACGCCGCGCACGTCGTGCCGCCCACCGGCGCGAAAGGACTCAACCTCGCGGTGGCGGACGTCGTCGTGCTCGCCCGCGCGTTGGAGGAGTACTTCGGCGCCGGGTCCACCGAGTCGTTGGACGCCTACGCCCCGACCGCGGCGCGCCGGGTGTGGCGGGCGCAGCACTTCTCGTGGTGGATGACGTCGATGCTGCACACGGACCCGGCCGGCTCGCCGTTCGACGTGAAGCGGCAGCTGGGCGAGCTGGAACTGGTCACCTCCAGCACGGCCGCCGCCACGCACCTCGCCGAGGCGTACACGGGTTGGCCGCTGTAGCGGTGCGGCCGAACGGGTCGGCACAGGTGCGATCGGCGTAATCCGACTGCCGGTAATCGGACCACGCGGACCGATAAAGTTGCGAATCTTCTTTCGAACAGTTTCGAAGTTGGCCGAATATGGCACCCGGTGTCGGATGGCGGCGGCCGGTATCGGTTCAGAGGGCCGCCATATGGTGTCTCAACAGGGTTTATGGGCCAGGAGGTCGGGCTGCGGTGAACCGTTTCGGCTGAGTTCGGGTGCCTGATGACCTGGTCGACGGCCAGGTCGGAGCCTGCGCAGGCCCGAAAGGCTGCCGATTTTCGGTGCTTGCCAGACCTATCTGTTTCGGTTAATACTTCTAAAAGTTTCAGGCCGGACGCGGTCGGGTGCCGCCCCCGACGGTTCCGGCCTGCGCCGCGCACGCTCTGGAGGACCGAACTCAACGAACTGTCGTTGGCGTGGAGGAATCCCGTGGCACCGGGCCCTCCCTCGCCAAGTGTGCGGATCCGGATCACCCCGCTCCGGCGGTCCGGGTCGCCCGAGCAACCCAACCACCACCTGCCGAACCCGCAGGTGCTCCCAGAAGGTGCAAACATGAAGCTGACATCGAGGTCAGTGTTGCGAGCGGCACTCGTGTCGACGTTGGTCACCGCCACCACGGGTGCCGCGGTGCTCCTGGCGACGTCGGCCAGCGCAGGGACCACTCTCGGCGCCTCCGCGGCCGAGTCGGGCCGCTACTTCGGCACGGCTGTCGCCGCGGGCAGGATGGGCGACTCCACGTACATGGGGATCCTGAACCGTGAGTTCAACATGGTGACGGCCGAGAACGAGATGAAGATGGACGCGACTGAGCCGCAGCAGAACAGGTTCAGTTACACCAACGGGGACCGGATCGTCAACCACGCACGCAGTCAGGGCATGCGGGTGCGTGGCCACGCCCTGGCGTGGCACTCGCAGCAGCCGGGGTGGATGCAGAGCATGTCGGGCAGTGCGCTGCGGTCCGCGTTGCTCAACCACGTCACCCAGGTCGCCACCTACTACCGCGGCAAGATCTACGCGTGGGACGTGGTGAACGAGGCGTTCCAGGACGGTAGTTCGGGTGCGCGTCGTGACTCCAACCTCCAGCGCACCGGCAACGACTGGATCGAGGCCTCGTTCCGGGCGGCGCGGGCGGCGGACCCGGGCGCGAAGCTCTGCTACAACGACTACAACACCGACGACTGGACCCACGCCAAGACCCAGGCCGTCTACCGGATGGTCCAGGACTTCAAGTCCCGCGGCGTGCCGATCGACTGCGTCGGGTTGCAGTCGCACTTCAACAGCCAGAGCCCGGTGCCGAGCAACTACCAGACCACGCTGCAGAACTTCGCCAACCTCGGCGTGGACGTGCAGATCACCGAGCTCGACATCGAGGGCTCCGGCTCCGCGCAGGCCTCCAACTACGAGCGCGTCGTGAAGGCGTGCCTCGCGGTCGCCCGCTGCACCGGCATCACCGTGTGGGGCATCCGCGACACCGACTCGTGGCGCGCCTCGGGCACCCCGTTGCTGTTCGACGGCTCCGGCAACAAGAAGCCCGCCTACACCTCCACCCTCAACGCCCTCAACAGCGGCGGCACCACCGTGCCCACGTCGACGACGACGACCACGACCGACACCACCACCACGACCACCACGACGACGACCACCACCACGATCCCCGGCCCGGGTGGCTGCACCGCTTCGGTGTCGCTGAACTCCTGGAACGGTGGGTTCGTCGCCACGGTGAAGGTCACCGCCGGATCGTCGGCGATCAACGGGTGGACGGTCACGACCAACCTGCCGTCCGGCGTGTCGGTCACCAACGCGTGGAGCGCCGATCGCAGCGGCAACACGGGCACCGTCCAGTGGCGCAACGTCAGCTACAACGGCAGCGTCCCGGCCGGGATGTCGACCGAGTTCGGCTTCCAGGGCACCGGTTCGGCGTCGGGCATCACGCCGACCTGCGCCGCGAGCTGATCGCGTAGCGGACAGCCCGGTGCGGTGGCCCACCCGGCCACCGCACCGGGCTTTTCCGTCTCACGTCACGCCCCCGTCGTGGAGCCGGGGCGCACGATCATCAGCACGACCACGACCGCCCACAGCAGGTTGAACACGCCGGTCGTCATGGCGAGCCGCTTCGCCGCACCGGTCGCGCCGTCGAGCACCCGCCGCTGCGCGGGCAGGATCGCCAACGCCAGCAGGCCCGCCGCGACCGCCGTCAGCAGCACGGACACCAGCAGCCACGCGTCACCGAGCACGCCGAGGCTCGCGCCGGTGGCGACGCCGAAGACCGGCACGGCGACGCCGACGACGGTGTAGGTGCGGCACGTCCGGTGCAGGAACGCGGCGACGCCGGTCGGCGACTCGCGCGCGAAGCGGGGGAACAGCGAGGCGGCCACGGCGATCGGCCCGACGGCGAGGATCGCGGCGATCACGTGGACCGAGAGCAGCAGCTTGGTCACCAGGGCTCCTTGGTACGTAGACAGACGACATATGTCGGCTGCCAATAGGTATCACACCTACCTAGATGGTGTGTAGGCTGCCAACCCATGAAGGCGGACGCGGTGCGCGGGCACCTGGACGCGATGTTGCTCGCGGTGCTCGAACCGGGACCGCTGCACGGCTACGCGGTCATCACCGCGGTCCAGCGGCGCAGCGGCGGTGCGCTCGAACTGCGCACCGGCACCGTCTACCCGGCGTTGAACCGGTTGGAACGGCTGGGTTTCCTGCGCAGCCGCTGGCAGCCCGTGGCCGACCGGCCCCGGCGCTGCTACGAGCTCACCGACGCCGGTCGGCGCGGCCTGGCCGACGCGCGGTCGACGTGGCGGGACTTCACCGCCACGATCGGCGCCGTGCTCGACCTGACCCCGTCGACGGGGCACGCCACGTGAGCGCCGCGCAGCCGGTCGAGGACTACCTGGAGGCGTTGGCCGCGTCCCTGCACGGTCCGGCGCGGGCGAAGGCCGCGATGATGCGCGAGGTGCGCGACGGCCTGGTCGACGCGGTGGAGGCGCAGACCCGCTTCGGCGTGCCGCAGGACCAGGCGGCCCGTCACGCGGTGCGCGACTTCGGCGCGGCGGAGGAGATCGCGCCGTCGTTCCAGCGCGAGCTCACCATCGCCCAGACCCGCCGCACCGCCCGCGTCGCCGCCGTCACCGTGCCGGTCCTCGTGGTGTGCCAACTGCTCGTGGGCGCCGCCGGCGACTGGCGACTGGGCGCGCTCGCCGTCCACCTGGCCGCGCTGGCCACCGCCGCCGGCCTGCTCGCGGTGACGGCGTTGGTGGCCACCGGTCCGCTCACCCGCATGCTGCCCACGCCGCACCGGCTGCCGCTGGCCGTGGCGTGGACGGCGTCCGCCGCCGCGGTGGGCATGGCGCTCGCCGCCGTCGCGCTGGGCGTCACCGCGGCGCTGTCGACCGACTGGCCGCTGACCGCGATCGCCGGCGTGCTGGCCACCGCGGCGCACGGCACGGTCGCGGCGTCGGCCCGCGAGTGCCGTCGGTGCGCCCAGGCGGTGGAGGGGGTGCGGTGACCGTGGACCTGCCCCCTCGCCTGGCCGGCCGACCGGCCACCGCCGACCTCGCCACCGTGCTCCGGGTGGCCTGCCTCCGGGGGTCGCTTCCCCGGCCTTGATCCCGCTGGTCGGCGGTGGCCGAGCGGCGAGTCGGCGACACGGAGCGTCACGGCGGGATGTCATTGTGTGAGACGCCCTCTGTACGCGCGCGCCCATCCGGGTGTACGTTCCCGGCGGGTCTGGGAGCGCTCCCAGACATCCTTCGAGATGAGGAGGGGCTCAGTGAAGCGCTCCACCGCAGTGCTTGCCGCTTGCGCGGTGGCCCTCGGCTCAGCGGCGACGATGTTGCCGAACGCCGCGGCCGCCGCCCAGGGCTGCAAGGTCGACTACGCCGTGACGAGCCAGTGGTCCGGCGGCTTCCAGGCCAGCGTCAAGGTCACCAACCTCGGCGACCCCGTCAGCGGCTGGTCGCTGACCGTCGCGTTCCCGAACAGCTCCCAGCGGGTTACCCAGGGCTGGAACGCCACGTGGACCCAGTCGGGCTCCACGGCCACCGCGACCAACGTCGACTGGAACCGGACGCTGTCCACCGGCGCGTCGACCGACCTCGGGTTCGTCGGCGCGTACTCGGGCAGCAACCCGACGCCCACGTCGTTCGCGCTCAACGGCGTCGCCTGCACCGGTTCGACCACGGGCACGACCACGACAACCACCACGACGACGTCGACCACGAACCCGCCGGTCGGCCGCACCCCCGTCGAGATCAACGGCCAGCTGCGGGTCTGCGGCGTCAACCTGTGCAACCAGTACAACCGGCCGATCCAGCTGCGCGGCATGAGCACGCACGGCATCCAGTGGTTCGACAAGTGCTACAACAACAACTCGCTCAACGCGCTGGCGACCGACTGGAAGTCCGACCTGTTCCGCATCGCGATGTACGTGCAGGAACAGGGCTACGAGACCAACCCGTCCGGGTTCACCAGCCGCGTCAACAGCCTGGTCGACATGGCCGAGGCGCGCGGGATGTACGCGATGATCGACTTCCACATCCTCACCCCGGGCGACCCGAACTTCAACCTGGAGCGGGCCAAGACCTTCTTCGCCGCCGTCGCGCAGCGCAACGCGAGCAAGAAGAACGTGATCTACGAGATCGCGAACGAGCCGAACGGCGTGAGCTGGGCGTCGATCAAGAGCTACGCCGAGCAGGTCATCCCGGTGATCCGCGCGGCCGACCCGGACGCCGTCGTCATCGTCGGCACGCGCGCCTGGTCGTCGCTGGGCGTGTCGGAGGGCTCCAGCGAGACCGAGGTCATCAACAACCCGGTCAACGCCACGAACATCATGTACGCGTTCCACTTCTACGCCGCGAGCCACAAGGACAACTACCGCGCCGCGGTCAGCCGTGCCGCGCAGCGGCTGCCGCTCTTCGTGACGGAGTTCGGCACGGTGCTGGCCACCGGTGGCGGCACGTTCGACCGGGCGAGCACCGTCGCCTGGCTGGACCTGCTGGACCAGCTCAAGATCGGTTACGCGAACTGGACGTACTCGGACGCGAACGAGAGCAGCGCCGCGCTGCGCCCGGGCACGTGCAACGGCGGTGACTACTCCAGCAGCGGTGTGCTCACCGAGTCCGGCGCGTTGCTCAAGAGCCGGATCAGCACGACGGACAACTTCCCGACCAGCTGAACCACGCTCCACTGAGGACGGGGCCCCGCGTTCGCGCGCGGGGCCCCGTTTTCTGTGTCGCTCGATCGGGTGACCAGGTCGGAGAAGGGGCCGGAATTGTCGGTGCCCGTCGATAGCTTGCCGATCGGGGATACCGACCGAGCGGGGGAGCGAGTGATGGCACCGGGTTTCTACACCGACGGGCAGGGCCGGGTCAGGCCGATCAACGGCAAGAAGGGGGGTGCGGGGGCCGTGGTGGCGGCCGGGGTGCTGGTGCTGGGCCTGGTCGGTTCCGCGGGCGTGGCCGGCGGGGGCGGACTGCTGGGGGCGAGCGCGGGCAGTTCGGCGGGGTCGCCCGGCGTGGCCGCGCGCAAGGTGGACGGGCAGAGGGCGGCGAAGCGGGGTGATCGTGACGGCGCGTGGCAGCGGATGGGGATGCGGAGGTTGGACGACAGGGTGCGGCAGCAGGTGGAGTGCCTGTCGGCGTCGCACGGTGAGGTCCGGGAGTTCTTCACCCGCACGCCGTGCACTTCGCTGGACCGGATGGTGATCGCGGTCGGGGATGGGAGCGGCAACAACGCGGTGGTGTCGGTGGCCTGGGTCGGTTTCCGGAGCGCGCGTGACGTGCGGGCGTTCAAGCGGATCGAGGACCGCCATGGCAGCGGCGACATCCGGCCGCTCGGGGCGTCGTTGCTCGGGTTGGCCGACATCGCGTTCACCGGCCACCACTACGGCACCGACACCGATGGCAGCACCATCACCATCGCCGAAGCCGAACCGGCGGCCGGCCACCTCGAACCGGAGACGCTGGACGCCTTGGCCGAGGTCGCCGCCTACTTACCACCCCCTGACCGTTCACGCGCCTGACCGTTCACGCGCCTGACCGGTCATGCGCCTGACCGGTCACGGGCGACCGGTGGCGTGCCGGGCGGGTTCGGTCCTGGCCGGCGGCGCGCCTGCTCGGCGGTGGGGCCGACCGGCGGCGCACCTGACGAGTGGCGCGCCTGGCGGGTGGCGGGTCTCACCGCGTGGCAGCCTGGCGGGCGGTGTGCCTGCTCGGTCGCGGGCAGGGCCGGTGGTGTGTGCTGTGTCGCGGGCCTGAGCGGCGGGGCATGACGGATGGCGGGTCTCACCGTGGTGTGTCCGACCGGCTCGCGGCCTGATCGGTCGTGGGGCCGACCGGGTGGCGAGTCTGAGGTGTGGGACTTGGGCCCGCAGAGCTGCCGACCTCCTGACCTGCTGACCCATCGCAACCGCCGACCGCAACCGCTGACCTGCCGCACCGCCGCCGACTCACCGCACCGCCGCCGCCCCGTCGAGCCCTGACCTACTGGGGTGGCGCTTTCCGGTGGCGGTCGGTGTGTCCGAGGTTGCGGTCGGGGGCGATTCGATCGCGGACGAGTTGCTTCAGCACGGCCAAGTCGGGGAAGCCGTTCTGGGCCTTGCGGGACCACAGGGTCTCGCCGTCGAGCCGGACGTCGAAAACACCGCCCGTGCCGGGGACGAGGGCGACCTCGCCCAGCTCGGTGGTGAAGGTGGTCAGCAGCTCTTGCGCGGTCCACCCGGCGCGCAGCAGCCACCGGCACTGCGTGCAGTACTCGATCTCCAGGCGGGGCTCTCTCGCGGTCACGGGTCCAGTATCGCGATTGGGACGGCATCGCGGCGACCCGCGGTAGTGCCGGTCACGGCGAAGGGAGGTGGACGGGGGTCCAACGCAAACGGTCAGGGGGCATAGGTCAGGGGACAGAGGTCAGCGGAGGGGCCGGTGAGCAGGGGAGCAGGGGCAGGGGAGCGGTTGTCGGAGGTCCGAGGTCAGGAGCGGTGGTCCGGGCGGAGCCGCGGCGCAGGTTGGCGCAATCGGGCCGGGTGTGGACCAGGCCCTGCAAGCCGATGTCCTTGTACGTCCACGAACTCCAGCTCGCCCCGTGCTCGTGGTAGATCTCCAACTGGTCGCGCAGCAACCGATACCGGGACGCGTCGATCGACTCGTCACCGGTGTAGACCGGGCCGAGCTCGCCGATCCTGCTCGGCGTGCCGGTGCGCCGCATGAACTCCGTGCGTCGCAGGAAGGTCTGCTCCACGACACCCCGGTCGAAGAACCCGCCACGCGTCGTGCCCGGGTACCGGCCGTCCCGCGCGATCCCGGGCAGGGCGTAGTCGTGCGCGCTGCACGCCGCGTCGGCGAAGGGCTCGTCGAACACCGGGAAATCGGTCGAGCAGCGGTGGCCGTCGAGGAACAGCACGGGCCGCGAGTCCACCGCCCGGATCGCCCGCTCCGACCTCCGGTAGAACGGGCCGACCACCTCGCCGGTCGGGTCGGCCGGCTCGTTGACGGGGTTGTAGCCCGCCACCTCCGGCCGGTTCGCGTAACGGGCGGCGATCGCCTCTCACAGGTGCACGACCCGGTCCTGGAAGGGCCGGTGCACCCAGAACTGCGCTCGGTGCATCGGGTTGTCGCTGTGCCAGTGCTGGTTCTGCGCGCCGGGCAACGCGTGCAGGTCCAGGATCGTGTAGATGCCCTGCTCCGCGCACCGCCCGATGAGCCGGTCGCGCGCGTTCGGGCCCGAAGAAGTCGTCCAGGAACCGGTCGGAGAAGCGGCGGTACCCCTCCTCGCCCAACGCCGACCGCAACCCGCGCGCTGCAACGATTCCCTGGCCGGGTAGCCGGTGGTGAAGTTCTCCATTTTGATCCAGCCGCCGAGCCCGCAACGCCAACGCCTCCTTTTCTGAACATTGCGCAAATTATCGAAGCTGGGCAAGGGAATGCGCGCTGGATGGTAGACAGGTCCTCGCGGAAGAAAGCGGTTTCCCGACTGTGGCGCCGGGCCGGCTCGGCGCGCGACCTCGCCGAGGAGGACGCATGGCCGACTCCCGGACCAAGGGCAACCTGCGCCGCCGCGACGGTCGGGCGGCCTACTTGTTCCTGGCGCCGTGGATCATCGGGATGGTCACGATCACCATCGGCCCGATCCTGGCCTCGCTCTACCTCTCGTTCACGAACTACTCGCTGCTGCGCCCGCCGAAGTGGACGGGCCTGGCCAACTACACCCGGATGGTCGGCGACGAACGCCTGCTGAACTCGCTCGGCGTGACGTTCCGGTACGTGTTCGTCTCCGTGCCGCTGCAACTGGCCGTGGCACTGGGCCTCGCCCTGCTGCTCGACCGGGGCCTGCGCGGCCTGGCGTTCTACCGCTCGGTCTACTACCTGCCGTCGCTGCTGGCGGGCAGCGTGTCGATCGCCATCCTGTGGCGGCAGATGTTCGGCACCGCCGGCCTGGTCAACGACCTGCTGGCCCTGGTCGGGGTCCAAGGCGTCGGCTGGATCGCGCACCCGGACTTCGCGCTGGGCACCCTGGTGCTGCTCAACGTGTGGACGTTCGGCGCGCCGATGGTGATCTTCCTGGCCGGCCTGCGCCAGATACCGGCCATGTACTACGAGGCGGCCACAGTGGACGGTGCGGGCCGGTGGGCCAGGTTCCGGCACGTCACGGTGCCGTTGCTGACCCCGATCATCTTCTTCAACCTGGTGCTGCAGCTGATCGGGGCGTTCCAGGCGTTCACGCAGGCGTTCGTGGTCAGCGGCGGCACGGGCGGTCCGTCCGACAAGACGCTCTTCTACACGCTGTACCTCTACCAACGCGGCTTCGGCTCGTTCCAGATGGGCTACGCCTCGGCGCTGGCCTGGTTGTTGCTGGTGATCGTCGCGGCGCTGACCGCGGTGAACTTCCTGCTGGCCAAGCGATGGGTGTTCTACGGTGACTGACCCGTTCCGGAGCGAACGCCGGCTGCCGGCGCCGCTGCGCCACGGCCTGCTGGTCGTGCTCGGCGTGGTGATGCTGTACCCGTTGCTGTGGCTGGTGTCCAGCTCGTTCAAGCCGACCGACACGATCTTCCGCGACCCGTCGCCGTGGCCGAGCGAGTTCTCCCTGGCCAACTACGTCGAGGGCTGGACCGCGCTCGGCGCGCCGTTCCAGCGGTACCTCACCAACTCCGCGATCATCGCGGTGGCCTCGGTGGTGGGCAACCTGCTGTCGTGCTCGATGGCCGCGTACGCGTTCGCCCGGCTGGAGTTCCGCGGCAAGAAGGTCATGTTCGCGATGATGCTGGCCACGATCATGCTGCCGATCCACGTGCTGATCGTGCCCCGGTACGTGCTGTTCTCCGAGCTGGGCTGGATCAACACCTACCTGCCGCTGGTCGTGCCGAAGTTCCTGGCCACCGACGCGTTCTTCGTCTTCCTGATGGTGCAGTTCATCCGGTCGCTGCCGACGGAGCTGGACGAGGCGGCCCGCATCGACGGCTGCGGCCACTGGCGGATCTTCTGGCGGATCGTGATGCCGCTGTGCACGCCGGCGCTGGCCACCACGGCCGTGTTCACGTTCATCTGGACCTGGAACGACTTCTTCAGCCAACTGATCTTCCTGACCGACCAGGACCTGCACACCGTCCCGGTGGCGCTGCGCACCTTCGTGGACGGTCAGGGCCGCAGCTCGTGGGGGCCGCTGTTCGCCATGTCGGTGGTCGGGCTGGCGCCGATCTTCGGCTTCTTCCTGGCCGGGCAGCGCTACCTGACCCAGGGGATCGCGACGACGGGCATCAAGTGAGGAGACGGTCATGACGAGACTGGTGCTGTGCCTGGTCGGTGTCGCGGCGCTGGCGTTGGCGGGCTGCTCGTCCGGCCCGGACGAGGCCGGGGGACCGGTGGAGCTGCGGTTCTCGTGGTGGGGCAACGAGCAGCGCGCCCAGGCCACGGAGAAGGCGATCGACGCCTTCGAGGCCGCGAACCCCGGCATCGCGGTGAAGGGCGATTACGCCGACTTCAACGCCTACTTCGACCGGATCGCCACCCAGGTCGCGGCGGACGACGCGCCGGACGTGATCACGATGGGCGGCGTGTACCCGCGCGAGTACGGCGGCCGCGGCGCGCTGCTCGACCTGGCCGAGGTGGGCGGCTCGCTCGACCTGGGCGGGCTGGACGGGCCCGCGGTGGCCAACGGCAGGTTCGACGGCGTCCAGTACGGCGTGCCGACCGGCGTGAACACCTACGGGATCGTGGTCAACCCGGCGGTCTTCCAGGCCGCCGGGGTGCCGCTGCCCGACGACGACAAGTGGACGTGGGCGGACTGCGAGCGGATCGCGGGCGAGCTCGCCGACAAGGCCCCGGAGGGCACGGTCGGCGTGGAGGACCCGACCGCGCCGGAGACGTTGGAGATCTTCTCCAAGCAACGCGGCGAAGGGCTCCACACTCCCGACGGCAAGGTCGGCATCAGCACCGGCAGCGTCGAGGAGTGGTTCCGGATGACGACACGGCTGCGTGACGCCGGCAGCACGCCGCAGGCCACCGTGACCATCGAGCAGGCGGCCCTGTCCGCGCCCGAGCAGACCCTCATGGGCCGCGGCGTCGCGGGGATGCGGTTCGACTGGAGCAACCGGCTGACCGCGCTGCGCACCGCGTCCGCCCAGCCGCTGGTGATGCTGCGCGCGCCGGGTGAGTCGACGGCCGGGCAGCCGGGCATGTGGTTGCAGGCCTCGCAGCTCTACACGGTCAACGCCGCCACCGAGCACCCCGAGGCGGCGGCGAACCTGATCTCGTTCCTGGTCAACGACCCGGCGGCGGGCGCGGCCATCGGCACGGACCGCGGCATCCCGGCGAACGAGGCCATCCGCGAGCGCATCGCCGGTTCGCTCGACGAGCACCAGGAGGTCGAGGTGGCGTTCATCGACGAGGTCGGCGGCAAGGTCACCGAGGAGCTGGTGCCGGGCCCGGTCGGGTCCACGGACACGGTGCAGATCCTCCAGCGGGTGAACTCGGACGTGCTGTTCGACCGGCTCGGCCCGCCGGACGCGGCACGGCGGTTCGTGGACGAGGTCGCCGCGGCGATCGGCTGATGACCCCGATCGACCGCAGGGCGCTGGTGGACCGGTACGCCGTGGAGGTGACCGGGGTCGACCCGCGGTCGCCGCTGTCGGTGGGCAACGGCGAGCTGTGCGCCACGGTCGACGTGACCGGGTTGCAGACGTTCCCGCAGGTGTACGCGGGTGACGGCGGCACGCTGCTCGGCACGATGGCGCAGTGGGGCTGGCACAGCGTGCCGGCGCCCGGCCACGTGCCGGACCTCGCCGACAGCGTCCGCTCGTACGACACGCCGCGCGGCCGGGTGCCGTACGTCGACCTCGCCGACTTCGACGCGGCCACACCCGGCCAGCGGTGGCTGCGCGCCAACCCGCACCGGTTGGACCTGGCCCGGATCGGGCTGGTCGTCGACGGGACGTCGCCCGATCCGGTCGACTTGCACGAGCCGAGGCAACGGCTCGACCTGTGGACGGGGACGATCACCAGCGCGTTCCTGCTGGCGGGGATGCCGGTGCGGGTGACCACGTGCTGCCACCCGGAGCTCGACGCGCTCGGGGTGCGGGTCGCGTCACCGGGGCTCGCGGGCGGTCGGCTGGCCGTGCGGATCGCGTTCCCGTACGGCTCGGAGTCGTGGCACGACGCCGCCGACTGGGAGCGCCCCGACCGGCACGACAGCGTGCCGCACGTGCTCGCGGACGGCGTCCGGATCGACCGCAGGCTCGACTCGACCCGGTTCTCGGTGCGCGTCCATGTCAACGCGGGTGCGGCGGTGCGGCGGACCGGGCCGCACGAGTTCGTGGTGGCGACCGACGGCGACGTGCTGGAACTCGGGGTGCGGTTCGGCGGCGGCGCCGAGCCGGTGGCGTTCACCGAGGCGTTGATCGCGAGCGAGCGCTGGTGGCCGCGGTTCTGGTCGTCCGGCGGCGTGGTCGAGCTCGACTCCAGCGCGGACGAACGCGCGCCGGAGTTGCAGCGGCGGATCGTGCTGTCGCAGTACCTCACGGCCATCCAGTGCGCGGGTTCGCTGCCGCCGGCCGAGACCGGGCTGACGGCGAACAGCTGGCGCGGCCGGTTCCACCTGGAGATGCACTGGTGGCACGGCGCGCACTTCCCGTTGTGGGGCAGGGCTTCGCTGCTGGCCAGGAGCCTCGGCTGGTACTCGCGCAGCCTGGGCGTCGCCCGCGCCACGGCGCGTGGCCAGGGTTGTCGGGGCGCGCGGTGGCCGAAGCAGGTCGGGCCGGACGGGCGGGAGAGCCCCAGCCCGATCGGGGCGTTCCTGGTGTGGCAGCAGCCGCACCTGATCCACCTGGCCGAGCTGGTGCGCCGGTCGGGTGATCGCGGTGCGGTGGCGCGTTACGGCGAGTGCGTGCTGGAGACGGCGGCGTTCATGGCGGACTTCGCGGTGGCCACGGGCGGTGGCTACGCGCTCGGGCCGCCGCTCGTGCCCGCCCAGGAGTCGTACTACCGCGACCGGGCGGCGGTCGTGAACCCGACGTTCGAGCTGGCGTACTGGGCGTGGGCGTTGCGGGTGGCGCAGCGGTGGCGGGTGTGGTCGGGGTTGGCGGAGGAGCCGTCGTGGACGGCGGTGGCGGACGGCCTCGTGCCGCCGACCGTGCGCGCCGGCCGGTACGCCGCGATCGGCACGCCGCCGTGGACGGTGCGCGAGGACCACCCGTCGATGCTGTGCGCGCTGGGTCTCGTGCCCGAGACCGGTGTGGTCGACCACGGGGTCATGCGGGCCACGTTGCACGACGTGCTGTCCGATTGGGACTGGTCGAGCACGTGGGGCTGGGACTACCCGGCGATGGCCATGACCGCGACCCGCCTGGGCGAGCCCCGGACCGCGCTGGACGTGCTGCTCATGGACACGCCGAAGAACGGCTACCTGGCCAACGGGCACAACCGGCAGTCCGAGTGGCTCCCGGTGTACCTGCCGGGCAACGGCGGGTTGCTGGCGGCGGTCGCCCTGATGGCGGCGGGCTGGGAGGGTGGCCCGCCGAACCCCGGCTTCCCCGCCGACGGGTGGACGGTGCGGCACGAGGGCCTGATCCCCGCGCCGTGAGGACGGCGGTGGCGCCTGGCCTGGCTCCGATGGCACGGGAGGCTCGTCGCTAAGGTCTGCGGCATGTACGTGAAGTTGTGCGGGCTGCGCACGGCGGCCGACGTCGCCGCCGCCGTGGACGCGGGCGCCGACGCGGTCGGTTTCGTGCTCAGCGCGAGCGTCCGGCAGGTCGATCCCGAGACCGCGCGGCGGCTGGTGCGCGAGGTGCCGCCGCACGTGCTGTCCATCGGCGTGTTCCGCGGGGTGGCGGCGGCGGACGTGCGGCGGCTCGCCGAGGAGACCGGTATCGGCGCGGTGCAGCTGCACGGCGACTACCCGCGTGCGGCGTTCGACGAGGTGGCGGCGGCCGGGGTGCCGCTGGTCCGGGCGGTCGCGCTGACGGCGGACACCGACGTGCGGGTCGGCGCGTACGGCGAGCGGATGCTCCTGCTCGACTCGCCCCAGGCCGGCTCCGGCCACCAGTGGGACCTCGCCGCGCTCGACGGCGCCCGGCCGGACGGCGACTGGCTGCTGGCGGGCGGCCTCGGGGTGGACAACGTCGCCGAAGCCGTCCGCCGCGCCCGGCCATGGGGTGTGGACGTGTCGAGCGGCATCGAGGCGAGCCGCGGGGTCAAGGACCACGGGCTCATGCGGGAGTTCGTCGTCGCCGCCCGTGCCGCCTGACCGCCGCCCGCCTGACCGCCCGCTGCCGCCCGCTGCCGCCCGCCTGACCGCTAATCGCCCGACGGCCGCCGGACGGGCAGGACGATGGCCGACGGGTGGTCCGGGTCGTGGTGGACGGACTGCTCGGCGACCAGGAGCCGGGTCGCGGTGGCGTGCGGTTCGCCGGTGCCGGTGTTCCGGGCGTACCGGGGGAACGCGCCGCTGGACACCTGCACCCGGACCCGGTGCCCCCGCCGGAAGCGGTGGGCGGTCGGCCACAGCGTGACCTCGGCGCGGGTCGTCGCGTCCGCGCCGGACAGGCTCACCAGGCCGTCGCAGACGTTCACCGAACGGCCGCGCGGGTCGACGTCGCACAGCCGGACGAACACGTCGGCGTGCGGCAGGCTGGAGCGGAACCAGACCTCGGCCGTCACGTCGCCGATCACCTCGACGTCCTCGGCCAGCGGCTCGGTGGTGTAGGTGAGCACGTCCGGCCGGGCCTCCAGCGCGGTGTTGTCGACCGGACCGCTGTCGGACACCAGCCGCACACCGCCCACGGCAGGCGTCGGGTCGGCCGGGTCGTACCGGTACCGGTCGGGCGTCGACTCGACGGGAGGCTGCTCGCCCAGCCCGCCGCCGGGCCGGAGGTGGAAGCGCCGGGGCTCGTAGCCGTGCGGTGGCCAGGAGTCGAAGTCGCGCCAGGCTTCCTCGCCCGTCACGTACAGCCGCACCGGAGCGCGCTCGGGCGGCTCCTCGCCGCGTGCCAGGGCGAGACCGAACCCCAGGGCCTCCCGGATCGCGGTGTCGGTCTGGGACATGTGCGTCCAGGGCCCGACGGTGAGCCGCGCCGGACGTCCGGCTTCCCGCAGGACCCGGAAGTCGCGCAGCTGGCCGGGCAGGAAGATGTCGTACCAGCCGGCGATCGAGCTGACCGGCACCGTCGTTCGCGCCACCCGGCGCCGGTGGTCCATCGCGACCCACCGCTCGTCGTCCGCGTCGCGGGCCAGGACGTCCTGGAAGTAGTCCGAGCGGCGTCCGGTGGCGGCCACGTCGGCGCGACCGAGCGGGAGCGTGGTCAGCGCGCGGCGGGTCCTGCGGCCCTGGAGCACGTTGCGCAGCCGGGCGAAGCGGCGCTCCTGGCCCGCGACCGCGACCGCCCACGCGAACGGCGCCTCCAGCGAGAACCCGTCCGCGCGCAGGAACTCCAGCGTCGACGCCGACTCGACAACCTGCGGGATCATCGCCTTGACCTGCGGCGGCAGGCTGTCGGCCACGGCCCACTGCACGTGCCCGAGGTAGCTCGCGCCCACCAGCACGATCGAGCCGCCGAACCACGGTTGCTCCACCAGCCACGCCAGCGTGGCCAGGCCGTCCTCGCGCTCGTGGCGCATCGGGTCGAACGCGCCGCCCGAGCCGAACGTGCCGCGCGCGCTCTGCACCAGCACCTGGAACCCGCGTTCGGCCAACGGCCGCGCCAGGGCCGTCCCGATCGCGCCACGCCGCCCGTACGGGCCGCGGAGCAGCGCGGTCGGCAACGACTCGCCGCCGACCCGCGGCGCCCAGCGGTCCGCGAGCAGCTCGACGCCGTCGGGCATGGGCGTGCGCAGGTCGCGTTGGACGACGAGGTCCCGGGTGATCGGCGGGTCCAGGCCCAGCAGGCGCTGGATGCGGTGGCTGCTCAGGTTCACCGATCGTCCTCCTCGGTCCGGACGCCCCCGGTGATCACCGAGAACACCTGCATCAGGCGTTCGGCGAACGCCTCCGGGTCGAGCGGCTCCGGCCCCTCGACCACCCACGTGTTGACCACCGCAGCCCACCCACCGGTCACGAACGCGGTGAGGTCGTCGAGCACGTCCGGCGCCTGCGGCACGCCGGGCATCCGCCGCACGAGCTCCCGGTCGAACGGGCTGAGCAGGCCGCTCAACGCCACGTTCAGCCGGTAGGCGCACGGTCCGGTCAGCATCGCCCGGTAGAACGGCCGGTGCCGCGCGAAGTGCCGGGCCGCGATCAACGCCCGGGCGTGCTCGTCGGACGGGTCCGCGGCCCCCGTGACGTCCGGCAGCAACCCGGTCTCCACGAGATTGAGCGCGGCGGCCGTCAGCAGCGCGTCGCGGTCGCCGAACTGCTGGTACACGAGCTGCCGGCTGACGTCCGCGGCCTCGGCGAGGTCGGAGATCGGGATGTTCGTCGTGCCGCGTTCGGAGACCAGCGCCACGGCCGCCCCCAGGAGGGCGGACCGCGAGCGGCGGACCCTCCGATCCGTGCCGCGTGCCGCCTGGTCCACGCACCGAGTATGACACCTGTCATGAAATTGACAAGTGTCAACTCTGTAGGGTCGTGGCCGTGCCCGAGGAACGGTTGTCCGACGTGCTGGCCCGCCGGGTCGTGGTGCTGGACGGCGGCTTGTCGACGGCGCTCACGGCCGCCGGGCACGACCTGTCCGACTCGCTGTGGTCGGCCCGCCTGCTGCTCACCGACCCGGACGCGATCACGGCCGCGCACCTGGCGTACTACCGGGCCGGCGCCGAGGTCGCGATCACGTCCAGCTACCAGGCCACGTTCGAGGGCTTCGCCCGGCGTGGCCTCACCGCGGCGGACACGGCCGGCCTGCTGCGCGACAGCGTGACCCTCGCCCGCCGTGCCGCGTCCGAAGTGGACGGACCGCGGTGGGTGGCGGCGTCGGTCGGCCCGTACGGCGCGATGCTCGCCGACGGCTCGGAGTACCGCGGCCGGTACGGCCTCGCGCCGGGCGCCCTGGAGTCGTTCCACCGGCCCCGGGTCGAGGTGCTCGCCGAGGCGGGGGCGGACCTGCTCGCGGTCGAGACGATCCCCGACGTCGAGGAGGCCGAGGCGGTGCTGAGGGTGGTCGCCGGGTCGGGCGTCCCGCTGTGGCTGTCCTACAGCGCGCGGGGCACGCGGACGTGCGCCGGTCAGCCGCTGGCGGAGGCGTTCGAGGCCGTGCGGGGCGTGGCCGAGGTGGTCGCCGTCGGCGTCAACTGCTGCGACCCGGCCGACGTCGGCGAGGCCGTGGCCATCGCGCGGCGGGTCACCGGCAAGCCCGTCGTGGTGTACCCGAACAGCGGTCAGGGCTGGGACGCCACCGCCCGGAGCTGGACCGGCGCACCGGCCTTCGAGCCCGCGCGCGTGGCCGGCTGGGTGGCGGGCGGCGCGCGGTTGGTCGGCGGCTGCTGCCAGGTCGGTCCGGGCACGATCCGGGACGTGGCCGCGGCGGTGAGGGGCTGACCGGGCGGGTCAGCCACGCCCGATGAACGGCATCGTGGTCGCCATGACCGTCATGAACTGCACGTTGGCGTCCAGCGGCAGGCCGGCCATGTAGCGGACCGCGTCGGCGACGTGCCCGACGTCCATGGTCGGCTCGGCCGCGATCGAGTCGTCGGCTTGCCGGACGCCCTCGGCCATCCGCCCGGTCAACGGCGTCGCGGCGTTGCCGATGTCGATCTGGCCGCAGGCGATGCGGTGGCGGCGGCCCTCCAGCGAGATCGACTTGGTCAGCCCGGTGATGGCGTGCTTGCTCGCGTTGTAGGCCACGGCGTCGGGGCGCGGGGTGTGGGCGGAGACCGAGCCGTTGTTGATGATCCGGCCGCCCTGCGGGTCCTGCTCGCGCATCACCCGGAACGCGGCGCGGGCGCACAGGAACGCGCCGGTCAGGTTCGTGCCGACCACCGTCGACCACTGCTCGACGGTGAAGTCCTCCAACGGCGTCGGCGGCACGTTCGTCCCGGCGTTGTTGAACAGCACGTCGACCCGCCCCCACCGGTCGCGCACGGTGGCGAAGAGCGCGTCCACCGACGCCTCCACCGTGACGTCGGTCGGCACGACCAGCACCTGCCCGGCGGGCGACCGGTCGGCGGTCTCGGCCAGCCGGTCGGCACGTCGTCCGGCGAGCGCGACCCGGTGACCGGCGTCGAGCAGCGCGCGGGCGACCGCGCGCCCCACACCCGAACCGGCGCCCGTCACGACCGAAACCGGGACCATCGAGTTCTCCTCCCAGCGGGACGTCAGCTCACCCGGAGGGGCGGCCGGTCGAGCACCTCGATGTACATGATCCGGTCCACCACGACGTCCAGGTTCAGCATGCCGGTCGCGGGCAGGAGCGGCACGCACCGGTGCCCCTCGCCGTACGGCTGCCCCGCGGGGTGGTCGGCGGTGCGGATGCTCTGGCAGAAGTCGTCACCGCAGTCGCACCGCGAGACCAGGCGGACGTCCCGGACGCGGACGGCCAGGTCGTGTTCCCCCGCGGCCTCCAGGAGGGCGGTCAACTCGTCGACGAGCCCGGGGTGGACGTCGCGCACGAGGGGGTGGTCCGGCTGCACTTCGGCAGCGTAGCCGGGCACGTGCCACGGGAGGTGCCGTCACGACTGGGTGAAGCGAAGCAGGTTGCCGGACGGATCGAGGAAGGCGCAGTCGCGGACGCCGCCGGGCCTGCTGATCGGTTCCTGCAGCACCTCCGCGTCCGCTGCCTCGACGTGCTCGAAGGTGGCGTCGCAGTCGTCGGTCACGAAGACCAGGCAGCCCTCGCCGGTCCGCTCGTCACCCGGCGATTCGAGCAGGACGATCCGCACGTCCGGCTGCGACGGCGGGCCGACGGCGACCCGGCGCACCCCTCCGGCGCCGTCGCGCACCTCGAACCCGAGCACGTCGCGGTAGAAGCGGAGCGCCTCGTCGAGGTCGCGAACGGCGAGGGCGAAGGACGCGAGCCTGAGGTCGACACCGGTCACGGCCGCTCCTCGCGGCCGGTGGCCAGGTAGACGACGTCCAGGTCGCGCAGTCGGTCCGGGTCGGTGTCGATGGCGATGCGGGTGATCTTCCCGTTCTCGGTGGTGAAGGCGAAGACGGCCCTCGGACTGCCGTGGTGCGACCAGACGGCCCCAGGCTCGCCCTCGACCAGCGCGAGGCGGGCGGCCTGGGCCCGGCCGGCGAAGAACGCCGCCACCGCCTCGGCCCCGCGGAGGTCGTCGACCGCGACGGCGTCGGGGTCGAGCAGGGCGAGCAGGGCGGCGAAGTCCCCGTTCCGGGAGGCGGCGAGGAACGCGGCGACGATCTCCCGCTTCCCCGACCGCGCGGCGGCGGAGGTCTCGGCCGTGCCCTGGACCCGGCGCCGGGCCCGGCTGGCGAGCTGCCGGGCGGCGGCCGGCGAGCGGTCGATGATCGGGCCGATCTCGCCGAACGGCACGGCGAAGACGTCGTGCAGGACGAACGCGAGCCGCTCGACCGGCGTCAGGGTGTCCAGCACGACCGTCAGCGCGACACCGACCGAATCGGCGAGCACCGCCTCCTCCTCGGGGCCTGCCCGGTCGGCCGCGTGCGGCGTCTCGGGCTCCGGCGGCAGCGCGCCGGCCGAGTCCTCGGGCCGGGACCGGCGTGCTTCGAGCACGTTCAGGCAGACCCGGGCGACGACCGTGGTCAGCCACCCGCCGAGGTTCTCCACCCGGCTGGTGTCGGCGCGGCTGACCCGCAGCCACGCCTCCTGCACCGCGTCCTCGGCCTCGCCCGGTGAGCCGAGCATCCGGTTGGCGATCGCCCGCAGGCGGCCCTGGTGCTCGGCGAACCGCTCGCTCAGCCAGTCCCGCTCGACCATTCGTCACACTCCCCGCTCTCGACCTGTCATACCGGTTGACCGGCGGAGCAGCGCCGATGTGACACCCGGGCCGGGCCCGGGGCGGCGAGCCCGCCGGTCCGAGCAGCGGACACAGCGCAACCACCTGGAGACAAGCATGCAAGCGCACGTCACCGCGATCCTCCTCGGCGTCGGGGACCTGGACCGGTCCAAGAGGTTCTACGGGGAAGGGCTCGGTTGGGAGGTCAAGGACGACTACGGCGTCTCGGTGTTCTACGAGTCGGACGGCAGCTCGCTCGTCGGCTTCTACCGGCGCGAGGGCCTGGCCGAGCAGGTCGGCACGAGCCCGGAGGGCACCGGCTTCAGCGGGGTCGTCCTCACGTACGTGGTCCGCGCCCAGTCGCGGGTCGACGAGGTCATCGCGGAGGCCGAGCAGGCGGGCGCCACGATCCTCAAGCCCGCCGGCGCCCTGCCGTGGGGTGGGTACGGCGGCACCTTCGCGGACCCGGACGGCTACGTCTGGAGCGTCGCCCACAGCGCCAGGGGAGCGGACCAGCACTACGCCGAGTAGCCGCCGGGAGCGGCCCTGACCGGCGCCGGCGAGCGGGGTCCGGTGTCGGCGCGTGATCGCGTCGGCGCCGAACCCCCGGCGGCGACGGGTCCGGTCGCGTCCGTCCGGGTACGGTGTCGACCGTGGTGGCGGACGTCGGCAGGACCCCTCGGGCGGAGCAGGTCGGAGCTACGCGGCAGCAGATCCTCACCACCGCGGAGCGGCTGTTCGCCGAGCAGGGCCTGTACGCGGTGTCCAACCGGCAGATCAGCGCCGCCGCGGGGCAGGGGAACAACACCGCCGTCGGCTACCACTTCGGCGCGAAGGCCGACCTCGTCCGGGCGATCATGCTCCGGCACACGTCCCGCATCGAGTCGTTGCGCCACGACGCGGTGGCCGCCGTCGCCGGGTCGCGCGAGGTGCGGGACTGGGTGGCCTGCCTGGTCCGCCCGGTGACCACCTACCTGGCCTCGGCGGGCGGCCCGACCTGGTTCGCCCGGTTCAGCGCCCAGGTCATGACCGACCCCGTGTTCCGGGTGGTCCTGGCGGAGGAGGCGCTGGCCGAGGACTCGTTGCGGCACGTGGTGGACAACCTGATCGGCCTGCTGCCCGACATGCCCGCCGACGTGCGCGAGGACCGCGCCGCCATGGTCCGGCACCTGATCGTGCACGTGTGCGCCGAGCGCGAGCGCGCCCTCGCCGAGGGGACCGCGACGCCGAGGTCCACCTGGGACGAGGCCGCGACCGGCCTGATCGACGCGATCACCGGCCTGTGGACGGCCCCGTACACCGCCGGCCCCGAACGTCGCGGGTAGCAGGCCTTCCCGCTGCGCGTTCGACCCATCACGTTGCGTCGCGCCCCGATCGCCGGCAGTCTTAAGTCAGTTGATTGACTCAAGTCTGAAGGAGGCGGTTGCCGTGGCGCTCGGGGACACCGACCACGTGCTGGACTACCCGATCCCGAGTCCGGCCGCGCTGGAGCCGCCCGCGGAGTGGGCCGAGCTGCGGCAGGGGTGCCCGGTCGCGCACGTCCGGCTGCCCAGCGGCGACCGGGCGTCGCTGCTGACCCGCTACGACGACGTCAAGCAGGTGCTGTCCGACCCGAGGTTCACCCGCAACCTCGACGCGCCCGACGCGGCCCGGATCTCGGCGAACGAGTCCGGCGGCGTGTTCAACAGCGGCCTGGGCAACGCCCTGCCCGAGGAGTACCACCAGCAGTGGCGGCGCATGGTCGGCAAGTGGTTCACCGCCAAGCGCATGACGGCGCTGCGGCCCGGCATCGAGGCGATGGCCGAGCGGTTGATCGACGAGATGGTGGCGGACGGCGCGCCCGCCGACCTGAAGTCGGCGCTCGGCTTCCCGCTGCCGGTGTGGGTCATCTGCGACATGCTCGGCGTGCCGGAGAGCGACCGGGACAAGTTCGCCTACTGGTCGAACACGCTGCTCAGCCTAACCCGCTACACGCAGGCCGAGATCGACGCCGCGCAGGCCGAGTTCGCCGCCTACATGAGCGCCCACATCGCCGCCACCAGAGCGGACCCCGGCGACGACCTGATCAGCGAGCTGATCGCCGCCGCGGTCGACGCCGGGCACGTCATGCCGGACGAGGCCCTGCTGGCCACCTCGCAGGGCCTGCTGGTGGCCGGGCACGAGACCACGGCCAACATGATCGGCAAGATGGTCGGGATGCTCCTGGCCGACCGGACGCGGTGGGAGGCGCTGCTGGCCGACCCCGCCCTCGTGCGCACGGCGGTGGAGGAGGCGTTGCGCGCCGACGCCAACCCCGGGTTCGGCATCCCGCGCTACATCACCGAGGACGCCGAGGTCGGCGGCGCCGTCATCCCGCGCGGCACGACCGTCGTGTGCAACCTGGCCGCGGCCAACCGGGACGAGCACGCCTTCGCCGACGCCGACGGGCTCGACCTGGCCCGCACCCCGAACGCGCACCTGGCGTTCGGCGCGGGCGCGCACTCGTGCCTCGGGCAGTCGTTGGCCCGCACCGAGCTCCAGGCCGTGCTGGACGTGCTGCTGCGCCGCCTGCCGACGCTGGAACTGGCCGTGCCCGCGACCGAGCTGGCGCGCGTCGACGGCCTGGTCGTCGGCGGGCTCCAGGAACTGCCCGTCCGCTGGTGACGGACCGACGAACCGAAGGAGTGCGACCGATGAAGGTCTCCGTGGACGAGGACAAGTGCTGCGGGGCGGGCTCGTGCGTGCTGGCCGCGCCCGACGTGTTCGACCAGCGGGACGAGGACGGCGTGGTCGTGCTGCTCGACCCCGAACCCGCCGAGCACCTGCACGCCGCGGTCCGCGAGGCGGCCGACGTGTGCCCGGCGGCGGCGATCCTGCTGGGTGACCGGGCGTGACTGAGGTGTCCGACGTGCTCGTCGTCGGCGCCTCGGCGGCCGGCCTGGCCACTGCGGAAGCTTTGCGCCGCAAGGGTTTCACCGGCGGGTTGACCCTGCTCGGCGACGAGGCGCACCCGCCGTACGACCGGCCGCCGCTGTCCAAGCAGGTCCTCGCCGGCGCCTGGGAGCCCGAACGCGCCCAGCTGCGCGGCCCGGACTTGTTCGAGGAGTTGGGCGCGACGCACCTGCCGGGCGACCCGGCGGTGTCCCTGGACCCGGCCACGCGCGCCGTCCGCACCGCGTCCGGGGCCGTGCTGCGGGCCGACGCCGTGGTCGTCGCCACCGGCGTGCGGCCGAGGACCCTGCCCGACCAGGGCGGGTTGGGCGGTGTGCACGTGCTGCGCACCGTGGACGACGCGGTGGCGTTGCGGGCCGACCTGCTCGCCGCCGAACGGCTCGTGGTCGTCGGCGACGGCGTGCTCGGCGCGGAGGTCGCCGCCACGGCGCGCGGCCTCGGCCTGGACGTCACCCTCGCCGGGCCGCAGGCCGCACCCCTGGCCGCCCAGCTGGGACCGCTCGCGTCCGGCCTGCTCGCCGACCTGCACGCGGGGAACGGCGTGCGGCTGCGGCTCGGGGCCGCCGTGCTCGGCCTGACCGGGCGGGACGGGCGCGTGACCGGCGTGCGGTCGGCCACCGGCGACGTCCTGCCGGCCGACGTGGTCGTGGTCGCGCTGGGCGCCGTCCCCAACACCGACTGGCTGCTCGACAGCGGACTCCGGCTCGACAACGGCGTGGTGTGCGACGCGAGGTGCCGTGCCGCGGACGGCGTCTACGCGGTCGGCGACGTGGCGCGGTGGCACCACGAGCACCTGGGCGCCTTGCTGCGCCTGGAGAACCGGACCAACGCCGCCGAGCAGGCCGCGGTCGTGGCCGACAACATCCTGGGCGCGGACCGCGCGTACACGCCCGTGCCCTATTTCTGGACCGACCAGTTCGACGCCAAGCTCCAGGTCTTCGGCCGGCTGCCGGTCGACGCGGAGGTGTCCGTCGTGGACGGTGACGTCACCGCGCGGCGGTTCGTCGCGCTCTACGAGCAGGCCGGCGAACCCGTCGGCGTCCTCGGCTGGAACATGCCCAAACAAGCGCGACGGCTCCGGCAGAGCCTGCTCGGCCAGGTCCTCGCCCCGGGAGCACGACCATGACCGCGGAGCCCGCCGAGCTACCCCTGCCCGAGGCGGCGGGGCGCCTCTCCGACCCGCCGCCGACCTGACGCAGGGCGTGGCCGGAGCCGGAGACCGCCTACCGCACCCCGCGCCGACGGCTGCCGGACCTGCGGCTCGCGGCGGACTTCGAGCGGATCCCGGTCAAGCGCGACGGGCTCGGCTACCGCGTCTGCGAGCTGCCCGTGAGCCGGTGACCTGAGGTCACTTCGACCAGGTGATCGGGGAGTCCTCGTAGCCGTCGCCGTTGGCGTAGCTCGCGCCCGCGACGGTCGCGCCCTCGCGGGCTCCCTGGAGCACGCACGTCTCGTACTTCGCGCCCGCCGTGGTGAAGTCCTTCTTCGCCGTCTCCGACTCGCACTGCTTCGTGTCACCGCTGATGATCACGCCGGTGCCCTTGCCGTCCGCGCCGAGCGCACGCAGGCTCAGCGAGCTGTAGGACAGGTCGGTGCCGCCGACGTTCTCCACGGTGACCCTGATGTAGAACGGGGTGATGCCCTTGGCCTTCTCGCCGAACGCGGCCAGGTCGGCGTTGGCGCCCTGGTCGATCGCCGTGACGGTGATGGCGACCGTGCCGTTCTTGTCCGAGCCGTACTTGAACGGGACCACCGCGCGCTCGCCGACCTTGAGCTTGGCGCCGGGGGCGGTGACGTCGCCGGCCGGCGCGTCGGCGGTGGTGGTGGCCGAGCTCTTCGTCGCGGCGCTCGACGTGGTCTTCTCCGTCGTCGCCTCGGTGGTGGCGGCGGGCGCGGCGGTGCCCGTGGTGGCGTCACCGCAGGCCGACAGCAGGAGCGCGAGCGCGCCCACGGAAGCGACCAGCGTGCGATTGACGTGCATGGGTGAATCTCCTCGAAGCCGAACGGCGCCGGCGTGCGCGTGCGTGACAGGGGGACGCGGCCGAAGTCGCCTCGACCGCACGGCCCCGACCGTAGCCGCACCCGGCCCTGTGCGCTGTGGTCCGTTCGTACCACAGGCGCGACCGCTGCCCGCCGCGACGACCGCGGCGGGCAACGGGGCGTTCGGGCAGGTCAGACCAGGTTCTTCTGCATCACGTCCCACTCGGTGGCGCACAGGCCGCAGTTCGGGCCGACGAACTGCGCCTTGCTCGCCTGGTCGCCCTTGAGGTGCCACTTGAGCCAGTGCCCGCCGACCCGGCCGAACTCGCCGCCGTTGGGCTGGTCGAACGTGCCGAAGTGCCCGACATCGAGGTTGCCCATGAACGCGGGCAGCCCGGCGGGCAGCCGTCGCCAGTCGTCCATCGCGTTCTCGTAGGCGATGTCGGTCGGTCCGCCGATGAAGTAGGCGATCGGCACGCGCAGCCGCTGCAACAGGTAGTTCTGCGAGTCGTTGAGCATGCCGCTGTTCCACAGCACCGTCGTGGTCAGCCGCGGGTCGGCGGCCACCTCGTAGGTCTCGATGCCGCCGCACGACTGGCCCATCACGGCGATCTTGGTGGTGTCGATCCGGCCGTAGTACTTGCTGGTGCGCCGGGAGTTCTCGGCGATCGCCCAGTCGATGGAGTCGACGAGCATGTCCGAGTCGGTGGAGCCGCTGCCGCCCGGCCGGCCGTTCGCGATGACCAGGAAGCCGTGCGAGGCCCACTCGGTCAGGATGTTCTGGAACCACGTCCCGTCCGCGCGGCACGCGCCGTTGCCCCAGGCGACGATGGGCAGCTTGACGCCCGTCGGCAGGGTGTTGGGCCGGTAGATCGTGTGGTTGGTCAACCTCAGGGTCGTCTCGTAGCCCGCGGAGTAGGGGCCGGACCCGCCCATGACCGAGGGCGGCGCCCCGGTTTCGGCCGCTGCGCCGACCGGGCCGGCGCTCGTCGCGGTCAGCACCCCGGCCAGGGCGAGGACGGTGAGAATCGCACTGCGCAATCGCATGGGTTTCTCCATCGGTGGCGTAGGTGGATTTGGTGCGGCGCAATCGGAATCTGGCGCACCGGACCCACCCGCGGCCAGCGAGGACGTGGGGGACAGGCGAAACCACCGATGTCCCACCGACGCCACCGCCGAGGGGGCGGGGCGCTAGGCGTCGCCGCGCCGGTGGTCGTACCCATCCGGCGCCGGGAACTCCAGCACCACCTGCGTCACCTGGTCCGGCCGGGAGTCGAGCAGGTCGTAGGCCCACGCGGCGTCGGTGAACGGCACTACGTGCGACACCAACGGCCGCAGCAGCACGTCTTGCGCCACCGCCAGGTCGATGACGGTGGCGTTGAGCCGCTCGCGGTCCCACCGGTGCGCGAGACCGGGCGCGACGCCGGAGATCTGCGAGCAGACCAGGTCGACCCGGTTGTGGTGGAACTCCTCGCCGAGGAACAGGCCGCGCGCCTCGCCCTGGTGGAAGCCGCCCGTGACGACGCGCGCGTTGTAGGCGACCGTGCGGACGGCCTCGTGCAGCGCCTTGGGGTTGCCGCTCACCTCCAGGGCGACGTCCGCGCCGCGACCGGACGTCAACGCGCGGACCTGCTCGGCGATCCCGCCCTCGCGGGCGTCCAGCGCCACGTCCGCGCCCAGCGCCCGGGCGAGCTCCAGCCGGTCCGGGAGCGGGTCGACGCCGATCACCCGCGCGCCGTTGCGCCGGGCGAGTTGCGCGACGATCTGCCCCACCACGCCGAGGCCGAACACCACGACCGTCTCGCCGACGTGGATGTCGGCGTCCAGCACGACGTTGAGCGCGACCGAGCCGATGTGGCTGAAGATCCCCAGCACCGGGTCCGCCGCCGGGTCGAGCACCCGTGCCGCCGCGTACCCCTCCTCCACCACGGTGCCCGAGCGGTGCCCCCACACGCCCCACACGACCTGGCCGGGCCGGACCGCGGTGACCTCGCCGCCGACCTCGACCACCTCGCCGACCTCCTCGTAGCCCACCACGGTCGGGTACGCGACCGCCGGCCGACCCGGCACGAACAGGCGCGTGTCGGGATCCCACGTCTTCACCAGGTGCGCGTTGGTGCCGCGGTACTGGGTCAGCTCCGTGCCCGCCGAGATCCCCGAGTACAGCGTGCGCAGGCGGACGCCGGTCGCGTGCAGCGGCGGGTCGGGTTCCTCCGTGATCGAGACGCATCCGGGCGCGTCCAGCCGCACTACCGTTCCCATCGCCGCCCTTCCGGTTCACGCGCGAGGACGTCCAGCAGGAGCGCCGCCGTCCAGCTGAAGTGGTCGGAGCCGAGACCTTCGCCGGTCACCGGGTGGAAGTACTCCCGGAACCCGGCGCCGGAGACCAGGCCGACCATGTCGGACGCCAGCCGTTCGGCGTGGCGGGTCTCGCCGTGCGCGAGCAGCGCCCGCCACAACAACCACGTGGTGTTGAGCCAGGTCGGTCCGCGCCAGTACCGGCGCGGGTCGGCGTCGGGCGCGGTGAGGTCGTAGCTGGGCACGCCGCGCACGCCCGGAGCCGCGAACGCCGGCCCGGTGAGCGTCGCCAGCAGCGCCGACCGGTGCCCGCCGGGCAGCAGCAGCGGCACGAGGCCGGACACCGTGCGCTTGGCGAGCCGGCGCCCGGTGCGCGCGTCGAGCGCCACGTAGCACCCCAGCACCGGGTCGAACAGCCGGGTGTGGAGCTGGTGCGCCAACTCCCGCGCCCGCTCGACGTGCCGGCCCGGGTCGACGCCGACGCGCCGGGCGAGCGTCGCCAACGCGTGCTCCGACCAGGCGAGCACCGCGCAGAACAACGGGTCCACGGCGCAGAACGGCAGGCTGAGCAGGTCGTCGTCGGCGTAACCGCGGTCGCGGTAGGCGGCGACGATGCCCATGTAACGCGCGTAGTCGTCGTCCGTCGGCCGGTGCCCGGCGTCGGCGTGGCGCAGGTCGCGCCGCAGGACCGTGATGTCGTCGGCCAGGCCGGGGTCGACCGCGCCGAGCGGCTCGTCCCACGCCGGGCTGTTGTCCAGCCCCGACTCCCACGGGTGCACGATGCCGACCAGCCCGGACGCCACGCGTCGCCGCTCGAACAGGTAGTCGTGCGAGCGCGCGAGCCGCGGGTACAGGCGCCGGACGGCCGCGTCGGTGGCCTGACCGGGGTGGCGTTCGGCGACGGCGAGCACGGCGGCGGCGTGCACCGGCGGCTGGACCAGGCCCGTGGTCGGCACACCGGCCGGTGGCCCGTGCCGCGGCAGCGGTCGCCAGAACGCCGGACCGGGGAAGTAGGCGTCCTCCGGCACGGCGGGGTTGAACACGATCTGCGGCACCCGCCCGTCACCCCACTGCGCGCCGTGCAACGCGGTCAGCTCCGCGAACGCCCGCCGCGGGCTCAGGTGCGCCTGGCCGATGGCGATGAACGCCGAGTCCCAGCTCCACTGGTGCGGGTAGAGCGCGCTCGTCGGCACGGTGGCCGACCCGCGCCAGTTCCGCAGCAGGGTCGCGGCGGCCTTGCGCCGCAGGTCGGCGATGTCCGGCGCGCGTGGCTCCGGTGTCGTCCCGATGGTCACCACCTCATCCGCCCGCCTGGCGCAGCACGCCGACCGCCGCCGGTAACGCCGAGTCGGCCGGACCGGACAGCCGGCACGCGACGCTCGCCCACCCCTCGTACGCGGCGGCGTCGAGCGCCGCGAAGAGCGAGGGCCAGTCGAGGTGGCCCGCGCCTGGTTCGAGCCCGTTGGAGTCGGCGAGCTCGACGTGCCCGAGCCACGGCCCCGCGGCCAGCAGCGCGCCGGCGGGGTCGGCTTCCTCGATGTTCATGTGGAACGTGCCCGCCGCGACCCGCGCGGACCCCACCGCGCGGCACAGCTCCGCCGCCTGGTCGAGCGTGTTGACGGGCTGGCCCTCGTAGCGGTTGACCGGCAGCAGGCACAGCGACAAGCCCTCCCGCGCGGTCCGCTCGGCGAGGCGGCGCAGGCCGTCGGTCAGCAGGCCGTGCGCCGGCGCGCCGTGATCCGGGCTGTCCTGTGTGGACGAACGAGGCAGCGGCACCCGGCGCGTGTCGGACACCGGCACCACCACGGCCAGCGCACCCAGCGCCGCGATGGAGGACACCTGCCGATCGACGTCACCGACGTGGGGCGGCACGTCCAGGCGCACGGAAGGCATCACGACACCGTTGCCGGCCGCGCGCTCCAGCCCGGCCAGTCTGCTCGCGAACGCCTCGCCGCCCCGCGTGCGCAGCGCGATGCCGGCGAAACCCGCCGACTGCGCGAACTCCCACTTCTGCTCGATCGAGGCGCCCGGGAGCAGCTGCTCCTGACAGGCGATCTTCCACTGCGGCATGGCCGACATTAATCCCGTCATCAGTCAAAACGACAATGCGGCATCCCGATCCCGGTGCGGCCCGATCGGCGAACGGCTTGCCAACACCCCGGGTGCGGGCCCGAAGTCACGTCCGGATTGGCGGTTGTCACGGGACAAACCGGGGTGTTCAGTGGCGCCACCGAACACCCGGCCCCGGCCCGTGAGAGGTCGCGGACCGCCGGAAGGGAGCAACCATGACCCGACGTGGACTGCGCCTGCTCGCCGCCGCGGCGCCCGTCGCCCTCGTGCTGTCGGCCTGCGGCAGCGGCGATCCCGGTGGCGGGGCGGACGGCCCGCTGGTCTTCTGGACCATCGAGGACACCGCCGACCGCGTGCGCGCCCAGGAACGCCTGCTGGCGCGGTTCACCGAGCGGACCGGCATCGAGACCGAGGTGGTCGCGATCGCCGAGAACCAGCTCACCACCGTGCTGACCTCGGCCGCCGCGTCCGGCGAGCTGCCCGACGTGATCGGGTCGATCTCCCTGCCGATCATGAGCCGGTTGCGCACCGACGACCTGCTCGACACCGACGCGGCCAAGCAGATCGTGGACGGCCTCGGCGCGGACACGTTCGCGCCGCAGTCGCTGGAGCTGACCCGCGAGGGCGACGCGCAGCTCGTCGTGCCCAGCGACGGGTGGGCCCAACTCCTGTTCTTCCGCAAGGACCTGTTCGCCGCGGCCGGGTTGCGCCCGCCGACCAGCTACGACGCGATCCGGCAGGCCGCCGAACGGCTCGATCAGGGCGACGTCGCCGGGATCACCGCCGCCACCTCGCCCGCCGACGTGTTCACCCACCAGACGTTCGAGCACCTCGCGCTCGCCAACGGCTGCGGGCTCGTCGGGGACGACGGGCAGGTGGCGCTGCACAGCCCCGAGTGCGTCGGCGCGTTCCAGTTCTACACCGACCTGATCACCCGGCACTCGGTGGCGGGCAACCAGGACGTCGACACCACGCGCGCCACGTACTTCGCGGGCCGGTCGGCGATGGTGATCTGGTCGTCGTACCTGCTCGACGAGCTCGCCGGCCTGCGGAACGACGCGCTGCCCACGTGCCCGCAGTGCCAGGCGGACCCGACGTTCCTGGCGAGGAACACCGGCGTGGTGGCCGCGCTGAGCGGGCCCGACGGCGGCGAGGCGACCACCTTCGGCGAGACGGCGTCGTTCGCGGTGCTCAAGGACGCCGCCACGGACGACGCGAAGAAGCTCGTCGAGCACCTGATGACCGACGGGTACCGGGACTGGCTGGCCATCGCGCCCGAGGGCAAGGTGCCCGTCCGCGCGGGCACCAAGGACAACCCGCGGCAGTACGTCGAGGCGTGGCGCGCGCTCGACGTCGGCGTCGACACCAAGGCGCCGCTGTCGAAGTTCTACGACGAGGAGACGTTGCGGGTGGTGCAGGAGAGCCCGCGCAGCTTCAGCCGGTGGGGCTTCCCCCAGGGCAAAGCGGAACTCGCGGGCGCGGTCGCCGGGCAACTGGTCGTGCCCAAGGCGTTGGCCGAGGCCGTGAACGGCGGTGGAGACGCGCCCGCGGCGGCGCGCAAGGCGAGCGAGCAGGCCGCCACCCTCGCCCGGGAACTCGGCGAGTAGCGGGCCCGCGGTGGCGCGCACGCTGAGGCGGCACGACGCCCGCACCGGGTTGCTGCTGCTCACCCCGACGCTCCTGATCGTGCTCGCGGTCGTGCTCGTGCCGCTGGCGTGGTCGGTGCTGATCGCGTTCCAGCGCGTGCGGCTGATCGACGTGGGCCGCACGGGGCTGATCGAGAAGCTCACGCTGGACAACTTCGCCCGCGTGCTCGCGTCGGACGTGATGTGGGACAGCCTGCGGACGACGGTGGTCTACACGGCCGGCTCGACGTTCGCCGCCGTGGCGTTGGGGCTGGTCGCGGCACTGGCGGTGCGGCGACCGTTCCCCGGCCGGTCGTTCGTGCGCGCCGCGATGCTCATCCCTTACGTGGCGCCGGTCGTGGCGGTCACGTTCGTCTGGCGGGTGCTGCTCAACCCGGAGTTCGGCTTCGTCAACGGCTGGGGCAGGCGGCTGTTCGGGTGGGACGACCCGATCGCGTTCCTGTCGCGGGCACGCGGCGAGATCACCCTGTTCGGCCTCGACGTGCCGGTGCCCACGGCGCTGCTCACCGTGATCGCGTTCGAGGGCTGGCGCTACTTCCCGTTCGCGTTCCTGTTCCTGCTGGCCAGGTTGTCGGCGCTGCCGAGCGAGCAGGAGGAGGCCGCGACCGTGGACGGCGCGACGCCGACGCAGCGGTTCCGGCACATCGTGCTGCCGCAGCTGATGCCGGTGATCGCGGTGCTCGTGGTGCTGCGGACCATCTGGACGTTCAACGAGTTCGACGACGTCTTCCTGCTCACCGGCGGCGCGGCGGGCACGGAGGTGGTGAGCGTGCGGGTGTACGAGCTGCTGACCGTGCAGCGCAACGTCGGCGCCGCGGCCGCCCAGTCCGTGCTGCTGGCGTTGGTGCTGGCCGTGCTGCTGGGCGCCTACCTGTGGCTGCTGCGGCGGCGGGAAGGGGCGGGCGCATGACCCGCGACCGGTTCGAACGGGCGGTGATCGCCGTGCTGCGGCCGGTGGTGATCGGGTGCCTCCTGATCGCCACGCTGCTGCCGTTCTACGCCATGCTGGTGCTGTCGGTGCGGCCGATCGAGGACCTGGTGCGGCGGCCGGACTCGCTGCTGCCCGACCTCGGCGAGCTGACCCTGGCCACGTACGTCGACGTGCTGCGGCCCGTGGAGCGGGGCGGTCAGGGGTTCCTGAGCCTGCTGGGCAACAGCGCCGTCGTGGCCACGGCGTCGGTGGCGCTGGCGCTGGCGATCGCGATCCCCGGCGCGTACGCGGTGAGCAGGCTGGAGTTCTTCGGCAGGCGGCACGTCAGCTCGCTGTTCCTGGCGGTGTACCTGTTCCCCGGCATCGTGCTGGCGATCCCGCTGTTCGTGCTGCTCACCCGGATGCAGCTGCGCGGCTCGCTGGTCGGACTGGTGCTGGTCTACATCGCGCAGACCGTGCCCGTGGCGATCTACATGCTCAAGAACTACTTCGACACGATCCCGGCGAGCGTCGAGGAGGCGGGTCTGGTCGACGGCCTGAGCCGGGTCGGCGTCATCCGGCGGATCAGCCTGCCGCTGGCCCTGCCGTCGGTGATCGCGACCGGCATCTTCGTGTTCATGATCGCCTGGAACGAGTTCCTGTTCGCCCTGCTCTTCCTGGTCGAACGGCGCGACAGCTGGACCGTCTCGCTCGGGCTCGCGCAGCTGTCGGGCAGCATCGAGATCCCCACCACCGTGCTCATGGCCGGGTCGGTCGTGATCACGGTGCCGGTGGTGCTGCTGTTCTTCCTGACCGAACGGCTACTCTCACAAGGGCTGACCAGCGGCGCGGAGAAGGGCTGAACGCGGTGGTGGCAGCGGGTCCGACACCTCTGGCGAGGAGGGAATCCCGGGTGGGGCGCAGCGGGTTCACGGCGTCACCGGGCGAGATCCTCGCGCTGGTCCGGTCCGGTCGGGTGAAGACCCGCAAGGACCTGCAGGAACTCACCGGCCTGTCGCGCTCCACGGTCGCGCTGCGGCTCAGCCAGCTCATCTCCGCCGGGTACATCCGGGCGGTCGAGCAGCGGCGCGGCACGGCGGGGCGGCCGGCCGAGGTGCTGTCGTTCGAGGAGAGCGACAAGCTGGTGCTGGCGGCCGATCTCGGCGCGACGCACGCGCGGTTCGCGTTGACCGACGCGGGCGGGCGGATGCTGGGCGAGCGCACCGAGGACCTGCTGATCGGCCAGGACCCCGACGTGGTGCTGAAGCTCGTGATCCGGCGGTGCCGCGAGCTGCTGAAGAGCGCCGGCCGGGATCGGGCCACGCTCGCCGGGGTCGGCGTGGGGCTGCCCGCGCCCGTCCACTTCCGGACCGGGCGGCCCGTGCAGCCGCCGATCATGCCCGGCTGGCACGGGACCGCGGTGGCGAAGACGCTCGCCGACGCCCTGGGGTGCCCGGCGTTCGTGGACAACGACGCCAACCTGCTGGGGCTGGGCGAGGTCCGCGAGCACTACCCGGACGTGGACAACCTGCTGTTCGTGAAGGTGGGCACCGGGATCGGGGCCGGGGTGATCCTCGGCGGGCGGCCCGAGCGGGGCTCGACCGGCCAGGGCGGGGACATCGGCCACATCCGGATCGCCCGGCCGGTGGACGGCGCGCGGTGCCGGTGCGGCGCGACCGGTTGCCTGGCCGCGCACGCGAGCGGGGCGGCGCTGGCCCGTCAGCTCGGCGAACGGGGGATCGAGGCGCGGACCAGCCGTGACGTCGTGCGCCTCGTGCTGGAGGGCAACGCGGACGCGATCACGTTGGTCCGGGACGCGGGCCTGCTGCTGGGCGAGGTGCTGGCGACGGCGGTGGCGCTGCTCAACCCGACCGTCGTGGTGATCGGCGGCGACCTCGCGCTCACCCGCGAGCACCTCCTCATCGCGGTGCGCGAGCGGCTGTACGAGCGGACCGTGTCGGCGTTGACCAGCAGCTTGGCGGTCGTGCAGAGCCGGCTCGGCGACCGGGCGGGTGTGCACGGGGCGCGGCACATGGTGATCGACCAGGTCTTCTCGGCCGAAGCGGTCGACGCGCGGCTCGCGCCGGAGGGCTGACCGCGGCCGGCGCCGCCGACCGGGGCTCGGGCGGAGCGCTGCTGCGGCTCGTGGCTGAAGGCCGACGAGGGCCCGGTACGTCGAAAGCCGGGCGATTTCTCGAGATCGAGGGAGAGCGATGCCTGCTATCAGTCGGACCACCTGCGCCGGGCGACCGGCCTGGTTGGTGCGCACGGCGTGGAACGCGATGCTGCTGTCCGTCGCGGACGGTGGGGCGTTGGTGCTCGACCACTGGGGCGGCGACGGCGGTGGTCTGGGCGGTGATTCGTACCTGCCGCACACGCCGTGGAACCGGCCGTCGCAGGCCCACTTCCTCGACGGCGTGCCGCTGGCGTACTCGGTGCACGGCGACCGGGCGTTCAAGGAGCCGGGTCTGGTGGTGGTCCGTGAGGACGGGTCGTCGGTGTCGCGGCTGTCGTTGCGCGAGGACCACGTCGAGGACGACGTGCTGCGGCTCGTGTTCGAGGACCCGGGTTCGGGTCTCGTGGTGGAGCACCGGTTCGAGGCGGTGGTCGAGCACGGCGTCGTGGTGCGTGACGTGCGGGTGGAGAACCGGGGCGCGGCGCCGTTGCGGGTGGAGCGCATCGCCAGCGCCGTGCTCGGCCTGCCTCCCGCGCGCTACGAGTCGTGGACGCTGCACGGCCGGTGGGGTGACGAGTACCAGCTGACCCGACGCGAGCTGACGCCGGGCAAGGTGGTGGTCGAGAGCCGGCGTGGGTTCACCAGCCACGAAGCCAACCCCTGGTTCGCGCTCGGCAGGGTGGGGGAGGAGGGGCCGGTCTGGTTCGGGGCGTTGGCGTGGAGCGGCAACTGGTCGATCGTGTTCGAGACCGAGCGCAACGACGCGCTGCACGTGGTCGCGGGCGTGAACCCGTTCGACTCCGCCTGGCACCTCGAACCGGGCGAGGACTTCCGCACCCCGTCGCTGGTGTGCGGGCACAGCGACGGCGGTCTCGACGGGGCCGCCCGGCTGATGCACCGCTACCAGCGCGACCACGTGCTGCCCGCACGGCACCGCGACACGCCGCCGCCCGTGCACTACAACACCTGGCTGGCGACGTCGTTCGACGTGGAGGTGGGTCACCAGGTCCGGCTCGCCAGCCGGGCGGCCGAGCTCGGGGTCGAGTTGTTCGTCGTGGACGACGGCTGGTTCGCGGGGCGGACCGACGACCACGCGGGGCTCGGTGACTGGGTGGTCGACCCGGTGAAGTTCCCCCGGGGCTTGGGGGAGCTGATCGACGAGGTGCACGGGTTGGGGATGAACTTCGGGATCTGGTTGGAACCCGAGATGGTCAACCCGGACAGCGACCTCCACCGCGCCCACCCGGACTGGGTGCTGCACCTGCCGGACCGCGAGACCACGTTGTCCCGCAACCAACTCGTGCTCAACTTCGCTCGGGACGACGTGAGGGAGGGCGTGTTCGAGAGGGTGCGCGCGCTGTTGGGCGAACACCGGATCGACTTCGTCAAGTGGGACCACAACCGGCCGTACACGGAGGTGGGCTGGCCCCAGGCGCCGGTGGCGCGGCGGCGCGAGGTGTGGGTGCGTCACGTCCGGGGTGTCTACGAGGTGATCGGGCGGTTGCGCGCGGAGTTCCCCGACCTGATGGTCGAGACGTGCGCGGGCGGGGGTGGGCGGGCTGATCTGGGCATCCTCGGTGTGGCCGACCTGGCGCAGGTCAGCGACAACACCGACCCGTCGGACCGCTTGCGGGTGCAGTACGGGTTCAGCCGTGCCTACGCGCCGAGGGCGATGGTCGGGTGGGTGGCCGACGCGCCGGAGCCGACCACCGGCCGCACCAGCCCGGCGGAGTTCCGGTTCCACGTCGCGATGCAGGGCGTGTTGGGGATCTCCGGCGACATCCTGGGGTGGGGTGAGGAGGAGCGGGCGCGGGCGGCGGGGCTGATCGCCGAGTACAAGCGACTGCGGCCGACGATTCACGACGGTGACCAGCACTGGCTCGTGCCGCCGTCGGACACCGGGCCGTGCGCGGTGCAGTACGTGTCCCGTGACCGGGGTGAGGTGGTGGTGTTCGTGTACCAGGTGCGCGGGGCTGTGGGGGAGGGGCCGCGTCGGATCCGGTTGCGGGGGTTGGACGCCGAGCGGCGTTACCGGCGTGCGGGGGACGGGCTCGTGACGACCGGGGCGGCGTTGATGGCGGTGGGTCTGCCTTCGGCGTTCCCGCCGCCGCCCGCGCCCGGGCACACCGAGGACTGGCGGAGTCGGATCGAGGTCTGGCGCGGGGTGGAGGCGACGTGATGAAGGTGGCGTTGATCGGGACCGGGTACATCGCGGGTCGGCACGCGGCGGCGTTGGCCGGGTTAGGGGTTGAGATCGTCGGTCACGTCGGGCGGTCCGGGGTTGAGCAGGCGGCGGCGCGGTGGGGTGGTCGGGCGTACCGGGACACTGCCGGGTTGCTGGCGCGGGAAGAGGTGGACGCGGCGTGGATCTGCGTTCCGCCGGCGGCCCACGGGGAGATCGAGCACGCCCTCATCGAGGCCGGGGTGCCGTTCTACGTCGAGAAGCCGATCGGGACGGACGTGGTCGGGCCGCGTCGGGTGGAGGCGGGGTTGCGGGACAGGGGGGTGATGGCCTGCGCCGGCTACTACTGGCGGGGGACGGAGGTGATTCCCGAGCTGCGCCGGATGCTCGCCGAGACGCCGCCGCACCTGGTGCGGGCCGCGTGGCACGGGCTGGTGCCGCCGGCGCCGTGGTGGCGGGTCGAGGCGGAGAGCGGTGGGCAGGTGGTCGAGCAGGCCACGCACTTGTTCGACCTGGCGCGTTTCCTGCTCGGGGAGGCGGAGGTGGTGCACGCGGTGGCGCGGCGTTCGGAGCTCGTGGACCAGCCCGGGTTGGACGTGGCGACGGTGAGCGCGGCGACGCTCGCGTTCGGCTCGGGGGCGGTGGGGGTGTTCACGGCGACCTGTGTCCTGCACGGCACTGTGGACGCTGGGATCGAGTTCTTCTGCGAGGGGCGGAAGGTGACGTTGTCGAGCAAGGCGTTGAGGTGGGAGGACGCCGAGGGCGGCCACGAACTCCCCGTCGGCCGCGACCCGCTGGTGATCGCGGATGAACGGTTCCTGAGCGCGGTGCGGCACCAGGACCCGAGCCTGCTGGTGTGCGACTACGCCGATGCCGTGCGCACCCAAGAACTCTGCTGCACGGTGCGAGACCTGGCCGGCTGACCGGCCCTCGCGTGTTGAACGCTCAGGGTGGTGGTTGGGGCCGGCTCGATTTGACATGGGGCCCTTACGGGCACCCCAGGCAGGCCAAAGCCGGGCAGGCCTGGCGGGAAGAGCGTCCGCCAAGCCTGCCCGGCTT
>NZ_JBVJVK010000015.1:148133-181975 GCF_055603705.1 Actinosynnema sp. NPDC037264 | reverse complement strand
GCTGTGGGCACTGTTGCGCGACAACCGGCCGTTCACAACGACAAGTTCCGCCACACCAGCGCCCACAGCCACTTGACACGGGTCATTAAGACTCGTCAGTCCTTTCGGTCGTCGCGCTCACGGGCGGGCCGGGGACTCTGCGCCCCCGGTCGCGAACGCGCGCAACCCCAACGGGGCCGCGAACGCCTCCTCGAACCACTGCAGGTCGTCGTCCTGGTCCGGGTCGTCGACGAACGCCCGGACCACCGCGCACCACTCGTCCCGGTCGAGCACGGCCCGGTAGCGGTCGACCGACCGTGCCCGCCGCTCGGCCGTGCCGATCTCCGAAGCCCGCAGGTGGTGGGCGATGACAGCGGCCCGGGTGTACCGGCCCGCGCTGGGCGCCTGCCGACCCAGGTGGTCGGCGTACGCGTCCAGCACGGCGTGCGCGTGCGGGTAGTGGTCCAAGGTCCCGCCCATGCCCTGCGCGCCCGCCATCCTGGCCAGCAGGAGTCCGGTGTGGTCCACGAAATCGTCATCCGACCAGGTGGTGATGGCCTCGTGCAGGTGGGCGGCCGTCGCCACCCGTGCCGCGAAGTAGGAGTTGAGGAAGTCGCCGTCGCACGACCGGCGCAGCAGCCAGTCCCGTTCCTCCGTGCCGCCGACCAGGCACAACGCCTCCACCACGTACACGCGGCCCCAACCGGCGACCCGGTCGCCCAACCACACCAGGGCCTCCGCGCCGCCGCGCCGACGTTTCAGCGCGTCGGCGGCCAACCACCCGAACGAGTTCGACAGCAGGCCGATCGTGCGGATCAGCGGGATGTCGTCCTCGTCCCGGCCGGTGGCCAGCAGCGCCAGGCCCAACGCCACGGCGGGCTGGTCCGGGCCGTGCCGGACCAGCCACCGGCCGGTCTCCCGCACGCGCTCCCGATCGGCCCGGCGCGCCGCGGCGGTCATGCGGTCGTTGCGGAAGATCGGCACGTCGAGGTCGCGGACGGCTTCGGCGAGGGCCTGCGGTGGGTCGTCACCGGCGAAGTGGCGGTCCAGGGCCTTGGCGACGTCCGCCCCGACCCGGCGTCGACCGCCCTGCCCGGAGTGGCGCTTCGCGCGCGGCTCGCGGGGGAACGGTCGGCCCTCGTTCGGCAGCGGTCGGTCGGGGTGCTGCTCGTGCAACCGCACGGCGTGCTCGTACAGGCTGATCCGGGGTCCCGCCCCGGTCGTCCCGCTCATCGGCGGGCGGAGGACTCGATTCTCTCGGTCATGATCGCGAGCCTAGCCGCTGCGCGACCACGAAGTCGCCCCCTTCCGGCCCGGAACCCCGGGCGGCACGGTCGGCTCACACCCCGGGTGACCGCCCGGTAACCGTCTGGAGGCTCCCGTGACACTGCTCCGCGCCCTGCTCTTACCCGTGTTGGTGGCATCGACCCTGGTCGGCGGCGCCGGCGTGGCGTCGGCGGCGACCGCCACCGTCGGCAACACCGACGGCGACGGGCTGAACGTGCGGTCCGCGCCGACCTCGGCCAGTTCGTCGCTCGGCCTGGTGTGGGACGGGCAGCGGGTCGACATCTCGTGCCAGGTGCGCGGCCAGTCGGTGACCAACACGCGTGGGTTCACCAGCGACCTGTGGGACTACGTGCCCGCGTTGCGCGGCTACCTGGCCGACGCCTACCTGGCCACCGGCTACGACTACCGCATCCCCGGTGTGCCGGACTGCGGCACGCAGACCGGGCGGCTGGTGCCGGTGTCGCAGTTCCACGGTCAACCCAACCAGGGCGAGGACTGCGGACCGGCCAGCGTGGTGTCCGCCCTGCTCGCGGCGGGCGTGACGCCCAGGTCGTGGAACGCGAGCCGCCCGGTCGACGCGATCAACCGCGCGCGGTCCGACATGGGCTACGACCCGACGTGGAACGACCCGAACAAGTTCGGCACGAACGAGTCCGACGTCAAACGCGCGCTCGCGGCCAACGGCGTGTACGCGACGGTCGTCTTCAACGACCTGAACCGGGTGCTCACCCACGTCCGCAACGGCCGCCCGGCGATCATGGCGGGCAACATGGTCAGCCTGCCCTGGTCAGGCCGCAACGTCCCGCACTTCCTCACCGTCGCCGCCTACGACGGGGACTACCTGGTCCTCGACCCGGCGTCCCAGGCGATCGTCTACCGGGCGTCCGCCTCGACCCTCTCGGCCTACTTCAACCACGACCTCGGCCGCGCGGGCGTGCTGCTCTGAGAGCCCTCTTCCCGACCGGCAGCTGCCAAGGCGGCCGGTCGGGAGCGGCTCTTCGGACACCGCCGCCATCAACGGTCGTGCACCACGAACCCCTGAACCACCGAATTCCGATAGGTCCGCAAGGCGGACGGGTAGTGCCTGTCCTCTTGGTAAGCGATCACGTGGCCGGGCAACGCGGTGGCCTGCCAACCGACACCGAGCCCTTTGACCAGAAGCGCCAACGCCGAGTCCACTGTCGGCGGAATCCCCCCGAAGTCCAGCACGACCGCCTCCTCGTCCTTCATCGCGCCGTGGTACCTGAACGAGTAGGGCAAGGACTGCTTCAGCACCGCTGCCGCTTCCCTGATCGAGCGCTCACCGGTCAACTCGCGCACCGGGAGGTACAGGTCCACGGGATGTTGCATGTCGAAGTGGCCCTCGGCGACCGGTGAGGCATCCCGGCCCCGGCCTGGATCGCTGTTGCCGAACCCGTTGCGATTCCACGGGGGAACTACGTGCTGTCGTTTCATCAGCAGCGCTTCGGGAGCGATGGCGGTCAAGTCCTCGCTCACGTACAGGTGCGTGAACGAGACGTCCCGCGGGTCCAAGCCGCGGCGCCCGGAGATCTTCCTGAGCGCCCGACCGAGGTTGGCCGGCAAGGTGCGCTCGGCCTTCCCGATGTAGACCAACTGCCCCCTGTGGAACAGCTCGTAGATGCCGGGACGCGGTTGGAGGCGGTCGAGGTTCCCTTCGTCCAGCGGTTGAGGTGACGACTCGGCGAGCCTTGCCCCGAGTTGCTGGGTGAACGCCGCGGTGAAGCTGAAGGCGAAGTCCCCGCCGTCGCTGCTCGAAGTCAGAGGTGGCCGTGCGCGCACGGGGTCCGCGCTCCTCGGGTAGGCCATCACCGGGCTCTCTCTGCCCGTTCCCGCTGTCCGGGGCGCACGTGCTCCTGCCGAACCCCCGCGGTCGGGTGCAGGCGCATCGGCCAACCGTTCGGCGGCCAACCTCAGCACCCGGAAGCGCTCGACCTGCAGGGCGGTGTCCAACCCAGCCGGCGGCGACAATACGGTCACCAGGGCTTCGAGGAGGTCCCAGTTCGGCAGCAGCGGTTTCGCGAACGCCCGGCGAACCCATTCGTGGGTGGCCGTGGTGCGGAAGGCGCCCGCGTTGATATGTCCCGCCACCCGGCGGGCACTCGGCCTCCCCGCCAGGCGGTGCAGCTCGTGCAGCGCTTCGTTCAACTCACGCAGGTGCGGTGGAAGAGGATCCGGTCGAGCGAAGGGCGGCATCACACCTCAACACGGCAAGAACTGTCAACAGCTGTCAACGCGCGTCAACCGGCGGTCCGCCGGCTCCACTCGGCCGTCACATGATGACCAACTCCGTCACCGTTCGTCTACCTGCTCCCGAGAGCCCCGAAGCTGGAACTACCAGCGCACCGAGCGGGTGGGCTCAACGTGAAAGGGGACGCGGGTGTCCGTGGTCGACATCGTCCTGTCAGCTGGACTGGTTTCGCTCCTCGTACTTCTCGGCGTCGTGTACCCGGCTGTCTGGTCGCGGCAGGCCGCACGCAGGAAGGACGCGTACCGCGTGCTCGACCTGCTGCTGCGCAGGCGTCGCCGATGACTCCGATCAGCTCTGGCCCGCCACCGGGCCCGGCTGGCCAACGAGGGCGGACCGTGGTGCGGGTGCCCCTACACGGTCTCCTGCACGGCGCCGGACGCGTCGGCGCGCAGCACCGGCGCGCCGGCGGTCAGGTCGCGCACGGCCGAGACGGAGTCCGCGTCCACGGACTCCGAGGCGGTGACGACGGCTGCCGCTTCCAAGCCCTCGGCGCCGCTCGACACCGCCGCCGCGACCGCCGCCTGGAGGGCGGTGAGCTTGAGCGACGGCAACGCGACCGTGGTGGCCGCGTAGGTCCGGCCGTCCGTGTCACGCACCGCCGCGCCCTCCGCCGCACCCGTGCGGGCCCGCGCCGAGCGCGCCAGCGTCACGATCTTCTGGTCCTCGGGGTCGAGCTCACTCACCGGTGGTCCCCTCGCTGTCGTCGCCGTTGTGCACCGGGCGCACGAGCACCGTCGTGATGCGCATCCGCCCGCGTTCGTCCTTGCCGCCCTCGGCCCGCATCCGCAGGCCCGCGATCTCCGCTTCCGTGCCCGGCAGCGGCACGCGGCCCAGGCGCTGCGCCAGCAGGCCGCCGACCGTCTCCACCTCGTGGTCGTCCAACTCCGTGCCGAACAACGCGTCCAGGTCGTCCACCGGCAACCGCGCGCTGACCCGCACCGAACCGTCGGTCAGGTGCTCCACCGGCGGCCGGTCGTCGGTGTCGGACTCGTCGGTGATCTCGCCGACGATCTCCTCCAGGATGTCCTCGATGGTGAGCAGGCCGGCCGTGCCGCCGTACTCGTCCACCACGACCGCCAGGTGGTTGCGCGACAGCTGCATCTCCCGCAGCAGGTCCGCGATCGGCTTCGAGTCCGGGATGAACGACGCCGGCTTCATCACGTCCGCCACCGACGTGCCGTTGGGCTCCTCGGCCAGCGTCAGCCGCACCAGGTCCTTGAGGTTCACCACACCGACGATGTCGTCCACGCTCTCCCCGATCACCGGCACCCGCGTGTACCCGGTGCGCAGCGACAGGGCCAGCGCCTGGCGGATCGACTTGGCCTGCTCGATCCACACGATCTCGGTGCGCGGCACCATCACCTCGCGCGCGATCGTGTCACCCAGCTCGAAGACCGAGTGGATCATCTCCCGCTCGCCCTCGTCCACGACGCCGCGCTCCTGCGCCATGTCCACCAGCTCGCGCAGCTCGACCTCGGAGGAGAACGGGCCCTCGCGGAAGCCCTTGCCCGGCGTGATCGCGTTGCCGACCAGGATCAGCAGCTTGCTCAACGGCCCCAGCACGCGGCCGAGCACCCGGATCGGGCCCGCCGCGAGCAGGCTCACCGCGTACGGGTGCTGCCTGCCGAGCGTCCGCGGACCCACGCCGACCAGCACGTACGACACCACGAGCATGCTCAGTCCGGCGACCAGCATGGCCACCCAGTCGGTGGCGATGAGCCCGAGGCACACCACGGTCACCAGCACCGTCGCCGCCAGCTCGCAGCCCAGGCGCAGCAACAGCAGCAGGTTCACGTGCCGCGGCCGGTCGGCCAGCAGCTGGATCAAGTGCCTCGTGCCCGCCCGGCCCTGCCGCTGCAACGCCTCGACGCGTGCCCGCGACACCGTGCCCAGCGCCGCGTCGACGCCCGCGAACGCGCCCGCCGACAACACCAACACCACGGCCAGCACCAGCAAGCCGGCGGAACTGCCTATCACCTCGGCCGCCTCAGGCTGTCGGCTCGGGCCGGTCCGCGTCCTCCAGGCCGACCGCCCCGAGGAGCTTCGAGTCGGCCTCGCGCTGCGCCGACTTGCGCTCGGCCTCGGCCGCGGCCGTGCGGAAGTCGCCCAGGATGCGGTTCTGCAACGTGAACATCTCCCGCTCCTCGGCCGGTTCCGCGTGGTCGTAACCGAGCAGGTGCAGCACACCGTGCACGGTCAGCAGGTGCAGCTCGTCCAGCAGGCTGTGGCCCGCCTTCTTGGCCTGGTCCTTGGCGAAGTCCGGGCACAGCACGATGTCGCCGAGCAGGGCCGGACCGAGGCCCGCCGCGTCCGGTCGGCGGGCGGAGTCCAGCTCGTCCATCGGGAACGCCATCACGTCCGTCGGGCCGGGCAGGTCCATCCAGCGCTGGTGCAGGTCCGCCATCACGTCCAGCTCGACCAGCAGGACGGACAGCTCGGCCAACGGGCTGACGCCCATTCGGTCCAGGGCGAACCGGGCGGCGGCGACGATGGACGACTCGTCCACGCTCACGCCCGACTCGTTCGCGATCTCGATGCTCACGGCGCCTATCGTCCCCGGCGTTGCCCGCGCGACCGCGCACCGGGTCCGGCGTGGTGCTGGTGCCCGTTGGCCGCGTCGCCCTCGTCCTGCTCGACCTGCCACTTCTCGTAGGCGTCCACGATGTCCGCGACCAGCCGGTGGCGGACCACGTCGTTGCTGGTCAGGACGGAGAAGTGGACGTCGTCCACGCCTTCGAGGATGTCCTTGACGACCTTCAGGCCGCTGCGCTGCCCGCCGGGCAGGTCGATCTGCGTGATGTCACCGGTCACCACGATCTTCGAACCGAAACCCAATCGGGTGAGGAACATCTTCATCTGCTCGGGCGTGGTGTTCTGCGCCTCGTCCAAGATGATGAACGCATCATTAAGCGTTCTTCCGCGCATGTAGGCCAGTGGGGCGACCTCGATCGTGCCCGCCTGGGTCAGGCGGGGGATCGACTCCGGGTCGACCATGTCGTGCAGCGCGTCGTACAGGGGGCGCAGGTACGGGTCGATCTTCTCGTACAGCGTGCCCGGCAGGTAGCCCAGCCGCTCGCCCGCCTCGACCGCCGGGCGGGTCAGGATGATCCGGTTGACCTGCTTGGCCTGCAGCGCCTGCACGGCCTTGGCCATGGCCAGGTAGGTCTTGCCCGTGCCGGCGGGACCGATGCCGAACACCACGGTGTTCTGGTCGATCGCGTCCACGTAGTGCTTCTGGTTCAGCGTCTTGGGCCGGATGGTGCGGCCACGCCGGGAGATGATGTCGAGGCTCAGCACCTCCGCCGGTGACTCGGCGGTGCCGGCGGACAGCATCGCGACCGTGCGGCGGACCGTGTCCTGGCCGACCTGCTGACCGCGGCTGGCGAGCGTGACCAGCTCGGCGAACACGCGTTCGGCGAACGCCACGTCCGCGGGCTGGCCGGAGAGCGTGATCTCGTTGCCGCGCACGTGCACGTCGGCGACCAGCAGTTCCTCGGCGAGCCGGAGGTTCTCGTCACGCGACCCGAGCAGGGCGAGCACCGCGCCGTCGGGCACGGCGAACTTGGATTGGGCGTCGGCCGCGGTCGGGGCTGCCTGCGGCGTGTTGTCGTCGGTACCGGCCACGTGGCCTCGGGCCCTCTTCCTGCGCGTTCGCGCCGTGCTCGAATGAACTCGACCTACCGCTTCCGATGCTAGCCGCCACCACCGACACTCCGCACCGGAGTAAGAAACGGGTTGGACACGGCGGGTGTACTCGGTGATGTGACGGAGTTGCGCGTGCTCACCCCCGACGACCTGCCCGCCTGCGTCCGCCTCGCGTCGGACCGGGGGTGGTCGGAGGAGCCGGAGAAGTGGGCGTTCCTGCTGCGGGTCGGCACCGGGTTCGGGCTGTTCGACGGTGATGAGCTGGTCGGCACCGCCGTCGTCACCCGGTTCGGCGACGAGCACGCGGCGGTCAGCATGGTGCTGGTGGCGTCGAGCCACGGCGGTCGCGGGCTCGGGCGGAGGGTGGTGGAGCACGCGCTGGAGTTCGCGGGCACGCCGGTGGTGTCGTTGCACGCGACTTCGTACGGCAAGCCGCTGTACGAGAAGCTGGGGTTCCGGTCGGTGGGCCTGGTGACCGCGCACGTGGGCGCGTTCGGCGGCGCGGCCTCGGGCACGTCGCGGCCGGCCGAGGAGGCGGACCGGGCGAAGCTGGCGGCGGTCGACGCCGAGGTGTTCGGCGCCGACCGGTCGGCGATGTGGCACGAGCTGTTCGGGTTCGCGTCGCAGGTCAGGGTGGCCGAGGACGGGTTCGTGGCGACGTGGCGCAACGGGCCGTTGACGATGGTGGGTCCGGTCGTGGCGCCGTCGGCGGCGCGTGCGGCGGAGTTGGTCGCGGACGTCGCGGTGGGCGCGACGGTGCGGGTGGACGTGCGGGATCGCGCGTTGGGCGCGTGGCTGGAGTCGCACGGGGTGGTGCCGCGGTTCACCGCGGACCTGATGGTGCGCGGTGCGTTCAGCGGTGACCGCGCGCGCCTGTACGCGCCGGTGATGCAGGCCCTGGGTTAGAGCCCTCGGGCTCAGGCGAGCGGGCCGAGCCGCCGTCCGCCGAGGACGTGCAGGTGGGCGTGGAAGACGGTCTGGCCCGCGTCCGCGCCGGTGTTGAACAGCAGCCGGTAGCCGCTGTCGGCGACGCCCTCGGCCTTCGCCACCTCGCCGGCTGCCAGGAACAGGTCGTCCAGCACGGTGGGCGCGGCGGCGGCCAGGGCCACGGCGTCCGCGGCGTGCGTCTTCGGCACCAGCACGACGTGCGTCGGGGCTTGGGGTGCGATGTCGCGGAACGCCAGCGTGGTGTCGGTCTCGTGCACCACGGTCGCCGGGATCTCGCGGGCGACGATGCGGCAGAACAGGCAGTCGGACATGGCTCCGCAGGCTACCGACCCGGGCCGGTCACGCGCCCTGGGCGTTCAACTCGGGGTCGGAACACGCGGGGCCCCTGGGTTCTACGTCCGGGTCAGGCGGAGGGCGGCGGTGCGGCAGGCGGTCCAGGCCGGGGTGCCGGGGGTGATCAGGGACATGTGGTCGGTGGCGGGCAGGGCGATCAGCTCGGCGCCCGAGGCGCGGGCGAAGGCCTCGCTCTGGGCGAACGGCACGTCCTCGTCGTCCTCGCCGTGGACCAGCACCATGGGCTTGGGGATCGGCAGCTGCGCCGCCGGCGAGGCGTCGGCGTAGAGCGCGGGCACCTCGGCCGGTGTGCCGCCCAGCAGTTCGGCGGCACGGCGGGTGATCTCCGGGTGCTGGAGGAAGTCGAGGACGCCCGCCTGCGCCACGGCGCCCACGACGCGGGGGTGGCGGGCGGCGGCCCACACCGCCAGGTGCCCGCCCGCGGAGTGACCCAGCGTGACCACCGGGCCGAGCGCCGGGTCGAGGGCGTCGATCGCGGCGAGCACGTCGTCGCCGGTGGCGGGCCAACCGCCACCCCCGGTTACCCGCCGGTACTCCACGTTGTACGCGGCCGCGCCGTGAATGACCAGGTCAGCGGCCAGAGGTCGGCCGAGTTCCAATCCGTAGCGCTGATGCCAGAAACCACCATGGATTACCACGATGACCGGAAAAGATTCACCGGACGGCGCGGAAAACTCGCCGAACTGGCTCGGGTGCGGCCCGTAGACGATGCGCAATCGAAACCCCTTGGACGCAAAAAAGAGGCCGCGTCGCGGTGGGACCTGGGGGTCGTCCCACCGCGACGCGGCGGCGCCGGACCGAGGGGGGAGGTGTCCGGCGAGTCTGGTCGAGGGGTGACCCTGGTTAGCCCAATGGAACCCCTCTGCCATGAGCGTAACCCCTATGTCAGGCGTTCGCCAGGAGAGGGCAACACCAATTACCGCCAGCGATCGGTCAGCACACCCAGCGCACCCAAAGCGACCGCCGCCGCCGTCGACGCTCGCAGAACGGTAGGTCCCAGTCGCACTACGTGCGCGCCCGCACCGGTCAACGTGGACAATTCCTCGTCGGTGATGCCACCTTCCGGTCCGACGACGAGCAGCACATCACCCGACGCGGGCAGCTGAACCGATCCGATGCCGACCGAAGCGGATTCGTGCAAAACCAAAGTGACCGCCGACACCGACGCCAACCGCGCCAGCCCGGCGGTGGAAACGGGTTCCGCGACCGACGGCACGCGCGCCCGGCGTGCCTGCTTGGCCGCCTCACGCGCGGTGCTGCGCCAGCGTTCGAGGGCCTTCGCGCCGCGCGGGCCGTCCTCCCACTTCGTCACGCAGCGCGAGGCACGCCACGGCACGACGCCGTCCACCCCGGCCTCGGTGGCCAGCTCGACGGCCAGCTCGCCCCGGTCGCCCTTCACCAGCGCCTGCGCCACCACGACCCGCACGGACGGCTCCGGCACGGTCCACCGTTCGACGACGCGCAGCCGCAGGGAGTCCTTGAACGCCTCCGACACCACGCACCGCACCTGGTCGCCCGTGCCGTCGGAGAGCACCAGCTCCTCCCCCGCGCGCAACCGGCGCACGGTGGCCGCGTGCCGCCCCTCGGGGCCGTCCAGGACGGCCTCGTCACCGGGCGGCAGCGCGGCGACCAGGAAGACCGGCAGCGTCACCGGTGGTTGCGGCCGGACCGCAGCCGCGAGAAGAGCCCGCCGCCGCCCTTGCCGTTGTGCGCGAGCGTCGGCTCGTCCTCACCGCGCGACACGGCGAGCTCGCGCAGCAGTTCGGCCTGCCGGGCGTCCAGCTTCGTCGGCGTGACGACTTCGAGGTGCACGTGCAGGTCGCCGCGGCCGTCGATGCGGCCGCTGGACCGCAGCCGGGGCATGCCGCGCCCGGTGAGCACCAGCTCGGTGTTCGGCTGGGTGCCGGGCTCGATCTCCAGCTCCTCCTCGCCGTCCAGCGTCTGCAACGGCAGCACCGCGCCGAGGGCCGCCGTCGTCATCGGGATGCGCACGGAGCAGTGCAGGTTGGCGCCGTCGCGCTCGAAGACCTCGTGCGGCACCTCCTCGACCTCGACGTACAGGTCACCGGCCGGTCCACCGCCGGGGCCGACTTCGCCCTGGCCCGCGAGCCGCACCCGCATGCCCTCGGCCACGCCGGCCGGGATCTGCACCGAGATGGTGCGCCGCGAGCGCACCCGGCCCTCGCCCGCGCACTGCTGGCACGGGTCGGGGATGACCTCGCCGAGGCCGCGGCACACCGGGCACGGCCGCGCCGTGACGACCTGGCCGAGGAACGAGCGCTGCACCGACTGCACCTCGCCCCGCCCGCCGCACGTGTCGCAGCGCACCGGGGACGAGCCGTCCGCGCAGCCGCTGCCGACGCACCGGTCGCACAGGATCGCCGTGTCGACGGTCAGCTCGCGCGAAGCCCCCGCCGCGCACTCCTCCAGCGTCATCGACAGCCGGATCAGCGCGTCCGAGCCGGGCTGCACCCGGCTGCGCGGACCACGTCCGCCACCGCCACCCGCGCCGAAGAACGCGTCCATGATGTCGCCGAGACCGAACCCCGCGAACGGGTCGCGCATGCCGCCACCGCCGCCCGACTCCAACGGGTCGCCGCCGAGGTCGACGACCTGCCGCTTCTTCGGGTCCGAGAGGACCTCGTAGGCGGCGGTCACCTCCTTGAAGCGCGCTTCCTCGTTGGGGTTGACGTCGGGGTGCAGCTGCCGCGCGAGCTTGCGGTAGGCGCGCTTGATCTCGTCGGGAGTCGCGTTCTTGGAGACCCCGAGCGTGCCGTAGTAGTCCCTCGCCACCGTGTTTCCTCCTGCGAACGCGCTGCGACACGCGTCCGCTCGCTTGCGAAACGTCCTTCGGGACCGCGGTGTTCCCCGCCGTCACCGTCCGGTCAAGATCTCCCCCACGTAGTTGGCGACCGCTCGCACCGCCGCCATCGTGCCGGGGTAGTCCATGCGGGTGGGCCCCACCACTCCCATGCCGCCGAGCAGGTTGTCCCGGCTGCCGTAGCCGATGGACACGACCGAGGTGCTGCGCATCTCGGCCGCTTCGTTCTCCTCGCCGATGTGCACCAGGATGCGGCCCGGGTCGCGGGCCGCGGCGAGCAGCTTGAGCACCACGACCTGCTCCTCCAGCGCCTCGAGCACCTGGCGCAGCGAACCGGGGAAGTCTGCCACGTTGCGGGTGAGGTTCGCCGTGCCACCCAGGACCAGGCGTTCCTCGGGGTGCTCCACCAGCGACTCGATGAGCACCGTGCTCACCCGCAGCACGATGTCGCGCAGGTCGCCGGGCACCTCGTCGGGCAGCTTCGCGACCTCGGCGGAGGCGTCGGACAGGCGCTTGCCGACCATGGCGCCGTTGAGCATGGACCGGATGCGGGCGACGTTGTCCTCGGTGACGACGTCGCCGAGGTCGACCGAGCGCTGGTCGACGCGGCCGGTGTCGGTGATCAGCACCAGCATCAGGCGCGCCGGTGTGATGGCGAGCACCTCGATGTGCCGGACGGTGGAGCGGCTCAGCGTCGGGTACTGGATGACGGCGACCTGGCGGGTCAGCTGGGCCAGCAGCCGGACGCTGCGGCGCAGCACGTCGTCCAGGTCGTAGGCGCCTTCGAGGAAGTTCTGGATGGCCCGGCGCTCGGGCGTGGACAGCGGCTTGACCTCGCTGAGCCGGTCCACGAACAGGCGGTAGCCCTTGTCGGTCGGCACGCGGCCGGCGCTGGTGTGCGGCTGGGTGATGTAGCCGTCCTCTTCCAGCGTCGCCATGTCGTTGCGCACGGTCGCGCTCGACACACCCAGGTTGTGCCGTTCGACCAGGGCTTTCGAGCCGACCGGCTCCTGGTTGGACACGTAGTCGGCGACGATCGCGCGCAAGACTTCGAACCGGCGCTCATCGGCGTTCACGCGCGTCACCTCCAGGGACGGACAAGGTCCTTCACCTTGAGTTTACGGAGGTTCGCGCCCGGATCGGAAAACCCGCTCGCCGGGCTTCGGCGCGGTCGGTAGCTTCGGGTGTGCTCACCCGCATCCAGGCCGCCCTGCGCGACGCGATCAGGGCCGACGCCGAGCGCGTCGGGCCGTTCCTCGTCCGGTTCGACGCGCACAGCGACAACCTGTTCATGAACTACGCCGTGCCCGACGAGGGCGCGGCGCCGACGCGGGGTGACGTGGACGCGCTGGTGGCGGCGTTCCGGTCACGGTCGCGCACGCCGAGGCTGGAGTACCTGCGGCCGTCGCCGGTGGTGGACGCGGCGCTGGAGGCGGCCGGGTTCACCGTCGACCAGCTGTTGCCGGTGATGGCGGTCGACGAGCTGGTCGCGCCGCCGTTGCCCGCCGGGCTGACGGTCGAGGCGGTGACCTCGGACGACGACCTGTTCGCGGTGTCGGTGGTGCAGAACACGGCGTTCGGCGTCGGTGGGGTGGTCGGCGCGGAGGACGTGGCGCGGCAGCGGTCGCTGCTGCGCGACGACGGGGTGATCGTGCTGGCCCGGCTGGACGGCGAACCGGTGGGCGCGGGCGCGTGCACGGCGCCGCGGCACGGGCTGTCGCAGGTGGCCGGGATCGCGGTGCCGGGGGCGTTCCGGGGGCGTGGGATCGCGTCCGCGGTCTGCGCCGACCTCACCGCGCGGGTGTTCGACTCGGGCTGCACGCCGTTCCTGGAGACCGAGCCGGACGCGAAGGTGGACCGCCTCTACGGACCGCTGGGCTACCGCACGATCGGCCACTCGGCGTCGGTCACCTTGGGTCGGTCGTCGCTTCCCCGATCCGCCGCGAGCAAGGACGGGTGACCGGTCGTTCGCCCACCGGGTCGGTGAAGCGTCCGTCACACCGGATGGCGCCAGGCACGACCGGCCACCTCGACGCTGCGTACTCGAGTGCCGCTGTGAGTTCCTCGGTCCGCGTTGTCGTGGTCGACACGGGAGTGGCCCTCCCGGATGCCGTTGCGGGACCGACCGGGCACCGGGAGTCGGACGCAGTCACCGCCCAGGAAGTGGGGGCACACCCTGGCCGGCGATCCGCCCCTTTGATCTCCGGCGCCGGCGCCTGGGCCAAGGGTCGGTGTCGGACCGTTCGGGGGCCGGGTCTGCGCGACGAAGCATGGTGTCGGCTGATCAGCCCGCACTTCACCCTTGCGGGCGAGTCCATTGCGGCGGCCGGCCGGGCAGGTTCCACCCCGAACCGCGTAACCAATCCACCAGGCAGGCCGCCGGCGCGACAGGTCTCTTTGCACATTGCGCAACCGTCGATGATCCGAGAATGTCCGGAATATAGCCGGTCGATGAAACCCCTTCGGTCGCCCGTAACGGCGGAACGGATTCCGTCCCGCGCGGAAATGGGGGATTTTCCGTGTCCCTGTCGTTGGGTGACGCGTACGCTCGAGGGGTGACCGGCCCGATCGTCAAGCCCACGAGTACCGATAAGCGCGTCTGGCCACCGAACCCGTGGCGGGCGGTGTTCGTGGTCGGCGGGTTCACCGCACTGCTGTATCTGGTCGAAGCCATCGACGCGGTCCTCCCGGCCGATCTCGACCGGATGTTCGGCATCGTGCCGAGGTCCGTGTCCGGGCTGGACGGCATCCTGCTGGCGCCGCTCCTGCACCTCGGCTGGTGGCACCTGCACGCGGACGCGCCGTTCGTTCTGGTCCTGGGCTTCCTGGCGATGGCCGGCGGTCTGCGCCAGTGGATCGCGGTCACCGCGACCATCTGGCTGATCAGCGGCGTCGGTGTCTGGCTCATCAGTCCAGACGGGGTGCACACCGCCGGGGTGTCCGGCGTGACGATGGGCTGGTTCGTCTTCCTGCTGGCCCGTGGGACCTTCACCGGCGGGGTCCTGCACCTCGGTGTCGCCGTGGCGCTGCTCCTCTACTGGGGCAGCACCCTCTGGCTGATCTTCCCGAGCGACCCGATCATCGCCGGACAGGCACGTTGGTCCGTCTCCTGGCAGGCCCATTTGTTCGGTGCCGCCGCAGGTTTGCTTGCCATGTGGCTGGTAGCCAAGGCCAATTGGCTTGACCGCGCCAAGAAGTGGCGTCACCTCACCTCATGACCGGATGAGGTGCCAGAATGGCGATGTCGCCGGTCCGACACCTGTGCGCCGGCCGCCAGGCGTGCGGAGAGGGCGGAACGAGCGGGACGTGCTGCCACCTCGCGGCCGGCGGCGGCCGCGGTGACTCGAAGAAATCGGCCATGGCCGACATGCCACTTCTGACTTCTACCCCAAATCTTTTTCTGCACTCCCTCGCCCTTCGTTCGAGAGCGCGGTAATGCGCAATCGCGGACGCTGCGCGGTTCCGCGCGTGACGACAAGCCCGACCCTCGATGAGGTGATCACGTGAGTCGGCGCACGACGGCGTCGGCGAGCAGCCGGCCCCGGTCGGTGAGCACGCAGCGGCCCCGGTCGAGGGCGGTGGGGTCCAGCAGGCCGTCGGCGGCGGCGGTCTTGGCTTCGGCTTGGCCCGAGGCGTCGAGGACGTCCAGCGGGAGGCCGGTGGCCAGGCGCAGCTCGAGCAGCACGCGTTCCACCCGGCGGTCGTCGTCGGCGAGGACCTCGCGCCCCGCGGCGGGTGAGGTGCCGGCGGCCAGCAGTTCGGCGTACTTCGCCGGGTGCTTGACGTTCCACCAGCGCACGCCGCCGACGTGGCTGTGCGCGCCGGGGCCCGCGCCCCACCAGTCGGCGCCCTGCCAGTAGAGCAGGTTGTGCCGGCACGCGGCGTCCGCCGACGCGGCCCAGTTCGACACCTCGTACCAGGTCAGGCCCTGCTCGGTCATGGCAGCGTCGATCAGCTCGTACTTGTCCGCGAGCACGTCGTCGTCGGGCATCGGCACCTCGCCGCGACGCACCCGGCGGGCCAGCGCGGTGCCCTCCTCGACGATCAGCGCGTAGGCCGACACGTGGTCCACGCCCGCGCTCCGGACGGCGTCGAGCGACGACCGGAGGTCGTCGACGGTCTCGCCCGGCGTGCCGTAGATGAGGTCGAGGTTCACGTGCTCGAACCCCGCCGCGCGGGCCTCCCGGGCGGCGGCCACCGGGCGGCCCGGCGTGTGCACGCGGTCGAGCACGGCCAGCACGTGCCGGGCGGCCGACTGCATCCCGAGCGAGACGCGGGTGTAACCAGCATCACGGATGGCGGAAAAGAACTCGGGCGACGTGGACTCCGGGTTGGACTCCGTGGTGACCTCCGCGCCGGGCGCGAGGCCGAACGACGACCGCACCGCGTCGAGCACCTGGCCCAGCCCTTCGGCGCCGAGCAGCGACGGTGTGCCACCGCCGACGAACACCGTGTCCACCGCCGGCGGGACACCCAACACGGTCGCCGCGAGGTCCAGCTCGCGCCGCAGCCCTTCCAGCCAGGACGCCGGTGACGCGGAAGTGCCCAGCTCACCGGCGGTGTAGGTGTTGAAGTCGCAGTAGCCGCACCGGGTCGCGCAGAACGGGACGTGGACGTAGACCCCGAACGGGCGGTCACCCAGACCGGTGAGCGCGGAGGTGGGCAGTGAGCCGTCGGGTGGTGCGGGATCACCGATCGGCAGGGCGGAGGGCATGGGCCCCATTGTCCCATTTACCAGCACCGCGACCGTCGTCCCACGATGCGGATGGCGGTGGACCACGAGGTGGACGCGTGGCACGCTGAGGCACATGACATCGACCGGAGTCCGCCTGGTGGTCCGCCGCCACGTCGACTTCCGTCGTGTCTCCAGCGCGATGTGCCGTCGTTCGGCATAACCCGCGCCTGCCTTTTTGTTCCCGTCGGCGCCGGGTGCGCTGACGAGACCCCCACCACGGCTGTCCTGGGACTCGCACGCGCACCAGCGCCCCGAATCCCCGGAGGACGAGGATGGTCCCCCCGACGACGACGCCTCAGCGCACCAAGCAGCGCCGAGGTGAGGGGCAGTGGGCGCTGGGCTACCGCGAGCCGCTGAACCCGAACGAGCGGAGCAAGAAGGACGACAACCCGCTCAACGTCCGGTCGCGGATCGAGAACATCTACGCCCACGGTGGCTTCGACTCGATCGACCCGGCCGACCTGCGCGGCCGTTTCCGCTGGTACGGGCTCTACACCCAGCGCAAGCCCGGCATCGACGGCGGTCGCACCGCGACGCTGGAGCCGGAGGAGCTGGACGACGAGTACTTCATGCTGCGCGTCCGCATCGACGGCGGCCGGCTCACCACGCAGCAGCTGGCGCTGATCGGCGAGCTGTCCCAGACCTACGCGCGGGACACGGCCGACATCACCGACCGGCAGAACGTGCAGTACCACTGGATCCGCATCGAGGACGTCCCGACGATCTGGCGGAAGCTGGAGGACGCGGGCCTGACCACGATGGAGGCCTGCGGCGACAGCCCGCGCGTGGTGCTCGGCTCGCCGGTGGCGGGCATCGCCGCGGACGAGGTGGTCGACGGCACGCCCGCGATCGACGAGATCCTGCGCCGCTACATCGGCGACCCGCGCTTCTCGAACCTGCCGCGCAAGTTCAAGACGGCGATCTCGGGCCTGCCGGACGTGGCGCACGAGATCCACGACGTGGCGTTCGTCGGCGTGGACCACCCCGAGCACGGCCCCGGCTTCGACCTGTGGGTCGGCGGCGGACTGTCGACCAACCCCATGATCGGCAAGCGGCTGGGCGCGTGGGTGCCGGTCGACGAGGTGCCGGACGTGTGGGAGGGCGTGATCAGCGTCTTCCGCGACTACGGCTACCGCAGGCTGCGGCACCGCGCGCGGATCAAGTTCCTGGTCGCCGACTGGGGCGTGGACAAGTTCCGCGAGGTCCTCGAGAACGAGTACCTCGAGCGCAAGCTGATCGACGGCCCCGCGCCGCAGAACCCGGCCAACCCGCGCGACCACATCGGCGTGCACCGGCAGAAGGACGGCCTGTTCTACGTCGGCGCGGCCCCGATCGCGGGCCGGGTGTCCGGTTCCACGCTGGTCGAGGTGGCCAAGGTGGTGGAGCGGGCGGGTTCGGGCCGGGTCCGGCTGACGCCGCAGCAGAAGCTCGTGGTGCTGGACGTCCCCGAGGCCGAGGTCAAGAACCTCCAGGCGGACCTCGCGAAGCTGGGCCTGCAGACGGAGCCGTCGCCGTGGCGGCGAGGCGTGATGGCCTGCACCGGCATCGAGTTCTGCAAGCTCGCGATCGTCGAGACCAAGGCGCGCGCGGTGGAGCTGGTGTCCGCGCTGGAGTCCCGGCTGGCCGACGTCGTCGCGGGCGTCACCGAGCCGATCTCCGTGCACATCAACGGCTGCCCGAACTCGTGCGCCCGGATCCAGACCGCGGACATCGGGCTCAAGGGCCAGATCGTCACCGACGCCGACGGCAACCAGGTCGAGGGCTTCCAGGTGCACCTGGGCGGCGGGCTCGGCCTGGACGCCGGGTTCGGCCGCAAGCTGCGCGGCCACAAGGTCACCGCCGCCGAGCTGTCGGACTACGTCGAGCGCGTGGTGCGCAACTTCGTGGCCAAGCGCGAGCCGGACGAGCGGTTCCCGCAGTGGGTCGCCCGCGCCGACGAGGGTGATCTCAAGTGAGCGCGGTCGAGCCGCCGTCCCCGGAGGAGCGGCCATGAGCGAGCGAGCCACCCCCTTCTACTGCCCGTATTGCGGCGACGAGGACCTCCGTCCGCAGGAGGAGCCGAGCTACTCGTGGCTGTGCGCCTCCTGTCGCCGCGTGTTCACCGTCAAGTTCGTTGGTCTCAACCTTCCTCAGGAGGTGCAGCGATGACCGCCCCCACCAGGGTCGAGGAACTGAAGGTGATCGCGGAGGCCGCTTCGGCAGAGCTGGCGGATGCCAGTGCCGAAGAGGCGCTCGCGTGGACCGCCCGCACGTTCGGCGAGAGCTGGATCGTCGCGTCGAACATGCAGGACGCCGTCCTGATCGACCTGGCGACCAAGGTCAAGCCGGACGTGGACGTGCTGTTCCTGGAGACCGGCTACCACTTCGCCGAGACCATCGGCACGCGGGACGCCGTCGACCTCGTCTACCCCGACGTGCACATCGTCAACGCCGCGGCCGAGCAGTCGGTGGCCGAGCAGGAGGCGCAGTTCGGCCTGCTGAACAAGACCGACCCGAACCGGTGCTGCGAGCTGCGCAAGGTCATCCCGTTGCGGCGCACGCTGAAGGACTACGACGCGTGGGTCACCGGGGTGCGCCGCGTCGACGCGCCGACCCGGGCGAACACGCCGATCGTGACGTGGGACGAGCGCAACGGCCTGGTGAAGGTCAACCCGATCGCGCCGTGGACCGACGAGCAGTTCAACGCCTACATCGCCGAGCACGGGATCCTCGAGAACCCGCTGGTGCAGGCGGGTTACCCCTCCATCGGCTGCGCGCCGTGCACCGCGAAGCCGCTGCCGGGCGCCGACGCCCGCAGCGGTCGCTGGGCGGGCCAGTCCAAGACCGAATGCGGGTTGCACGGATGACCACCGCGACAGCTCTCGACACGTTGGGCCGCCTGGAGTCCGAGGCGATCCACATCTTCCGCGAGGTGGCGGGCGAGTTCGACCGGCCGGTGATCCTGTTCTCCGGCGGCAAGGACTCCACCCTGCTGCTGCACCTCGCGGTCAAGGCGTTCTGGCCCGCGCCGGTGCCGTTCCCGCTGCTGCACGTGGACACCGGGCACAACTTCGACGAGGTCATCGAGTTCCGCGACCAGGTCGTGGCTCAGCACGGGCTGCGGCTGGAAGTCGCCAAGGTGCAGGACTACATCGACGACGGCAGGCTGGCCGAGCGCCCCGACGGCACGCGCAACCCGTTGCAGACCGTGCCGCTGCTGGACGCGATCACCGGCCACAAGTTCGACGCGGTGTTCGGCGGCGGTCGTCGCGACGAGGAGCGGGCCCGCGCCAAGGAGCGGATCTTCAGCCTGCGCAACTCCTTCGGCCAGTGGGAGCCGCGCCGGCAGCGCCCGGAGCTGTGGAACCTCTACAACGGCCGCCACCGCCCCGGCGAGCACGTCCGGGTGTTCCCGCTGTCCAACTGGACCGAGCTGGACGTGTGGCACTACATCGCCCGCGAGGGCATCGAGCTGCCGTCGATCTACTACGCGCACCGGCGCGAGGTGTACCTGCGCGACGGGATGTGGCTGGCGGAAGGCCCTTGGGGCGGTCCGCGCGAGGGCGAGCAGAAGATCGAGAAGACCGTCCGCTACCGGACCGTCGGCGACGGGTCGTGCACCGGCGCGGTCGAGTCCGACGCCGCCGACATCGAAGCCGTCATCGCCGAGGTGGCGGCCAGCAGGCTCACCGAGCGCGGCGCGACCCGCGCGGACGACCGGCTGTCCGAGGCCGCCATGGAAGACCGCAAGCGGGAGGGCTACTTCTAGATGAGCGACCTGTTGAGGTTGGCGACGGCGGGCAGCGTGGACGACGGCAAGTCCACGCTGGTCGGCAGGTTGCTGTACGACACCAAGTCGGTGCTGGCCGACACGCTCGACGCGGTGCACCGCGCCAGCGCCGACCGCGGCCTGACCACGCCGGACCTGTCGCTGCTGGTGGACGGCCTGCGCTCGGAGCGCGAGCAGGGCATCACCATCGACGTGGCCTACCGCTACTTCGCCACGCCGAAGCGCTCGTTCGTGCTGGCCGACACCCCCGGCCACGTGCAGTACACCCGCAACACCGTGACCGGCGCGTCCACCGCGCAGCTGGGCGTGCTGCTGGTCGACGCGCGCAAGGGCGTCATCGAGCAGACCCGGCGGCACGCGGCCGTGCTGGCGCTGCTGGGCGTGCCGCGGCTGGTGCTGGCGGTGAACAAGATCGACCTGGTGGACTTCGACGAGGTCACGTTCTCCCGCATCGCCAAGGAGTTCACCGCGCACGCCACCGCCCTCGGGTACGCCGAGGACGCCGTGGTGGAGATCCCGGTGTCGGCACTGGCGGGCGACAACGTGGTGGAGCGCTCGACGCGGACGCCCTGGTACGACGGCCCGACGCTGCTGGAGCACCTGGAGTCGGTGCCGGTCGACGCGGACGCGCACGACGCGCCGTTCCGCTTCCCGGTGCAGTACGTGATCCGCCCGCGCACCGCCGAGCACCCGGACTACCGCGGTTACGCGGGCCAGGTCGCGGCGGGCACGGTGCGGGTCGGCGACGAGATCGCCGTGCTGCCCGCCGGGCTGCGTTCGACGGTGACCGCCATCGACACCGCCGACGGCCCGTTGCAGGAGGCCGCCGCGGGCCACTCGGTGACCCTGCTGCTGGCGCACGACCTGGACATCTCGCGCGGCGACCTGATCGCCGCCGCGGGCGACCAGCCGACGGTGACCGACGAGTTCGACGCCACGGTGTGCTGGCTGTCGGAGAAGGCGTTGACGCCGGGCGCGCGCGTGCTGGTCAAGCACGGCACGCGGACCGTGCAGGCGATCGTCACGGAGCTGCGCACCCGGTTCGACGAGCAGAAGCTCGCCAGCACCGACGCGCCGGACTCCCTGACCCTCAACGAGATCGGCCAGGTCGCGGTGCGCACCGCCGAGCCGATCCCGGTGGACGACTACACGAAGGACCGCCGCACGGGGGCGTTCCTGGTCATCGACGCGGCCGACGGCAGCACGCTGGCGGCGGGTCTCGTGGGTGCGCCGCTGCCGGAGGTGGACGGCGTGGACAGCTGTACCGAGGGCGGCGACGCCGCCCAGCCCGACAGCCACGCCCTCGTGTCCCCCGGCCCCTGAAAGGTCCCGCGATCGTGAGCGCCCAACGCCGCTTCCTGACCACCTCGCTCGCAGTGCTGACCGCGCTGACGGCACTCGCCGGCTGCTCCCGGATCGACCGCGGCGAGTCCGCCCCCGCCCAGAACCAGGGCGCGGCGGCGGAGGTCCGCCTCGGCTACTTCCCCAACGTCACCCACGCCGCCGCGCTGATCGGCGTGGACAAGGGCTTCTTCGCCAAGGAGCTCGGCTCCACCAAGCTCACCACCCAGACGTTCAACGCGGGCCCCGACGCGGTGAACGCGCTGCTGGGCAGCTCGCTCGACGTGTCGTTCATCGGCTCCGGCCCGGCCATCAACGCCTACGCCAAGTCGGGCGGCGAGGCGGTCCGGCTGGTCGCCGGCGCCACGTCCGGCGGCGCGCAGCTCGTGGTCAAGCCCGAGATCACCTCGCCCGCCGACCTGAACGGCAAGGTCCTCACCACCCCGCAGCTGGGCAACACGCAGGACGTCGCGCTGAAGAAGTGGCTGGCCGACGAGAAGCTCGACGTGCAGGTGACCAACGTCGAGAACTCGCAGTCGCTCGACCTGTTCAAGCGCGGCGACGTCCAGGGCGCGTGGGCGCCGGAGCCGTGGTCGTCGCGGCTGGTGCTGGACGCGGGCGCGAAGGTGCTGCTCGACGAGAAGGACCTGTGGGAGGACGGCAAGTTCCCGACCACGGTGGTCCTCGTGCGGGCGAAGTTCCTTCAGGAGCACCCGCAGACCGTCGAGGCGCTGCTGCGCGGCCACCTCGCGGCCACCGACTTCGCGCTCGGCCACGAGGTCGAGGCCAAGCAGGTCGTCAACAACGCGTTGAAGCAGCTCACCGGCAAGGCGCTGGGCGAACCGGTGCTGGACCGGGCGTTCGACAACATCGAGCTGACGCTGGACCCGCAGGCCAAGAGCTTCCCGCGGTTGGCGCAGGACGCGGTGACCGCGGGCGTGGCCAAGGAGGCCGCGAACGTGGCCGGGCTCGCCGATCTCACGCTGCTGAACAAGGTGCTCTCGGCGGCGGGCAAGCCGACCGTGGACACCGCCGGGCTGGACGAGAAGTAACTCGAGGAAGGCAGGCACACCATGACCGCCACGCTTGAGACCCCAGCGGCCGTGTCCGACGTGGACGCCGCGGTGACCTTGTCCGGGGTGCGGAAGGTCTTCGGCCACGGCCCGGCCGGCGTCGTCGCGCTCGACGGCGTCGACCTCTCGGTCGCCCCGGGCGAGTTCGTGTGCCTGCTCGGCGCGTCCGGCTGCGGCAAGTCGACCTTGCTGAACCTGGTCGCCGGGCTGGACGCGCCCACCTCGGGCCGCATCGAGCTGACCACGTCGCGGCCCGCCGTGATGTTCCAGGAGGCCGCGCTCATGCCGTGGCTGACCGCGGCGCGCAACGTCGAGCTGCCGTTGCGGCTGGCGGGCGTCAAGCGGGGCGCGCGCCGGGAGAAGGCCAGCGAGCTGCTGTCGCTGGTGCGGCTGGTCGGCGCGGGCCACAAGCGCCCGCACGAGCTGTCCGGCGGCATGCGGCAGCGCGTGGCGCTGGCGCGCGCCCTGGCGTCCACGCTGGGCAGCGCCGAGGACGGCACGCCCGGCCTGCTGCTCATGGACGAGCCGTTCGCCGCGCTGGACGCCATCACCCGCGACGTGCTCCAGGCGGAGCTGGTGCGGGTGTGGCGGGAGACGTCGACGGCGATCCTGTTCGTCACGCACGACGTGCGCGAGGCCGTGCGGCTGGGTCAGCGGGTCGTGCTGCTGTCCTCCCGTCCCGGCCGCGTGGTGCGCGAGTGGTCCACGGTGGACTGCGACGAGCCCGCCGTCATCGAGGACATCACGGCCCACCTGCGAGAGGTGATCAGCGGTCATGCCGCAGCTTGACACTGACCTCTCGGCGGTCGGCGCCGGGCTGGACGCGCTCGACGCGCCGTCGCAGGAGCGGCGGCCGTCGTGGCATAAGCGGTTCGTCCGCACCGCCGTGCCGCCGCTGATCGCGTTCGCCCTGCTGCTCGGCGTGTGGCAGGCGTTGTGGGCGCTGGCGTTCTGGCCGGAGTACCAGCTGCCGGCGCCCCGCACGGTGTGGGCGGCGGTGGTCGAGGCGGTCGAGACCGGCCGGGCGTTCGAGGTGCTGTGGACGTCGGTGAGCCGCGCCGTGCTCGGCTTCCTCACCGCCGTGGTGATCGCCACGCCGCTCGGGCTGCTGATCGCCAAGGTGCGCGTGGTGCGGGCGGCCATCGGGTCGTTGCTGACCGGCCTGCAGTCGCTGCCGTCGGTGGCGTGGGTGCCGGCGGGCATCCTGTGGTTCGGCGCGACGCCCGCGACCATCTACTTCGTCGTGCTGATGGGCTCGGTGCCGTCGATCGCCAACGGCCTGGTGTCGGGCGTCGACCAGATCCCGCCGCTGCTGCCGCGCGTCGGCCAGGCGTTGGGCGCGAGCCGGTTCGCGGCGGCGCGGCACATCCTGCTGCCCGCCGCCCTGCCGGGTTACCTGGCGGGGTTGAAGCAGGGGTGGGCGTTCTCGTGGCGGTCGCTGATGGCGGCCGAGATCATCGCCACGTCGCCGCAGCTGGGTGAAGGGCTGGGGCAGTACCTGCACAACGGGTCGGCGTTGAACGACATCTCGATGGTGATCGCGGCGATCTTCCTGATCCTGCTGGTCGGCGTGGGGATCGAGCTGCTGGTGTTCCGGCCGTTGGAGCGGGCGGTGCTGCGGGCGCGCGGATTGACGGGCGCGCTGTGACCGCGCTGGTGGCCGTGGCGCACGGCAGCCGTGATCCGCGCTCGGCGGCCGTGGTGCACGAGTTGTTGGACGTGGTGCGGGCGTTGGCGCCGTCGCTGGACGTGCGCGGGTCCTTCCTGGACCTCTCCGTGCCGCTGCTGGGCGACGTGCTGCGCGGGGCGTACGCGGACGGCCACCGCTCGGCCGTGGTGGTGCCGTTGTTGCTGGGCAAGGCTTTCCACGCGCGCGTCGACGTGCCGAGCGCGGTGGCGGACGCCCGGCTGCCCGGCCTGGACGTGACGATCTCCGACGTGCTCGGTCCCGACCCGCGCCTGGAGTCCGCGGCCCTGCGCCGCCTGGCCTCGGTCGGCGTCCGCTCCCGCGACCGCACGCTCGGCGTGGTCCTGGCGGGCGCGGGCTCGTCCCACGCGCCCGCGAACGCCCTGGTGTCCTCCATCGCCGCCCGCTGGGCCGCCGGCTCCGGCTGGGCGGGCGTGGAAGCCGCCTTCGCCTCCGCCGCGCAGCCCGACGTGCCCACCGCCGTCGCCCGCCTGCGCGCCCGCGGCGCCCGGCGCATCGCCGTCGCGTCGTGGTTCCTGGCGCCGGGCTTCCTCCCGGACCGCGTCACCCGCCTCGCCGGCGAGGGCGCGATCATCGCCCCGCCCCTGGGCCCGGACCCGGAAGTGGCCGAACTGGTCCTCCACCGCTACCACTCGGCCCTGACCACCCACCTGGCCGCCTCCGCCTGACCCGCGCGTCCTACCTCCAGCGCGCGTCCTGCTTCCGGTCAGGCGTGTCCTATTTTCGGAACCCCCGAGTCGAACGCGCGGAACGCACTGGCCAGAGCTGTGAACTGTTAACCGTTGACGTGAAACCTACTCACAAGTAGTCAGAGGGTACCGCTCCGCCGCTTCTGGAAGCCCTCCACCTCAACGGGGAGAGGACCAATGAAACCTGTCCGAATCGCGGCACTCGCCTTGCTGCCCGTGCTGGTGTTCGCCTCCACGGCCCAGGCCGCGACCCAGCCCATCACCTACAAGATGCGCGCGAGCGCGGTGGGCCAGACGTCCGAGTTCACCCTGGACCAGACGATCGACGCCACCGCTCCCGCCACGGCCGCGCCGAACAGCGCCGTCGCCGTGGTCATCGACCCGGCGCCCAACCGCGTGCCGTCGGAAGCCTCCGGCTACCGGGTGCGGGAGATCAAGAATTTGGTGCTGAGGATCCCGGTGCCCGCCAACTCCACCTACCGGTCCGTCACCCTGCAAGGCGGTTCGGGGCTCAACAGCACGCCCACCGCCGCGCTCGAAGGCGGCAACGTGGTGCTGAAGCTCGCCGGCCCGCTCGCCGGCGGCGCCGCCTTCGAGCTGCCCACGCTGACGCTCAACCTCACCGCCGGCGCGTCCGGCGCCATCACCACCAAGCTCGGCGGCACCAGCTACTCCGACGCCGGGCTGACGTTCACCGCCGTGGTGATCGCCGGGATCTTCCCGGTCAACGCCCCGGCGACCGGGTACCCGGACCCGAGCCCGGCGCTGACCACCACGACGATCGGCTGACCGCCGCACGGCCGTGGTCGGCACCCGCCGACCACGGCTCCGATCGGGTGACGGCGCCGAGTGCCGGCGGCCGAGGGGTTCACCGTCCGTCCGACGTGAACGGATCACCCTCCAGGGCCTCGACCAGGCGTTCCATCACCTTGAGCGTGGTGCGCAGGTCGTCCAGGTCCACCTGGGCCGAAACGCGGTTGGTGAACGCGTGCTGCGCCCGCGCGAGGCCGGAGACGGCTTCGTAGCCCGCCGCCGTGGGGCGGAACAGCTTGGCGCGCTTGTGCGCCGGGTTGGGCAGGTACTCCGCCAGACCCCTCGCCACCAGCACGTCGGCGATGCGCTGCACGCTCTGCCTGGTCAGGCTCATCTCCCGGGCGATGCCCGACACCGGCAGCGGCTCGCGCAGGACGGCGCCGAGGACCTGCCACCACGCGGCGGTCAGGCCGACCGGCTTGGTCATCACCTCCGCCGCCTCCAGGAAACCGCCGTAGAGGCGGAACGTGCGCATGATGACCTCGGTCAGCACGTCCCCCGCCTCCGTGCGGGGCTCGACGTCGCTCACGACACCGCGGCGACGAGCTTGCCGAACCACGCCGGGTCGCCCGTCCGGTACAGGCCGTACCACGCCTCCAGCACGGCGGGCTCGTACAGGTCCAGCTCCACGAAGATCTCCCGCGCGAACTCCAACGCCGACGCCGCGCCGGCCGTGATCAGGCCGTCCGCCCGCACCGCGCGTTCCGACCTGAACAACGACGCGCCCGCGTACCCCGGCACGGCCGCCAGCTGCTCGACCGCGTTGCCGCCGTGCGCACGGGAGTCCAGCAGGCCCTCGGCGGCCAGGCCGATCGTCGCGCCGCAGATCGCCGCCACCGGCACGCCCGCGTCCAGCCACCGCCGCGCCGCCGCCCCGAACACCGCGTTGTCGCCGCTCTCCCAGGTGTCCGCGCCGGGCAGGATCAGCATCGCGCTGTCCGCCGGGTCGACGTCCGCCAGCGCCAGGTCCGGCGTGATCCGCAGGCCGCCGATGGACGTCACGGGGTCGAGCGTCGCGCCGACGGTCCGCACCCGGTAGCGACCGGGCACCTTCTGGAACTGCGGCGTGTTGATCTGCGCCGTCGCGTACCCGAACTCCCAGTCGGCCAGCGTGTCGTAGAGGGCGAGGTGAACCGTCTTCGTCGTCATGACAGCATCCTGTCATTTTGACAGCACACTGTCAACAAACCCGGATCGTAGAGTGCCACCCATGGCAGACGAGCTGGTCCACTACGAGGTGCGGCGTGGCATCGCGACGATCACGCTGGACTCACCCCACAACCGCAACGCCTTGTCCGCGCAGCTGCGCGCCGAGCTGACCGGGCACCTCGAAGCCGCCACGGCCGACGACGCCGTGCGCGTGGTCGTGCTGAGCCACACCGGACCGGTGTTCTGCTCCGGCATGGACCTGAAGGAAGCGGGCGGCGCGAGCGCCGACGAGCAAGGGGTCAACGAGTTCCCGGCGATCCTCGAACAGCTCTGGACCAGCCCGAAGCCCGTGGTCGCACGGCTCGCGGGCCCGGCGCGCGCGGGCGGCGTCGGCCTGGTCGCGGCGTGCGACATCGCGGTCGCGGTGGACACGGCCACGTTCGCGTTCAGCGAGGTCCGCATCGGCGTGGTGCCCGCCGTCATCTCGGTGACCGTGCTGCCCCGCCTGCTGCCGCGCGCCGCGCACGAGCTGTTCCTGACCGGCGAGACGTTCGCCGCGCCGAGGGCCGTCGCCATCGGCCTGATCAACTCGGCCGTGCCCGCCGACGACCTCGACGCCGAGGTCACCCGCTACACCGACATGCTCGCGCTGGGCGCGCCGAACGCCCTCGCCGCCACCAAGCGGATGCTCCGGGAACCCCGGTCCACCGACCTGGGCGAGGTGTTCGCCGACATGCTGGCCCTGTCCGCACGGCACTTCGGCGGTCCCGAGGGCCAGGAGGGGATCGCCGCGTTCGTCGGCAAGCGCAAGCCGTCGTGGGTCCCCGCGGCGGACTAGTCCGGGTAGACGACGGTCAGGACGCGGTCGCCCAGTTCGGCGGTTCGGGCGACCGCGTCGGCCAGGACGGCCTCCACGTCGGCGTTGCCGCCCTCCCACTCCAGCACGTGCTCGCCCTCCGGCAGCCACGACAGGTCGGTCAGGCAGTCGTACAGCGCGTCCAGGTTGTGCCCGAACCAGTCGGGGAAGCTCAAGGCGTCCGCGATGGCACCGATGGCGTCCTTCTTCGAGCGCGCGCCCCGGCGCACCACGTGCCGGTAGGTCATTTGGTCACGTCCACGACGACGAACGACTCGTAGTGGTCGGCGGTGTAGTAGACCTCGTCGGACGACCCGGTCACGAGCCGCCGCGCGCCGCGGTCGTCACTGCCCGGCGTGGGCACGGTGTACTCCCGGTAGTAGTCGGAGGGTTTGGCGGGCAACAGCTTCTCGCGGTTCTGGAACGTCACGCCGTCGTTGCGCGGGTACGGGAACGGCCCGCCCCTCCCGATCAGCTCCCACGTGGCCTTCACCTGCGCGGGCAGTCCCGACAGCGGCTCGACCGGCAGCCCCGAGCCCGCGCCCGGCACCGAAGCGGAGGCCGGAGGCGGCGCGGGGTCCGACGACGTGCCGGTGAGGTCCTTGGCGAAGTAGCCGACCACGACCAGCGCGATCAGGCCGAGCAGTGCGACGGAGAGCCGCCGGGCGGGAGTCACGGTCGCAGAGCCTACGAAGGCCCGCCCGCGTCCACCTCCCGGGGCCGGTCCGCGTCACCTGCCCGGTCGACCTTCGGCACCGGGTTGAACCTGGTCGAGGCGTTGTCCACGACCCGGTCGATGAACCTGGCCACCCCCAGGGACAACGGCAGCAGCACGCACATGAGCAGCGCGAACTGGAACGGGAACGCCAGCTGCGCCAACCACAGCTCGACCCCGTCCCACCACTGCTCGAACGCGTCAACCACACCGGCGAGCGTAGTCCCGTGACGCGCTTCACCGCACACGGATCACTACCACTCGGTAAGTTGCCCGCATGTTCGCCGTCTACGCAGCCGAGCCGAGCCCCCAAGACCCGATCGCCGCCGTGCGCGTGGGCGAACGACCGGAACCCGAGGTCCCGGAGGGTTGGGTGAAGGTGACCGTGAAAGCGGCGAGCCTCAACATGCACGACCTCTGGACGCTGCGCGGCGTCGGCATCAAGCCCGAGCAGTTCCCGATGACCCTGGGCTGCGACGGCGCGGGCGTGCTGGAGGACGGCACGGAGGTCGTGCTGCACTCCGTGATCGGCGACCCGGACTGGTCCGGCGACGAGACCCTCGACCCGCGCCGCACCCTGCTCACCGAGAAGCACCAGGGCACGTTCGCGGAGTACGTCGTCGTCCCCAAGCGCAACGCGCTGCCGAAGCCCGCGGGGCTGAGCTTCGCCGAGGCGGCGTGCATGGGCACGGCGTGGCTGACCGCGTACCGGATGCTGTTCGTGAACTCGGGGCTGCGCCCGGGGCAGACGATGCTCGTGCAGGGCGCGTCCGGCGGCGTCTCGACGGCGCTGGTGCAGCTGGGCCGTGCGGCGGGGTTCCGGGTGTGGGTGACCGGCCGCAGCGAGGAGAAGCGCGCGTTGGCCGAGAGCCTGGGCGCGCACCAGGCGTTCGAGTCCGGCGCCCGGCTCCCCGAACGGGTGGACGCGGTGTTCGAGACCGTCGGCAAGGCCACCTGGTCGCACTCCATGAAGGCGCTCAAGCCGGGCGGCACGCTGGTCATCTCCGGCGCGACGAGCGGTGACGCGGCGGCGGCCGAGCTGCCGAGGCTGTTCTTCCTGCAGTTGCGGGTGGTCGGCTCGACCATGGGCACGCGCGAGGAGCTGGGCGACCTGCTGTCGTTCTGCGACCTGACGGGGCTGCGCCCCCAGATCGGCGCCGAGCTGCCGTTCGAGCGCGTCGAGGAGGGCTTGCGCGCGATGCTCGACGGCGAGACCGCGGGCAAGATCGTCTTCACGCGGGGCTGAGCTTCGTCAACCCGTACGCACGCACAAAATCCACTCCCTCGAATGGTGCGATCGGACAAACCCGGTGACAGTTGACCGGCGTACGGTTCGCCGCACACCGATCCACCGAGGGAGTTGGACGATGACGGTCCAGGACGGATTCGGCCGTGGCAGCGGGGTGTTCCGCCGCAAGCCGATCGAGCAGATCAGTGACGAGAAGACGGCGCTGACCCGGACGTTGGGGTTGTGGCAGCTCACCGCGATCGGCATCGGCGGCATCATCGGCGCGGGCATCTTCTCGCTGGCCGGCGCCGTGGCCAACAAGACCGCCGGCCCCGCCGTGCTGATCTCGTTCCTCGTCGCGGGCATCGCCAGCGCCGCGGCGGCGTTCTCCTACGCGGAGTTCGCGGGCCTGATCCCCAGGGCGGGCTCGGCCTACACCTACGGCTACGCGGTGCTCGGCGAGATCGTCGGCTGGTTCATCGGCTGGGACCTGCTGCTGGAGTACACCGCGATCGTGGCCGTGGTGGCGATCGGGATCAGCGGCTACTTCAACGAGCTGCTGAACCTGCTCGGCCTCGACCTGCCGGTGTGGATGCTCGGCGCGCCCGGCACCGAGACCGGTGACGTCGCGGCGGGCAGCTACAAGGTGAACCTGTTCGCGGTGCTGCTGTGCCTGCTGATCGCGTTCGTGCTCAACATGGGCATGAAGAACGCGGCGCGCTTCGAGACGACCCTGGTGTACCTGAAGGTCGCCGTGGTGCTGCTCGTGATCGTGGTCGGCGCGTTCCACATCAACACCGACAACTACAACCCGTTCTTCCCGTTCGGCATCTCCGGCGCGCTCACCGGCGCGGCCACGGTGTTCTTCGCGGTGTTCGGCTACGACGCGATGAGCACGGCCGCCGAGGAGTCCAAGGACTCCCAGAAGCACATGCCGAAGGCGATCATCTACTCGCTGGCCATCTCGATGGTCCTGTACGTGCTCGCCTGCCTGGTGCTCACCGGCATGGTCAACTACCAGGACGTGGACGCGGAGAGCGCGTTCGCCTCGGCGTTCGCCGACGTCGGCCTGCCGGCGCTGGGCATCATCATCTCCGTCGGCGCGGTGCTGGGCATCACGACGGTGCTCTTCACGTTCCTGATGGGCGCGGCGCGGGTCGGCTACTCGATGTCGCGCGACGGCCTGCTGCCGAAGTGGTTCGCCAAGACCCACCCGGTCAAGCACGTGCCCACGCGCACCACGTGGGTGCTCGGCATCGCGTCCGCCGTCATCGCGGGCTTCCTGCCCATCGCCGAGGCGGCCGAGCTGACCAACATCGGCATCCTGCTGGCGTTCGTGGTGGTCTGCGTCGCGGTGATCGTGCTGCGGTACAAGCAGCCGGACCTGCCGCGCACGTTCAAGACGCCGGGCATGCCGGTCGTGCCGATCATCGGCGTGGTGTTCTCGCTGTGGCTGATCACGTTCCTGGCGCCGGAGACCTGGCTGCGCTTCGGCGTCTGGTTCCTCATCGGGCTGGTCGTGTACTTCGCCTACAGCCGGCGCAGGTCAGTGCTCAACGACCCCTCGAACGCCGACCGCGAGGACTGAGTCGCACCAGTCGTCGACCACGTCGGCGAGCACGGCCATCGGCAGCGGCCCGCCGCCGAGCACCAGGTCGTGGAAGGCCTTGATGTCGAAGCGGTCGCCCAGCCTCCGCTCCGCCTCACCGCGCAGGCGCTGGATCTCCAGCCGCCCCACCATGTAGGACAGCGCCTGCGCGGGGTTCTCGATGTACCGGTCGACCTCGGAGAAGATGTCCACGTCCGGCATGACGGCGTTGGCGCGCAGGTAGTCCACGGCCTGCTGCCTGCTCCAGCGCAACGCGTGCAGACCGGTGTCCACCACCAGGCGCGCGGCGCGCAGCGAGTCGCCCGACAGCATCCCCAGCCGCGCCACGTCGTCGCTGTAGAGGCCCATCTCGTCGGCCAGCCGCTCGGCGTAGAGCGCCCAGCCCTCCAGGTAGGCCTCGATGGACGCGAACCGGCGCAGCAGCGGCAGGTCGTCGACCTGCTGGGCCAGCGCGATCTGGAAGTGGTGGCCCGGCACGCCCTCGTGGAACGCGGTCGACTCGGCGCTGAACCGCTCGCGCAACCGTGACTGGTGGGTGTTGACGAAGTAGGTGCCCGGTCGGGAGCCGTCCATCGCCGGGTCCACGTAGTAGGCCAGCGGCGCGTTCGGCGCCTCCGCCTCCGGCACCGCCTCCACCGCGCACCGGGCTCGCGGCACCGCGCCGAACCACGCCGCCGCGGCCTCCTCGGCGCGGGCGATGGTCCGCGCCGCCAACGTCACCATGTCCTCGGCGCTGCGCCAGCGCAGCTCCGGGTCGGCCAGCAGCCGGGCGCGCACGCCGGCGGCCGTGGTCGGGCCGAACACGCGGCCGCCGACCTCCTCGTACTCCCGGTCCAGTTCCTCGACGAGGTTCAGGCCGATCCGGTGCAGTTCCTCCGGTGTGTGGCCGGTCGTGGTGTACATGCGGACCAGGTCGGTGTAGATCAGGTCGCCGTCGGGCAGCCAGCACAGGCCGGGCCGGTCCTCGCCGCGACCGCGGTCGATTACTTCGGCGCGCAGGAAGTCGCGGTAGCGGGCGATGGCGGGGCGCACGGTCTCGTCCAGCAGGCTCGCGCACACGGCGGCGTGCGGGGTGTCGTGCAACGGCGTGCCGAGCGGGTCCTGCTCGTCGGCCAGGTAGCGGTCGATGCGGTGGACGGCGGCTTCCACCAGGTGTCTGAGCGGGCGGCGGGTCGACTCGCGCTGTCTTCGGGTGAGCGCGTCGAGGTAGCCGGGCAGCGACGACAGCCGGGTCAGGTACGCCTGCCGCGCCTCGTCGTCGGTCGGGCGGATCAGCGGCAACGCGCCGAGCAGGACGGCGAGCGGCGCGGTGAGGCCTTCGGCGTGGGTGTGCTCGACCAGGTTCGCGTCGAGGCGGTGCACCAGGCCCCACGCCTGCTGCACGACCACCGCACGCGTCACCGGGTCGTCGTCCTCGGCACGCGCCCGCCGCGCGATGTCCTCGGCCCGGGCACGGCGCACGCGCCCGCCCTCGGCGCTCGGGTCCGGCAGGCGGTCGTCCCAGCCCGGGATGCCGAGCAGCGTCGCCATGACGGGATCGTCGTCCAGGACCAGGGTCAGCATCTCGTCGGCGAGTTCGCGCGCGGTCGTCACGTCGCCATTCTGTGGTGCTACGCCGGTGAAATGCGCGTGATCGCGACGGAAAGGGCTTGGCGCGCCTCGGCGACCAGCCTCGCCACCACCTCGGCCGCCGGGGCCGCTCGGACCAGCGCGTAGGTCTGCCCGGCCCACAACGACATCAGCTCCGGGTCGCCGGTCGCGCGCACCGGCCGGGTCAGGTGGTGCACCTCCGGGTACGCGGCGGGCGCCTGCTCCTGGTTCGCCACCAGGAACCGGTTCACCAGGCCGCGCGCCGGGCGTCCGCTGAACGCCCTGGTCAACGCGGTGCGGCGGGTGCCCTCGGCGAGGGCCTGGCGGTGTGCGGCGGACGTGCCCGCTTCGGGGGTCGGCAGGAACGCGGTGCCCAGCTGCGCCGCGACCGCGCCCGCGGTGATCACGGCCGCCACGTCCGCGCCGTGCACCAGGCCGCCGGCCGCGATCAGCGGCAGGTCCACCTTGGCGCGGACCAGCCGCAACGCGGCCAGCACGCCGAACAGCTCGCCGCCACCGGGCGAGACGCCGTCGTCGGCGAACGTGCCGCGGTGCCCGCCCGCTTCACTGCCCTGCACGCACAGCACGTCGGCGCCGATCTGCGCCGCCTGGGCGGCTTCCTGCGGTGTGGTGACCGTGACGACGACCGTGGAGCCCGCGGCGTGCAGCCGGTGCACGTCCTCGGGGTTCGGCAAGCCGAACGTGAACGAGACCACCGGAACGCGCAACGCCATCACGAGTTCGAGCTTGGCGGCGTAGGCGTCGTCGTCCCACCGCGGTTCACCCGGCTCGGTCGGCGACTGGGCCTTGACGCGGTCGCGGTAGCCGGACAGGTCGGTGGTGGACCGGGGGCCGGGCACGAACAGGTTCACCCCGTACGGCCGGTCGGTCAGCGCGGTGGTCGCGGTGATCTGCTCGGCGAGCGCCTCGACGGAGAGGTAGCCGGCGGCCAGGAACCCGAGGCCGCCCGCCCGGCCGACCTCGGCCACGAGCGCCGGTGTGGACGCCCCACCGGCCATCGGCGCGGCGATGACGGGCACTTCGAGTCGGTCCAACATGGAACCGACCCTAACCCGCGCCACCGCTGTGGTCACGTATTGCCAGGTCTACGGCGTTCGGCCGCAAAACGCCGCGTTCCGCGCGTTCGACTCGGGGGTCCTGAACGCAGGACACGCGCGGCGGGGGGGGGGGGGGGGGGGGGGGGGGGGGGGGGGGTGTGGGGGGGGGGGGGGGGGGGGGGGGGGGGGGGGGGGGGGGGGGTGGG
>NZ_JBVJVK010000015.1:0-148124 GCF_055603705.1 Actinosynnema sp. NPDC037264 | reverse complement strand
TTGATGGGCTAGGGCCAAACGAGACCTCTTTAATTCTTTCTGCTTGGTGTTCCTCAAAACACGAACCCCATCTGCGTGGACGCAGGGCTCTCGCGAGAGTCCTGCGTCCACGCGCGGTGAGGTCAGGGCAGCGTGTCCAGGTGCGGCGCGACCGTGTTGGCGAACTGCCAGTTGTTGGAGGCGTCCCAGTTGATCGACCACGTCATCGCGCCGCGGATGCCGGGCCAGGTCTGCGAAGGCTTGAACGAACCGCAGTTCGTGCCCTTGGCCAGGCAGTCGAGCGCCCTGTTCACGTTGGCGGGCGACTGGTAGCCGCCGCCCGCGCCGGACGGCGAGGCGGGCAGGCCGAGGCCGACCTGGTCGGGGCGCAGGCCGTTCTGCAGCTGGATGCACGCCAGGGCGACCAGGAAGTCCACCGTGCCCTGGGAGTAGACCTTCTGGTCGCAGCCGAGCATCGAACCGGAGTTGTAGTACTGCATGTTGACAACGGTGAGGATGTCCTTCACCGCCAGCGCCAGCTTGAAGTACTCCGCGCCGGTGGACTGCATGTCGATGGTCTGCGGCGCCATCGCGATGACCTTGCCGCCGCCCGCGTGGATGGCGCGCAACGCCTGCGCCATGTACGTGGCGTTGACGCCGTTCTCCAGGTCGATGTCCACGCCGTCGAACCCGTAGTTCGCGATCAGGGCCTTGACGCTGTTGGCGAAGTTGGTCGCCGCGGTGGAGTTGCCGACGCTGATCGTGCCCTTCTCGCCGCCGACGGAGATGATCACCTTCTGCCCGCGCGCCTTCAGCGTGCGGACGTCGGCCTTGAACTGCGCGTCGGTGTAGCCGCCGAGCTTGCTCGACAACGTCGGGTCCAGGTTGAACGCGACCGCGCCCGGCGTGGTGGTGGCGTCGGCGAACGCGACGGCCACGATGTCGTACGTGGTGGGCACGTCGGCGAGCTTGAGCAGGCGCGAGCCGTTGTCGAAGTTGTGCCAGTAGCCGGTGAGCGCGTGCTTGGGCAGCGACGGGTCCGGGTTGCCGGGCGTCGTGGTCGTCGTCGTGGTCGTGGTCGTCGTCGTGGTGGTAGTGGTCGTGGTGCTCGTCGGCGGGGTGCCCGGGCCGTCGAGGCTCACGTCGTCGGCGTAGAAGGTCGGCTGGCCGTACCAACCGTGCACGTAGATCGTGACGCTGCTGCTGGCGCCGGTGGTGAAGTCGATCGAGAGCTGGCTGAAGCCCGCCGAGCCCGGCGTCCACGTGCTCTTGTCGCCGCTGCCGGTGCCGGTCACGCCCAGGTACACGTAGCTGCCCTGGACCCACGCGGACAGCTTGTAGGCGGTGTTGGCCTGCACGGAGATCGTCTGCGAGCAGCGGGCGTTGTCCTGGCCCGCCGGCGTGCCCGCCATGGCGTGCGTGCCGCTGCGCTTGGTCGTGGTGGCCGCCGCCGCCGCGGCGCTGCACGTCCACCCGCCCGTGCCGCCCTCGAACCCGGGGTTGGCGACCAGGTTGGCGGCCGACGCGCTGCCCACCACGACCAGGGTCAGGCCGGCGATGGCCAGCACACCCGCCAGCACCGCGCCCAGTGCGCGTCTCGTCCTCGAAACCACGTCGACCTCCACGTCCTCGTCGGCGGCCAAAGCCCAGCACAGGTGAGGTGGGCCACTCGAAAAATGGACTAGACCACTGTGGCTTGTCAAGGTGTGAACAATGATCCGATGACGTTCACCGTTGATGACGCGATCCGGATCGCGCGGGCGGCCCACGAGGGACAGGTCGACAAGTCCGGGCAGCCCTACATCGGCCACCCGCTGCGGGTGATGGGCCGGGTGTCCGGCGAGCACGCGCGCATGGCGGCCGTGCTGCACGACGTCGTCGAGGACACCGCCGTCACCGCCGACGACCTGCTGGCCGCCGGGTGCCCGCCGGAGGTGGTGGCGACCGTGCTCGCGTTGAGCCACCGTGACGGTGAGTCACAGGAGGACTACCTGGCCCGGGTGCTGACCGACCCGGTCGCGGTGGAGGTGAAGCGGGCCGACATCGCCGACAACACGTCGCCGCCGCGACTGGCCCTGCTCGACACCCCCACCCAGGACCGGCTGCGGGCGAAGTACTCGAAGGCCCTCGACATCCTGGGCCGGTGACGTGGTCTTCACGGCGCCGTGACACTTGCGGCGGAGATCACGTCGAATCTGGTCGCGCAAGCCTCTGACGTGCGGCATCATAGTAGGTGAACCGATACAGAAGGACGACCGAAAGGCGATATGACCACCGTTCTGGAGACCGTTCGCACGTACTTCGCCACCCGGCGGCAGATCCGCAAGCGGGAAGCGGACCTGAACCGCGAGTTGGCCGCCTACGACACCCCGAGCGCCCGGATGGACATGGAAGCCATCCTCGCCCGGCACTCCGGCCACGAGGCGCGTGAGATCGAAGCGATCCTCCGCCGCCAGGCGCTCAGCACCACGCTGCGCAACCACGGCTGAGCCGCCGCACCCCTTCGAGGGCCTTCAGGACAGGGGCGTCCTGAGGGCCCTTCCGTCATTCCGCCCCGTCTTCCCACAGCCGGCCGAGCAGCTCGGCGGGCACGATCCGCACCGGGAACGGCAGGGTCGCGTCGAACGGCTTCTCCCCCTGCACCTCGGCCACCTGCTGATAACGGCCCTCGGGGTCGAGTTCGAACACCGCCAGCACGGGTTCCTGGGGATCGATCACCCAGTAGCTGACCACGCCCATGCGCTCGTAGGCGTTCTTCTTGATCGTGAGATCGCGAATACCCGTGCTCGGTGAGAGCACCTCCACCGCGAGCAACGGTGCCACGGGCAGCAGCTTGTCGGTGAAGTCGGCACGACGGCCGACAAGGACATCAGGCTGCACCTCGGTCCTCGCGGACACCTGAACGGCGAATGGAGCCGGTAGGGCGGTCATGTCGTCCGGGCACTCCGCGCGCAAGCGCCCGCAGAGCTCCGCGACGATTTCCTGATGCCGGTACCCCGGTGCCGGGCTCACCTGGAGCTGCCCGTCGACGAGTTCGTAACGGCGTCCGTCATCAGGCATGTCCTCCAGGTCTTCGACCGTGTAGGAGCTGCCTTCGTGTTCGACCATGACGGTCATGGTCCCCTCCTTCCGGTTGGTGCGCCAACCATGGCAGGAGAAAGACGCCCGAAAACGCCTCCACGCCTACCGGATCACCCGAAGATGTGCCGGTCGGCGCGGATTTGGCCAGTGGTACTACTTCTTGCCCTTGTCCTTGCCGGAGTCGTCGGTGGACAAGGCGGCGACGAAGGCTTCCTGGGGGACCTCGACGCGGCCCACCATCTTCATCCGCTTCTTGCCTTCCTTCTGCTTCTCCAGCAGCTTGCGCTTACGCGTGATGTCACCGCCGTAGCACTTCGCGAGCACGTCCTTGCGAATGGCGCGGATCGTCTCGCGGGCGATCACGCGAGCGCCGACGGCGGCCTGGATCGGCACCTCGAACTGCTGGCGCGGGATCAGCTCGCGCAGCTTGCTCGCCATCTTCGTGCCGTAGCCGTACGCGTGGTCCTTGTGCACGATCGCGCTGAACGCGTCCACCGGCTCGCCCTGCAGCAGGATGTCGACCTTCACCAGCTCGGCGTCCTGCTCGCCCGACTCCTCGTAGTCCAACGACGCGTAACCGCGCGTGCGCGACTTCAGGGCGTCGAAGAAGTCGAAGATGATCTCGCCCAGCGGCATGGTGTAGCGCAGCTCGACGCGGTCCTCGGACAGGTAGTCCATGCCGCCGAGCTGACCGCGCTTGGCCTGGCACAGCTCCATGATCGCGCCGATGTACTCGCTCGGCGCGATGATGGTGCACTTGGTGATCGGCTCGTAGACCTCGGCGCGCTTGCCGTCCGGCCAGTCGGACGGGTTGGTGACCACGTGCTCGGTGCCGTCGTCCATGACCACGCGGTAGACCACGTTGGGCGCGGTGGAGATCAGGTCCAGGCCGAACTCGCGTTCCAGCCGGTCGCGGGTGATCTCCAGGTGCAGCAGGCCGAGGAAGCCGCAGCGGAAGCCGAAGCCCAGGGCCGCCGACGTCTCCGGCTCGAACGTCAGCGCGGCGTCGTTGAGCTGGAGCTTCTCCAACGCCTCGCGCAGGATCGGGTAGTCCGAGCCGTCCACCGGGTACAGGCCGGAGTAGACCATCGGCCGCGGCTCGCGGTAGCCGGCCAGCGGCTGCGTGGCGCCGTGCTTCTCCGCCGTCACGGTGTCGCCGACCTTCGACTGGCGCACGTCCTTCACGCCGGTGATGAGGTAGCCCACCTCGCCGACGCCCAGGCCGGCGCTCGGCTTCGGCTCGGGCGAGATGATGCCCACTTCCAGCAGCTCGTGGGTCGCGTTGGTGGACATCATCCGGATCCGCTGGCGCGGGGTGATCTTGCCGTCGACCACGCGGATGTAGGTGACCACGCCGCGGTAGGTGTCGTACACCGAGTCGAAGATCATCGCGCGGGGCGGCGCGTCGGCGTCGCCGACCGGCGCGGGCACGCGCTTGACGACCTCGTTCAGCAGCGCGTCGACGCCCAGGCCCGTCTTGGCCGAGACGCGCAGCACCTCCTCGGGCTCGCAGCCGACGATGTGCGCGAGCTCCTTGGCGTACTTGTCCGGGTCCGCCGCGGGCAGGTCGATCTTGTTCAGCACCGGGATGATGGTGAGGTCGTTCTCCATCGCCAGGTACAGGTTGGCCAGCGTCTGCGCCTCGATGCCCTGCGCGGCGTCGACCAGCAGCACGGTGCCCTCGCACGCCTCCAGGGCGCGCGACACCTCGTAGGTGAAGTCGACGTGACCCGGGGTGTCGATCATGTGCAGCACGTGGTCCTGGCCGTCGACCTGCCACGGCAGCCGGACGTTCTGCGCCTTGATCGTGATGCCGCGCTCGCGTTCGATGTCCATGCGGTCGAGGTACTGCGCGCGCATCGCCCGCGCGTCGACGACGCCGGTGAGCTGCAACATGCGATCGGCCAGGGTCGACTTGCCGTGGTCGATGTGCGCGATGATGCAGAAGTTCCGGATCAGGTCCGGAGGCGTGAACGTCTGGTCGGCGAACGTGGTCACTCAGGTTCCTCGCACACGAAGGACGGGATCTGCCCATTTCAACTACGCACAGCATCTCATGTCACGCCGTCGTGGCGTTCCACGCGTGCGTGACGGAGGCCATAAGCTGCCCGCCGTGCGTGCGAACGGTGAAGACCCCCGCCCGTCGAGGGGCGCGGTGCGCGAGGTCCACACGGCCGCGGTGGCGGCGACCCTGGAGTACTCCCCCGACCTGGACGGCCTGGCCGACCCGGGCGAGGTGGTGTGGGCCTGGGTGCCCTTCGAGGAGGACCCGGCCCGCGGCAAGGACCGACCGCTGCTGGTCGTCGGCCGCCACCGCCGGGCGCTGCTCGGCCTGATGCTGACCAGCAAGACCCCCGACCGGCACGAGGTGGACGACTGCCTCGACCTCGGCTCGGGTCGCTGGGACCGCGACGGCAGGCGCTCCTACCTGCGGTTGGACCGGGTGTTCGAGCTGGACGAGGACGACATCCGCCGGGAGGGCTCGGTGCTGGAGCCGGAGCGGTTCTCGCTGGTCGTGGACGCGCTGCGGCGGCTGGGCTGGCGGTGAGACCTGTCCCGGAACGGCTACCTCCCGGTAGCGGTTCCGGGGTGTCTCCGGGCCGCTCTCAGGGCGGTCCCCGATGCGGTCGGAGGGCGCCGCGGCGACCCTGGGGACATGGCGAACAACCTGATGAAGGCGTTGGACGCGGCGTTCGGGCACCCGCGCGGCAAGGTGGGTGAGCTGGGCGGCCGGGTCATGGCCGTGCTGAACGCGAAGGTCGAGGAGCACGTCACCGAGGTGGCCGCGCCGACGCCCGAGGAGGTCGTGCTGGTGCTCGGCCCTGGTCCGGGGGTGGGGCTCAAGCTGGCCGGCGAACGCGCGCTCAAGGCGATCGGCGTCGACCCCTCGCAGGTCATGCTGGACGAGGCGCGCGAGCGGTGCGCGGAGCTGATCGTGGCCGGTCGCGTGGAGCTGCGCGAGGGCGCGGCGACGCGGACCGGCCAGCCCGAGGACTCGGTCGACGTGGTGGTCTCGGTGAACAACCTCCAGCTGTGGGGCAACCGGCCGGCGGCGTTCCACGAGCTGTTCCGCGTGCTGCGGCCCGGCGGCAGGCTGGTCGTCTCGGTGCACCGGCGGGTGCTGGACACCTCCGAGTACGACCTGATCCAGGAGGCCGGGGCGGCCGGGTTCACCGGGGTGCGCACGTCGTTGCACCAGTACGGCGGCGTGGTCGGGCCGGCGGTGCAGCTACTGGCGGCCGTCCCGGCGTAGCGGGTGGTCGGCGGGCACCTCGACCAGCACGATCCGCCTGCCGTCCGGGTCGGCGATCCACAGCTCGTCCAGGCCCCACGGCTCGCGCCGGGCGGGCCGCACGACGTGCTCGGCGAGTTCTCCGGCGACCCGTCCCAGGTCGCGCACCTGCAGCCACAGCTGCGTGGCGTCCGTGGGGTCCTCGGCCGAGGTGCCCGAGACCTCCAGGAACCCCTGGCCGAGGAAGAACACGGTGCCGCCGGGGAACTCCCGGTACACGGCCAGGCCCAGCACGTCCCGGTAGAACGCGCGGGCGCGCTCCGGCTCGCGGGAGCGGACGAGGACGCGGCTGCTCAGGATCTCCACGCCGTCCAGGCGATCACAGGTCCAGGTCGAGCGCCATTCGCACGTGGTCGCCGTCGCGGCCGTCCTCGCGCCAGCCGTGCGCGGTGTAGAAGCGCTGCGCGCGGCGGTTCTCCGCGAACACGTCGAGGCGCGCGGTGGTGACGCCGAGGTCGCGCAGCGCGTGCGTCGCCGCCTCGTGCAGCGCGTGGCCGACGCCGTTGCCCCAGCACGCCGGGTCGACCTGGAGCTGCAACAGCTCGCCACCGGGCGTGACCAGCGCGAATCCGGCGAACACGTGGTCCAGCTCGGCGCACAGCCACACCCGGTCGGGCTTGGCGAGGTCGTAGCCCCTGGCCCGCACCGCCCGCTCCCACTCGGCCAGCTCCGCCTCGGGCAGGTGGCCTTCGTAGTAGCTGCGCCGGGCCTTGACGTGGACCTCGACGAGCGGAGCCAGGTCCTCGGCGCGCGGTGGGCGCACGGTGATCGTCCCCATGCGTTCAGAGACGTGCCGCCGCCGGCGAGGTTGTCCGGACCTCGTGCCGCGGCACGTCCGCCGCGAGGAACGCCAGCAGCCGCTCGCCCTCGCGTTCGACCTCGTCCATCGCGGGCACGCGGTGGAACGGCCGCAGCTCCAGCGTGGCGACCTCCTTGGTGCGGTGCAGCCTCCAGTCGCCCGCCGTGACGCCGTCGACCAGGAAGAACTGCGGCACGGGACCGTGCGGGTCGTACTTCTGCGCGCGCACGTCGTCGGTGACGACCCGGCGCCGGTCGGCGTGCGAGAGCAGCACGTTGTCGAAGTCGTAGAGGAACCTCGGCGGCGCGGGCACGTCCTCGTCAGGCCGGGGCGCGTCGGGCAGGTCGAACAGCTCCTGGCCGTCCTCGTCGCGCAGCCGCAGCAGCGGCAGCCCCTCGACCACCTCGCGCAGCCTGGTGAGACCGGACCAGGTCTGCACGTCCTTCACCGTCGCGGGCCCGAACGCGCCCAGGTAGCGCAGCACCAGGTCGTCCACCGAGGGCCGGTCCACCGAGGCCTTGACCGCTGGGGAAGCGCCCAGCCACGTCTCCGCGCACGTGTGCGCGATCGCGCCGCTGCGACCCCACACCCCGCGCGGCGGCACCTGTACGAGCGGCACCAGGCACCGGATCGCGTAGGCGAGCGAGGCGGGCGCGCGGTCCGGCCACTGCTCGTGCAGCAGCGCGCCCAGCTCCTTGTTGGTGCGCGGCTTCTCGGCCAGCAACGCGCGACCGGCGGCCACCACGGCGTCCACGTCCAGCCCGCGCATGTCCCGGCCGTGGGTGAAGTTGCCGAACAGGTCCCGGTCGAGCGCGGGCTGCACCGCGGGGCGCAGCGCGAGGGCGTCCGCGGCGGTCACCAGGTGGATCGTCGACCGCATCACGGCGATGCGCACGAGTTCCCGGTCCACGAGCAGGTCCGCGGCCCGGTCGGGGGTGAAGCCGGCGATCCGCGACCACAGGCCGGTGTACCAGGTGTGCGGCGTCTGGGCCTGCAACCCGACCAGGTGCGCGACGACCTCGGGCACGGTCGCCTCGGTGCGGGCCAGCAGGAACTGGCGGGCCAGGGTGGCTCGACCGAGGGCGCGACGGCTCAGTACCGGGGTCATGCGGCCACCGTAGGACCGATTGCGGTCAACTTCCGTCCTCATCGCGTACCCGGCTTGCCCGGCGTCCGAGAAAAGTGATATCACTTTGCTAAGCACGCGATATGCGAACGAGGGGTGGAACATGGACGCGATGACGGACTTGGCGGTGCAGATGCCGACTCCGGTGGTCCGGGAGCGGGAGGCGCGCGCGGTCTCGGGGTGGGGCGTCTTCGGCGGCGCGGTGGTCGCGATGCTGCTGGGCGCGGCGGTGCTCGTCCTCAGCTTGATCCCGGGCGACGACGGGCCGAGCGGCCCCGGGATCGTGGGGGGCGCGCTGTTGATGGCGGGCAGCGGCCTCGCGGGCGCCGGGCTGTTCACCGTCGCGCCCGGCGAGTCGCGCGTGCTGCAGTTCGCGGGCCGCTACACCGGCACCGTCCGCCAGGACGGCCTGCGCTGGGCGAACCCGTTCACCACGAAGGTGAAGGTGTCGACCCGGATCCGCAACCACGAGACCGCGACGCTGAAGGTCAACGACGCGGACGGCAACCCGATCGAGATCGCCGCCGTGGTGGTGTGGCAGGTCGAGGACACCGCGCGGGCGAAGTTCGAGGTGGACGACTTCGTGCGGTTCGTCGGCATCCAGACCGAGACCGCGGTGCGGCACATCGCGACCAGCTACCCGTACGACAACCACGAGGAGCTCGGGCTGTCGTTGCGGGAGAACGCGGACGAGATCACCGAGACGCTGTCGGTGGAGATCGCGGCACGCGTGCAGTCCGCGGGCGTGAAGGTGATCGAGTCCCGGCTCACGCACCTGGCCTACGCTCCGGAGATCGCGCAGGCGATGCTGCAGCGCCAGCAGGCGGGCGCGGTGGTGGCGGCGCGGTCGCGGATCGTGGAGGGGGCGGTCGGCATGGTCCAGCTCGCGCTGGCCAAGCTCGCCGAGGAGGACGTGGTGGAACTGGACGAGGAGCGCAAGGCGGCGATGGTGTCGAACCTGCTGGTCGTGCTCTGCGGCGACCGATCCACCCAGCCAGTGGTCAACGCCGGGTCGCTGTACACCTGACGTGGCCGAGCGCAAGAGCGTCCTGCTGCGCCTCGACCCGGCGGTGCACGACGCGCTGACGAGGTGGGCGAACGACGAGCTGCGCAGCACCAACGCGCAGATCGAGTTCCTGCTGCGCCGAGCGCTCGCCGAAGCCGGCCGCCTGCCCACCGGCGCGGCCGACCAACCCAGGCGCGGCAGGCCCCGCAAGAGCGACGGGGACGGCTCGACCGGATGACCGACGCCGTCGGTGCGGACCCAGCGCACCGACGGCGTTCGCGCGCCACCCGGTCGGGCAGTGATCAACTCGCGGAGCGTGACGGCTGGTGCGACTGTTGACCAGGTGAGCGAGATGGACGCCCCGTACCCGCCAGGAACACCCGCGTGGGTGGACATGATGACCACCGACCGTGAAGCCACCATGGAGTTCTACGGCGGGCTGTTCGGCTGGGACTTCGAGATCGGCGGCCCGGAGACCGGGCACTACACGATGGCCCTGGTGCGCGGCCTGCCCGTGGCGGGCTTCGGCGAGATGCCGTCGGACGTGATGTTCCCCGTGGTGTGGACGACCTACCTGGCCACCGACGACCTGGACGAGTCGGTGGAGAAGCTGAACGCCAACGGCGGCAAGGTGCTCGTGCCGGAGTTCGACACCGGCGGACCGGGGCGCGGCGCGATCGCGGTGGACCCGTACGGCGCGGCGTTCGGGCTCTGGGAGGCGGGCACGCACATCGGCGCGTACGTGGTGAACGAACCCGGCTCGGTGGTGTGGAACGAGCTGGCCACCCGCGACCCGTTCGGCGCGGCGGAGTTCTACCAGCAGGTGTTCGACGTGGGGCTGGACCCGCTGCCGGACTTCCCGTACACGCAGCTGCGGGTCGAGGGCCGCGCGGTCGCGGGCGTGTTCGGGATGGCCAACGAGATCCCCGCCGAGATCCCGCCGCACTGGATGACCTACTTCGCGGTGGCCGACGCCGACGCGGCGGCACGCCGGGTGGACGAGCTGGGCGGCGTCACGGTCGGCGACGTGGTCGAGTCGCGGTTCGGCCGGTTCACCACGGTCGGCGACCCGATGGGCGCGACGTTCCGGGTCATCCAACCGCCGCCTTCCACCCCAGACTGACCACGAGCGCCACCACGACGGTGAGGAACACCCGGCGCACGAACGCCGAGCCGCGCCGCACCGCCAGGCGCGCGCCGAACACCGCCCCGGTCACGTTGCACAGCGCGAGCACCAGACCCAAGCCCCACAACACTTTTCCGGCCGGGATGAAGTACAGCAGCGCGCCCAGGTTCGTGGCCACGTTCACGACCTTGGCCGTGGCCGAGGCGCGCAGGAACGCGAACCCGACCAGGCCCACGAGCAGGAACACCAGGAACGCGCCCGTGCCCGGACCCGCCAGGCCGTCGTAGAAGCCGATCAACGCCCCGCCCGCGGCCATCACGGCGATCTGCGCGAAGCGGGTGAACCTCGGCGCCTCGGCCACGCCCAACTCCGGCTTGCGCCACGTGTAGAGGCCGACGCCGACCAGCGCGACGAGCACCACGCCGTTGAGCACGCCGGGCGCCAACGCCCCGGCGAACGCCGCACCGGCCACCGCGCCCGCGAACGCGGCCGACGCCATCGGCAACGCCGAGGACCAGTCGATCGTGGTCTGCCGGGAGTAGGTCCGCACCGCCGCCGCCGTGCCGACCACGGAGGCGATCTTGTTGGTGGCCAGCGCGTAGAGCGGCTGGCCGCCGGGCGCGATCAGCAGCAGCGCGGGCAGCTGGACCAGCCCGCCGCCGCCAACCACCGCGTCGACCGCGCCCGCGACGAGGGCGGCCAGGCAGAGGAACAGCAGGGCGGCGAGCGAGATGTGCCCGAAGCCGGGCCAGTCGAGTGCGGCGGTCACACGGCACATGAAACAAGACGGGCGTACTGCATTTCACCCCTTACTGCAGTGGGAGCGCTCCCAGAATGGGCCGTTCAGCCCTGTTGTGGGCCGATTCACACAGGGAGGGTGTTCGCGGGTGTTCCCCGATCGACCTGGAGGTTCTCGGTGTTGAGATCCCGCAAGCGGACCGCGGTCGCCGCGCTGGTCACGCTGGCCCTGTTGGTCACCGGCGCGCAAGCCAGCGGCGTGATGGAGCCCGCCGGGCAGGGCTACCAGGACGCCCGGGCGCCGGTCGACCGGCGCGTCGACGACCTCCTCAAGCGCATGACGCTCGAGGAGAAGGTCGGCCAGATGACCCAGATCCGGCTGGGCAAGCTGCGCGGCAACTGCGAGTGGAACCCCGGTCCGCTGCGCGAGGACTGCATGAAGGCGGTGCTGGAGGACGCGAAGGTCGGCTCGATCCTCTCCGGCGGCGGCGACGCGCCCAACCCGAACACGCCCCGCGCGTGGGCGGAGATGACCAACGCCATCCAGAAGTACTCGCTGGACCACAGCAGGCTGCGGATCCCGCTGATCTACGGCGCGGACGGCGTGCACGGCCACTCGAACGTGCTCAGCGCCACGATGTTCCCGCACCAGATCGGCCTCGGCGCGACGTGGAACCCGGAGCTGCAGGAGCAGCTCGGCAAGTCCACCGGTCGGGCGATGCGGGCCACCGGCGTGTTCTGGAACTTCGCGCCGGTGTCCGACATCGCGCGTGACACCCGCTGGGGGCGGTACTACGAGACCTACAGCGAGGACCCGGTGCTGGCCGGCGCGCTGGCCGCGGCGAACGTGCGCGGGCAGCAGGCCGACCCGACCGACGGCACGGCGAAGCTGACCGCGACCGCCAAGCACTTCGCGGGCTACTCGGAGCCGTTCAACGGCCACGACCGCGCGCCCGCCCAGCTGCCGATCCGGTACCTCCAGGACACCGTGCTGCCCGCGTTCCAGCCGCAGTTCGACGCGGGCGTCGGCACCGTGATGATCAACTCCGGTGCGGTGAACGGCGTGCCCGCGCACGCGTCGAAGTACCTGCTGACCACGCAGTTGCGCGACCGGATGGGGTTCCGGGGCGTGGCGATCACCGACTGGGAGGACATCCGGTTCCTGGTGGACCGCTACCACGTGGCGGCGGACTACGAGGAGGCCATCGCGATGGCCGTGAACGCGGGCGTCGACATGGCGATGGAGCCGTCGGACGCGGCCGGGTTCACCGCCGGGCTGCTGGCGGGCGTGCGGAGCGGTGCGATCCCCGGCAAGCGGATCGACCAGGCCGTGCGGCGGATCCTGAAGCTCAAGTTCGAGCTGGGGCTGTTCGAGAAGCCGTTCGTCGACGTGGAGAAGGCCGACGCGATCGTGAACGGCGCGGACCGGGCGCTGGCCCGCCAGGCGGCGGCGGAGAGCGCGGTGCTGCTGCGCAACGACGGCGTGCTGCCCCTGTCGACCGGCGTGGGCAAGCTCGTGGTGACCGGTGACGCGGCCGACTCCGCGGCCAGGCAGCTCGGCGGCTGGTCGGTCGGCTGGCAGGGCGTGCCGGACTCGTCGCCGATGCCGCCCACGGTGACCGTGCTGCAGGGCATCAAGGCCGCCGTGCCGTCGGCGAACGTGGTCGGCGCGGCCACGCAGGCCGACGCGGTGGCGCAGGCGGGTGACGCCGACGCGGTGGTCGTCGTGCTCGGTGAGGACCCGGGCGCGGAGGGTGAGGCGGACACCGAGGAGCCCGCGCTGACCGCTGCGCAGCAGGGCCTGGTGGACGCGGTGCGGGCGACCGGCAAGCCGGTGGTCGTCGTGCTGCTGACCGGCCGGCCGCAGGTGCTCGGCACGGTGGCCGACGCCCCGGCGCTGGTCGCGGGCTGGCTGCCCGGGTCCGAGGGCGGCGGCGCGATCGCCGACGTGCTGTTCGGCGCGGTGAACCCCAGCGGCAGGCTGCCGGTGTCCTGGCCGAAGTCGGTCGGCGACCAGCCGTTCTCCTACGACCAGGTGCGCGGCGCGAACACCGCGCCCAGCTCCGGGTACGACCCGGCGTTCGCGTTCGGGCACGGCCTGTCGTACACGACGTTCACCACGTCCGCGCCGACGCTGAAGTCGACGGAGGTGCGGCGGGACGGCCAGGTGAAGGTGTCGGTGACCGTGGCCAACACCGGTGGACGTGACGGCACGCTCGTCGTGCCCGTGTACGTGCACCAGCCGGTGAGCAAGGTGCTCACGCCGCCGCAGCGCCTGGTCGGCTTCACGCGGGTGGCGTTGAAGGCCGGTGAGCAGCGGGCGGTCGAGGTGACGTTCGACGTGCAGCGGCTCGCGGTGACGGCGGGCGACATGGACGCGTCGGGCAAGCCCGAGGTCGCCAGGGGCGGCTACGAGGTCGTGGTCGGCGACGGGAGGGCTCGATTCACGGTGCGGTGAGCTGCCCTGATAACCTTCTCGGTCGTACCCGCGCGGCATTCCGCTGTGGAGGAAGACCGCCCCTTCGCGGGGGCGGAGCCGGTGACAAGCGCGGTGCGACTCCGAGACCGAGGAAAAGGTGGCTTTCGCGTGGCGAACATCAAGTCCCAGATGAAGCGGATCAAGACGAACGAGAAGGCGCGCCTGCGCAACAAGGCCGTCAAGTCGTCCCTCAAGACCGCCATCCGCAAGTTCCGTGAGGCCGCCGAGGCCGGTGACAAGGAGAAGGCCGTCGCGCTGGCGCAGGACGCGTCCCGCAAGCTCGACAAGGCCGTCTCCAAGGGCGTGATCCACGCCAACCAGGCCGCCAACAAGAAGTCGGCGCTGGCGCGGCGCGCCAACCAGATCTGATCTGGTCTTCACGCCAAAGCGCCGCCCACCCCCGCGCGGGGTGGGCGGCGCTTTCGTGTGCGGCCGACCACTGACCACCGCCCCAGCTGCCACCGCCCCGACCAGCACCGACCCTCGCCCAGCCAGCCACCAGGCCACCGGCCGCTCAGCCGCTGACTTCCCGGCCCTCAGCCAGTACCGCCCACCCCGCCGCGAACCACTTGGCCGCCAGCCGTCAGCCACCTGGCCGCCAGGGTCCAGCGCCGGCCACCAGCCACCCAGCCGCCCGATCCCCCAGCCTCCGGATCCCCAGCCTCCGGATCCCCGACCGCCCGACCGTGCGATCCCCTAGGCCTCCGTCAGCGGCGGCCGTGGGCGGCGACGATCTTCAGCACGGCGCGTTCCAGGGCGTAGCCCGAGTCGGCGGCGGCGCCCTTGACGTCGGCGTTCAGGTCCGCGACCACCGTCATCGCGGCTGCCAGCCCTCGGTCTTCCCAGCCACGCGACTGGCCTTGGGCCTTCTTCACCTTCCACGGCGGCATGCCGAGTTCGCCCGCCAGCTTGAACGGGTCGCCCCGGCCCACCGCGGACACCCGCGCGATCGTGCGCACCGCGTCGGCCAGGGCATCGGCGACCAAGACGTGCGGCACGCCGAGCTGGATCGCCCACCGCAACGCCTCCAGCGCACCGGCCCGATCACCCATCACGGCCTTCTCCGCGACCGCGAACCCGGTCACCTCGGCCCGCCCGCGGTGGTAGCGGCGGACCGCCTCGGCGTCCACCTTGCCGCCCGTGTCGGCGACGAGCTGCGACGCCGCCGCCGCCAACTCGCGCAGGTCCGACCCCACCGCCTCGATCAGCGCCGCCACGGCCTCCGGGTCGGCCTTGCCGCCGCCCGCCGCGCGGATCTCGTTGCGCACGAACGCTTCCCGGTCCGCCGCCTTGGTGATCTTGGGGCACTCGGTCACCCGGGCGCCTGCCTTGCGCAGCGCCGCGGGCAGGTCCTTGGCCGCCTTGCTGCGCCCGCCGCCACTGTGGACGACCACCACCGTCACCCCGTCCGCCGGGGCCTTGGCGTAGCCGATGACCGCGTCGGCGATCTCCTTGCCGCACTCCTGCGCGGCCTCCAGCGCGACCACCCGTCCCTCGGCGAACAGCGACGGGCTCACCAGTTCCGCCAGCTCAGGCGGGGTGAGATCGGTCACGCGGACGCGGGTCAGGTCGGCCTGCGGATCGGCTTTCCGCGCCGCGGCCAGCGCACCGCGCACCGCGCGCTCGACCAGCAACTCCTCCTCGCCGAGGATCAGGTGCACGGCGTCGGGCATGTCAGCGGGCGCACTCACGGGCGCGATCCTCCCACGGGTGGCAGACGTCCGGATGGTGGACGTCGCTGGCTGAGGGTCGGGATCGTGACGTAAGTTGAAGCCCACAACTGAATACCGCTCATCCAGAGGGGCAGAGGGATCGGCCCGAAGAAGCCCCGGCAACCCGTCGCACAGCGTCCGCTGGCGACCACGGTGCCAATTCCGACCCGCGGTGCGCGGGAAAGATGAGGAGATACCTCGCGATGACTGCTGTCAGTGTGCCCTCGGCCACCACCTCCTTCGACCTCGGTCCTGCCCGCGCGCTGTCGTGTCGCGAATGCGGCCACGAGACGCCGCTCGCCGCCGAATACGCCTGTCTGGAGTGTTTCGGGCCGCTGGAAGTGGCCTACGACTTCGGTCGGATCCGTCGCGAGGACATCGAGGCGGGCCCCCGGTCGATCTGGCGCTACCGCGGCCTGCTCCCCGTGCCGACCACCGTCGAGTCGCACCCCAACACCAACCCCGGCGGCACCCGCCTGATCGAGGCCGACCGCCTCGCCAAGGCCCTCGGCGTGCGCAAGGTGTGGGTGAAGGACGACACCGGCAACCCGACCCACTCGTTCAAGGACCGCGTGGTCGGCGTCGCCCTCGCCGCCGCCCGCGAACTGGGCTTCAAGGTCCTGGCCTGCCCGTCCACCGGCAACCTGGCCAACGCCGTCGCCGCCGCCGCGGCCCGCGCGGGCTGGGAGTCCGTGGTCCTGGTGCCCTCCACGCTGGAGCGGGCGAAGATCCTCATGACCGCCGTCTACGGCGGCAACCTGATCACCGTCGACGGCAACTACGACGACGTGAACCGGCTGGCGCAGGAACTGGCCGCCGAGCACGAGGACTGGGCGTTCGTCAACGTCAACGTCCGCCCCTACTACGCCGAGGGCTCCAAGACGCTCGGGTACGAGGTCGCCGAACAGCTCGGCTGGCGGCTGCCCGACCAGATCGTGGTGCCCATCGCGTCCGGCTCGCAGTTGACGAAGGTCGACAAGTCCTTCCGCGAGCTGGGCGACCTCGACCTGGTCGAGCAGACCCCGTACCGCGTGTTCGGCGCGCAGGCCACCGGCTGCTCCCCCGTCTCGGCCGCCTTCAAGGCGGGCCACGACGTGGTCAGCCCGGTCCGCCCGGACACCATCGCCAGGTCGCTGGCGATCGGCGCCCCCGCCGACGGCCCCTACGTGCTGGACGCCGTCCGCCGCACCAACGGCGCGATCGAGGACGTCACCGACGAGGAGGTCGTCGAGGGCATCCGCCTCCTGGCCCGGACCGAAGGCATCTTCGCCGAGACGGCCGGCGGCGTCACCGTCGCCACCGCGAAGAAGCTCATCGAGACCGGCCAACTGGACCCGGACGGCGAGACCGTGCTCCTGATCACCGGCGACGGCCTCAAGACCCTGGACGCCCTCGGCGACCGCGTCGGCCCCCGCGCCAACGTCCCGCCGTCGGCCGAGGCCGTCCTGAAGGCCCTTCAGGACTGACCCGTATCGCCCGTTCCCGCCTGGGGTCGGACCGCGGTTTCCGGTCCCAGGCGGTACGGCGACGGTCGGTCCGGGCGGTCGGTCCGGGGCGCGGTAGCTACGGCGGCGGTCGGCTCAGTGCCGGGCGGCTTCTCCGCTTCACCGTCGCCTTCCCGTTCGCGGTCGTGGTCACAAGGCGATCCTGGAGGAGCGCAGCCACCCGGTCCGGGGGAAGGCGGTCAGCTCGGGCAGGACGTGCGGGCCGACCGGTTCGGTGACCACGCGCCAGGCGGTGAGCATCTGCGGCCAGGGCCGTGTCGCCTTCTCCTGGTTGTAGCGCTCGGCGTGCCACTCCTCCGGCGGTATGGCGAGGTCGGCGTCGAACAGGCCGTCGGCGATCAGCCGGTAGGCGGTGTCCGCCGAGGGGACCTGCGCCAAGCGGATCACGCCGGTGGCCGTTGCCCTGGCGACGATTCCGCGTTCACCGCTGGGCAGCTCCTCGCACACGTAATACGTGAACGCGGGCCGGAGCTCGTCGCTCGGCCAGGGTTGGGCGGTGTAGCCGGGCTGCCACAGCGCCCACGCCAGCGCCCGGTTGCCGCCTTGCGGCGACCAGCCGGAGTGCAGTCGGATCCAGACGTCGTTCCTCATCGTTCTCCCCTTGTCCGTTGTCGGGTTGGCCGCCGCTCCTGCGGGCGACCTGCGGCCCGTCCGGGCCGGCCAGGACGGCGGTGTCGCCGTCCCGGTCCGTGCGCAGCACCAGCGCGCCTCGGCTCGTCAACGCGTCGACCACCACCCCGCTGGGGTGGCCGTAGCGGTTGCCCGCGCCGACGCTCACCAACGCGATCCGCGGCCGGACCGCCGCGAGGAACGCCGGTGACGAGTACCGCGACCCGTGGTGCGGCACCTTGAGCACGTCGGCCCGCAGGTCCACGTGCCCACCGAGCAGGTCCGCCTGCCCGGCCAGCTCGATGTCTCCGGTCAGCAACACCCGCCCGGCCGCGGTGGAGGCCCGCAGCACCAGCGACGCGTCGTTGACCGCCGTGTTCGTGTCCGTCCCGCGCACGGGGTCCGCGCGCGGGCCGAGCACGTCGAGCTCCAGACCCGGCCAGCTCAGCCGCTGCCCGGCGCCCAGCTCGACCAGGCGGACCCCGGCCGTCCGCGCCCGTTCCCTCACCTCCTCCCACGCCCACTCCGGTTCCCGCGACGGCCCCACCGCCACCGCGCCCACAACCCGCTCAGCCAGCACCGCGGCCAACCCGCCGACGTGGTCGGCGTGCAGGTGGCTGAGCACCACCAGCGGTATGCGCCGCACCCCGAGCCGACGCAGGCACGACAGCACCGGCACCGGGTCCGGCCCCGCGTCGACCAGCACCGCCCGGTCGCGCTCGGCGGTGGCGAGGACCACCGCGTCGCCCTGACCCACGTCACAGGCCACGACCGACCAGCCGGGCACCGGCCACCCCGGCGCGACCACGTTCAGCGGCACGACCACCACCACCGCGCCGACGACGGCCGCCACGACCAACGTCCGCACCCGGCGCAGCCTGGCGATCGCGTAGCCGAGCACCAGCACCCCGGCCAGCAGCAGCCCGCCGACCCAGCCACTGGGCCACCCGACCGCCGCGCCGGGCACGGCCGCCGCGTGCCGGCCGACCGTGATCAGCCAGCTCACCGCCGGACCGGCCACCTCGACGACCAGTCGTGCCGTCGGCTCGTGCACCTGCGCCAGCACGGCGGCCAGCACCCCGAGCACGGTGGCCGGGGCCACGACCGGCGCGGCCAGGAGGTTCGCCACCACCGCGACCAGGCTCACCTGGCCGGAGAGCCCGGCGACCAGCGGCGCGGTGGCCAGGTTCGCCGCCACCGGCACCGCCAACGCCTCGGCGAAACCCACCGGGACGCCGCGCTCCTTCATCGCGGCGGCCCACCTCGGCGCGAGCAGCACCAGCGCCGCTGTCGCCACCACCGACAGCCCGAACCCCGGCTCGGTGGCCAACTCCGGGTCGTAGAGCACCAGGACCACCACCGCGGCCGCGAGCGCTGGCAACGCCGACCGCTCCCGACCCAGCACCAGCGCGAGCAACGCCACCGCGCCCATCACGGCGGCCCGCAACACGCTCGGCTCCGGCCCGGCCAGCACCACGAACCCGACCAGCGCCGCCATCGCACCCGCCGCGCAACCACGCGGACCTACCCGCAGCAGCCTCAGCAGCAACAGGACCGCGCCGCAGAGGATCGCCAAGTTCGCACCCGTAAAGCTCCGTCGCCCAGATGCGTCGGAGTCCCACTTACGGGACGGCCCCACCGGGTGCGGGAACACCACGGCGGGGCCTGGACCCGGACTCTGCTGTGGAGGTCCGAGCCGTGCACGACATCCTGCCGTACCAGCGCCACCGGGCGGTGAGCCGGTGAGCATCGAGGCGATCAACTGGGCGCTGAACACCGCGCCGATCCCGACCGACCGCAAGGACGCCGCCGCGCTGGCGATCACGTTGATCGCGCTGGCGAACCACGCCGGCCCCGACGGGTCGGAGGCGTTCCCGTCGGTCGAGCGGATGCAGCGCTACACCCGGCTGTCCCGGCGCACCGTGCAGCGCGCGCTGCGCTCCCTGGAGGACCTGGGCCTGATCAAGCCGGGTAACACCCGCTACCGCGACGCCCGGATCGAGCGCGCCGACCTGCGCCCCCAGGTGTACGACCTGGTGCTGTCGGCCGGGTTGTCCACAGGCACGGGCACGGGGCGTCAGGACGACGCCCCGCTGACCTCGACGGGGCGTCAGCAGCGCACGAACGGGGCGTCAGCAGCGACCAAGCGGGGCGTCAGCATGACGCCCGAAACGTCCTTCAACCATCAGGGAAACCGTCCCGCGCCGAGCGCGCCCGGTGGGCGCTCGGCGGTCCCGGCGGAGTGCGGTGGTTGCGACGCCCGCCCCGGCGACCCGATCAGTGCCCGGGTGGTGTGGCTGGACGAGGACCGCACGCGGTCGACGCCGTGCCCGCGCTGCGCCCCGGCCCGGAGCGGGGGTGCCCGGTGATGCGCGCCCACCTGACCTACCGCGAGCCGCACGGCTGGACCTCGCCCGTCGACTGCCTGCCCTCCCGGGAGGCCGCCGAGTTCCTGCGCAACGCAACGAACGCACTGACCCCGTCCGCCGCCTCCCGGCGGACCTGGGAGATCACCGACTGCACCGACGAGGACTGCGAGGCCGCACGATGAGCGGACCGAAGCGCGCCGCGCACCTCACCCCGGCCGCCCGCCCGGACACCCCGGAGTGGGCCGACGAGACGATCCGCATGTCGGAGGGCCGCCTGGCGCACGTCGCCGAAGTCGGCCGCGTCCTGCTGCTGCCGGACGGGGCCGACCACCTGGTGGTGCGGGTGCTCCAGCGCCTGCACGCCGTCGTCGGCGAGGAGTCCCTGACCTACCTGCCCGGTGTCGCCGCCGTGGACGTGCGCCGCGTCGCCGACGGCACCAGCGACGACCCCGGCCTGATGACCTCCCAGCGCGCCGCCGAGCTGGCCGCGCTGCTCACCAGGGCCGCCGAGCTGGCCGCCCGGATCGGCGGTGGCCGGTGAACACGGACGCACTGCGCCTGGAGCGCACGGGCAAGGTGATCGCCGGGGCCACGTGGGTGATCGCGGGCGTCGTCATGGTCTACGGCGTGCTCACGGTGACGCCGTGGCTGATCTCGCAGGGCATCCCCGCCTTCTCCGCGTGGATGCTCCCGCCGGCCGTGGACGCGGCCCTGGTGCTGGCGCTGGTCGGTGACCGGGTGCTCGCCCAGCACGGCCGCTCCACCGGGTGGGGCATCGCGCTGCGGGCGGTCACCGGCCTGGTGACCCTGGGCCTGAACATCGCGCCCAGCGCCCTGAAGGGCGACGTGGTGGGGGTGGCGCTGCACGCGGTCGGCCCGGTGCTGCTGTGGGTCGCCACCGAGGCGGCCGGGGCGTACCAGCGGGCGTTCGCCGGGCTGGCGGCGGACCTGGCGCGCCAGGCCGGCGAGGAGGCCGGCGCACCTGGTGAGGCACCCGCCGACCCGGCGTCGCCGGCCCCCGTCCACCAGGTCGGCGACCTGGTGACCGCACCTGGTGAGCCCTCGGTTCGCCAGGTCGGCGAGAACCTGGCGAGCACGCCGCACCAGGCACCTGGTGAAGACGTCCACCAGCCTGGTGACCAGCCCAAACCGGCCCACCTGGTGGAGCCCGGCGACGACGCCCACCGGGTCGACCAGGAGCCCGTTCGCCAGGCTCACCAGGTGAGTGACGAGCCGGGTCGCCAGGTTGGCGAGGCTCCGGTGAGCGTGCCGCGCCAGGCCCCGCGCCGGCCGGCGGAGGTCGACCCGGCGGACCTGGTGGAGCGCGCCCGCGCCGTGCTGGCGACCGCCCGCCAGGAGGGCCGCCAGGTCGGCCGCACCCGCCTGGCGAAGGAGCTGGGGATCACCGAGCACCAGGCCCGCCGGGTGCTCGCCGACGCCAACCGGCCGCGCCTGGCGGCCGTCGCCGGGGAGGTGGCGAGCCGTGGCTGAACGTGCACACAAGCAGCGGGAGGAGCTGGACGAGATGGGCGAGCTGGTCGTGTTCCCCGGCGCGGCTGCTCCCGCGCCCGCCGACGAGCCGGGGCCGGTCACGCCGGCCCCGGCCGCCGGGCCGGTGCAGCCCGCCGAGCCCGTGCTGGACGGCGAGCTGATCACCGACGCCGAGTACCGGCAGTCCAAGGCGCGGCGGCTCGCCGAGTCCGCCGTGTCCAAGCTCCCCGCGAAGTGGCAGAGCCCGGAGACCGCGAAGCAGGCCGGGGCCGCACTGGCGGGCCGCGCCGCCCTCGCACCGGTCCGCTACCCGGCCGCCGTCGGCCGGGGCCTGGTCGTGTCCACCCGCGCCTGGTGGGCGTGGGTCCGCGTGGCCGACTTCTACGACGCCGCGAAGTCCAGCGACAGCCTCGCCTCGCGCTGGCAGGAGATCGCGGCGGTGCGCCGCCGCCGGGGCGTGATCACGCTGGTGGGGACCGGCGCGACCGGGCTGGGCGGCCTGGTGGTCGACCTGACCGCCGGTTCCCTGCCGCTGGTCGTGGCCGGTGGCGCGGTGTCCGTGGCGCTCGCCGTGGCCGGCCGCCGCAAGGACGGCTCCCCCGGCCGTCAGGCCGTGCTCGGCGGCGCGCGCACGCTGGCCATGCTGATGGACGGCGACAACCTGATCGAGGCGTTCCGCTCGGCCGGGATCGTCGGCAAGGGCGAGCCGATGTACTTCGTGGAGCGGCCCCGGCAGGACGACACCGGGTGGTCGCTGGTGCTGGACCTGCCGCCGTCGCGCAAGGCGTCCGACGTGATCGCCAAGCGCGAGGCCCTGGCGTCCGCGCTGGCGGTGGACGAGGTGCGGCTGATCGTGGAGCGCGTCCGGGGCGACCGGGGCCACGCCGGGCGGGTGGCGCTGTGGATCGGCAAGGGCGACCCGTACGCCGCCGACCCGGTGCCCAGCCCGCTCGCCACCGCCGCAAGCTGGGACCTGTGGCGGCCGGTGCCGTTCGGCACCACCGCACGGGGCGCGGCCGTGAGCCTGCCCGTGGTGTGGACCTCGCTGCTGATCGGCGCGATCCCCCGCCAGGGCAAGACGTTCGTCGCGCGCCTGCCGCTCACCGCCGCCGCCCTGGACCCGCACGTGCGGCTGATCGTCGCCGACGGCAAGGGAGGCAAGGACTTCCGCCCGTTCGAGCAGGTCGCGCACCGGTTCATCCGGGGCTCCCGGGAGTCCGACGCCCGCCGCCTGATCAGCGTGCTGGAGGAGTGCGCCGCCGACGTGGCCGACCGGTTCGACCGGCTGGCGGACATGGACGACGAGCTGTGCCCGGAGTCGAAGGTCACCCCGGAGATCACCCGCGACCCGGCGCACGGGATGCCGTTGACCGTGATCGGCATCGACGAGATCCAGAACTTCCTCGGCCTGGACGTGCCGTTGGACGAGGACGAGCCGAAGGGCAGGAAGGTCGGGCAGCGGATCTGCGAGTTGCTGACCTACATCGCCAAGACCGGCCCGGCCGCCGGCTACTCGCTGATCCTGGCCACGCAGAAGCCGGACGCGAAGGTCATCCCGGACGGGCTGCGCGGCCAGCTCGGCACCCGCTTCGCGCTGAAGGTCATGACCTACCAGGCGTCGGAGACCATCCTCGGCGCGGGCACGTACCGGGCGGGGATGGACGCGAGCAAGCTGCTCACCTCGCACAAGGGCGTGGGCTTGCTGCTCGGCGCGGACGGCGAGACGGAGCTGTCCGCCGGGGACGCGGTGACCGTGCGAACGCACCTGCTCCACATCGCCGCGATCCGCGCGGCGTGCGAGCGGGGCCGGGCGCTGCGCGAGCAGGCCGGGACGCTCACCGGGGACGCCGCCGGGCAGAACGACCTGGCCGCCTTGGATCCGACCGTGGCCGCCCGCCTGGCCGACGAGGTGACCGCCACCGCGACCGGGCCGGAGCCGATGGACGCCGAGCTGGTGCACGAGCTGCCCGAAGTCCTGGAGCTGCTGGCCGACGTGCTCGGCGATGAGGAGCACAGCGTGGTGCCCACGGGCGAGCTGGCGGAGCGGATCGGCTGGGACGTGAAGACGCTCGGCGAGGCGCTGCGCGCGGCGGGCGTGCCGAAGCTGGCGAAGCGGCGGATGCCCGGCTACGACAACGCGGTAGCGGTGGTCGACGTGGCCGCGATCCGGGCCGCGATCGGCGGCTGATGGGGCCGGAACGAGGGTCGAAACGGGTCGGCACACCCGTTCCGACCACCGGCGCCACTGTTCCAACCCCGCACAACCACCCCACAAGCCCGTGAGCTGCACGGACGGACCTGTTCCAAGGTCACCGCGGACTCACCGCGGATCGCCCTCACAGACGTTCTGAGGCCCGTTTCCGGGCCTTGTTCCAACCCCCTCGGCACAGCGCCGGGGGTCGGCACACCAGGGAGGACACCATGCCCACCGTCACCCACACCCGCGAGTTCCGGCCCGGCCGCTGGCTGGCCCTGGCCGCCGCCGCGTGCGTCGTCGCGTACCTGTTCGGGTTGGTCAGCGCGACGCCCGATGGCACCGCGACCGCTCCGCCGTCGGCGGTGTGCACGAGCTGACCTTGCACGACCACGAGGCCGCCCCGGACACGTCGCCGGGGCGGCCTCGTCCTGTTGAAGATCAGGTGCCAACATCAGGAAGTACTGGCCTCTTGTGCTGGTCGCTACTTGCCGTATCGATTTGGACGAGGCGATGCCAGGTTCCCTCTCGCCCCTCGATTGGGCCGTGCTCTTCGGAGGGCTGCCAGTTCTTCGGCCAAGACGAACGAGCAGGCACCGGATGAACGACTACAGACGTGTCGAACACGATACCCTTACCGAGAGTCACTTCGTCGAATTTCGCACTTCTGTCAAATGTTACTCGATCGAACTTGGCATAGCCCAAAAACTTCGCCTCACGGAACCAGGCATCGCCCTCGAACCTCACCGTGTCAAACTTGACAGTTTCCTTGAAGGTGGTCGCACCGAACATAGCAACATGACCAAACCTCGTCTTTTTGAATCCGACCACACTGAACACTGCATCTGCGAACCCGGCGATTTTGATGAACGTCGCCTCCCTGAATGAGGTAAGGCCGCTGAACACCGCTTCGTCGAACAAGGCGGTCTCCTCGAAAACGACCTTTTTGAAACTGGCGTTTCCCCAGAATGACGCCATATCGAACCGGGCTCGCCGGATCTTGCAGTCGGCGAGGTCGAAGTCGATGAGGGTGGCACCGGTGAGGTCGAGGTCAGTGTCTTTCCAGAAGGTCGCAGCTATGCGGCCAGGATCGTCGCCAGGACGCAGATGGGCGGCAAGAACACGTTGAGCGGTAAGCCGAACCTCACGTTCTTGTATCCGCTCGTCGTAGCGGGCGCGCGTCTGCTCGTCGGCGTCCTCAGCGGGAGGATCACCGGGCAGCGTGTACGGCATCCGCAAGTACGCGCATAGCACGTTGACCACGGTCTGCCGCTGATGCGGATTGTCCTGAGCCAGCCGCTCCAGGGCGTAGAGCCCGGCCAGCCGGACCGGGGCTTTCTCGGACCCAAGCTGCTCGCTGGCCTTGGTGTACAGCTCCGTGATGCGTTGAGCCTCGGCGTGCACACGCGCGTCAGCGGCAACCCGCTCGGAGTGCAGCCGGTTGGTCTCGGCGACCTGCTCGGCGTGGGCCTGCACCCGGTCGCGCTGAGCCAGTTCGGCGTGCCGGGCGTCCAGCTCAAGCTCCTGTGTGCGCTGCCGGCGTGCGGCGAGGTACAGCGCGAACAGCCCGCCGCCGCCCACGACGATCGACGCGGCGAGCTTCAGCGCGTCGAGCTGCGCGGTCGCCCGCTTGTCCGGGTCGACCAAAGCGAGGCCGTCGATCCAGCGCCAGAGCACCACCAACGCGGCCACTGTGACGGCCGATACCAGCAGTGCGACCAGCGGGACCGGCCACCGCCGTAGCCGGGGACGGGGCTTCGCGTTCTTGGGGGCGGGCGGGGTGGGGCGGGGTAACAGGGCGGAGGGCTCGTCGGTCACGTCGGCATCATCGCGATGTCGTGGCTCGTCGTTCCACCCGCCCCGTTGTCGTGCGGCCCGTCGTGTCGGAGGGTGCGCGTACCCTCCCTCCACCAATGACGCGCCGGGTCGACTCGGCGAGGCAAGGGGGCAGGGTGGACTTCGGAGATGTTCCCGCGTGGGTCGCGGCCGTCGTGGCGCTCGGTTCGATGGCGGTCGCGGTAGTCGCGGCCGTGTTCGCCAGTCGGCAGGTCGCAGCGGCGAGAACACAGGCCGCCGCGGCGCTCCAGCAGGCCGACGAGGCGAGAAAGGCCCGCGAGGCCGCAGAGGCGGGCGTCGAGCAAGCACGGCGAAGCGCGGCGGCAGCCGAACAGCAGGTGGCGATCATGCGTGAGCAGATCGCGGAACAGCGCGAGGAAAAGGACCGCCCCCAGTTCAAGATCGTGGGACCTGGGCAGTTCACAGGACAGACAACGGTCCGTCTCGACGTGGCGATGGTATCGGGGGCCGACCTGAGTTCCCTCACCATCAACGTCGAAGGCAAGGACGTCGCCGGAGTCGCCGGAGCACCTGACTCGAAAATCCGTGGCGGCCGGAGCATCATCCGCTCCGGCCTCACGGCCGGTGGCTCTGTCGTCGTGTGGGTCGACCTCACAGGGAAGCTGCCTTCCACGACCCTGCTGGTGCAGCTCACCTGCGAAGCGCCGGAGGGCCGTAGGTGGATACTCCCTCCGGTGGAGGTGCAGCTGATACACCCGGCAATCGGCGGGCAGTGAATATCAAGGACGCCTAGGTAGACGCGATCTCCCGGCTTGCTGCCTTACCCTGCTGTCCGGCTCGAAGACGCGCCGAGCCGACTCGGCGAGACAAGGGGGCAGGGGTGGAGGTCGGAGACGCGGCGGCCTGGTTCGCCGTCGCGGTGGCGCTGATCGCAGCGTTCATCGCGCTGGGCAACGCCAACTCGGCGAAACGACAGGCCAGCGCAGCCGAGGACAACGTTCAGGAGGCGAAGCGAAGCGCGCAAGCCTCCGAGGTGCAAGCCGAAGCAGCCAAAGCCCAGGTAGAGCTGATGCGGGAGCAGATCGCCCTCGCTCAAGCCGAACGAGTCGAACACGATCGCCTCGATCAGCGTGAAGCTCTCGTAGCACTGATCAACGCCGCCCGGACGTGGATCGGTGCCGCCGAGACCGCCGCTTTGATCTTCAGCATCCTTCCCACATCCGAGGCCGTGAAGATGGACGGTGTGCAGGCTCATGGCCCGGCCTCCGCAGCGTTGGACCAGGCGCTGGTTCAAGCCAGTGTCGCCGTAACAGATCCGGAGCTGGCGAGGCTCGTCGCCAACATGACGCACTACAAGGGGCTCATGACTAGCCGATTCGACGCATTCCACGTGAGCGTCAGGACTGCGGACGGTAAGGCTCCCGTGGACGTGCTCAACAAGGCCCTCGCAGTCCCGAGAGTCGTGGCGAACGAGCTGGACGAGCTGGAGAAGCTTGCAGTCCGGCGGTTCGCCACCGAGCAGCCTTAGCACGTGGTTGCCCCGCACTGCCGCGTATAGCGGCACCATGCGGTGCGCGGCGGGCCTTGGACCAGGTGGGGTTATCGCAGTCCGGCCCCCCGGCCCCGGGCCAGCCGGGGCGCGAGCCTGGAGGACGGGGGCGGCAGGATCAGCAGCTCCTGCACGACCTCGGCGAGCGAGCCGGTGAACTCCCACGTGATGCGTGTGTCGCGGTCCAGGCGCACCCCGAGCGCGTCGTCCTCGGTCCTGAACCTGATCCCGTCGCGCCAGCCCTCCGGCCACACGCGCACGCCGTCGATCTCGTCGCGGCCGGGCTGGATCGGCAGGAACCGCCAGGCGGCCTCGCGCAGGTAGAGCAGGTGCCGCAAAGCCGGGTAACGCCGGACGATCTCCGCCTCGGGGCGGCCGGGAATGATCAAGCCGCTGCTCACGCCGCCGTACCGTCCCCAGTTGGGCCGACCGTGACGGCCGGGTCGGGGTCACCGGCCGTCACGGTCGGAGTCGGGTAGCGCGGCAGCGTGTCCGCGCCGCAGCGCTCGCGCAGCTCCGCGACGGTCGTGCGGGGTTCGAGGACGGCGCGCACGCGGGCGACCTGGCGGCGGCGCAGGACTTCGCGGCGGACGTGGAGCGCGCACCAGGCGACCGCGAGCAGGGCCACTGCACCGAGAAGGACGAGGACGACGACCATGCAGGGACGCTAGAACGCCCCGGTAGTCGGGCGTTCACAATCTGTGAACTCACACGCCGAGCCGGTTCTTCAACGACTTCAGCTCCCACGCCCGGACCTTCGCGCGGTGGTCCAACTCGACCAGCAGCTCCCGTGCCACCGGGTCGTGCCGGATGCGCTGCGGGGCGACCCGGTCGGCTGTATCCAGGTGCCGCAGCGCCTGCGCGTCCCGTCCGCCGTCCGCCTGCGCGTAGGCCCGCGCGAGGTCGAAGTGCAGCGCCGCGCGGCGGTCGGCGGCAGTCAGCGCCTCGTCGTAGCCGGGGGTGGCCTCGATCCGCTCGGCCTCCGCCGGTCCATCGCCGGACTCGACCGCGACCGACAGCGCCCACGCGCGCACGTTCGCGGGGCCGAACGAGAACCACAGCGTGTTCCGCTCCCCCGTGCGCTCCGCCAGCTCGGCGGCTTTCGCGAGATGTGCCGCCGCGTCCTGCGCGCAGCCGGACTTCGCCGACATCTGCGCCGCGGCCAAGTGCAGCATCCCCGCGGCTTCCGCCGTAGCGGTGTCCGGCGCGGTCGGGTCGGCCACGTCCACCAGGTGCTCCAGCGCGGTCCCGGCGACGCGTTCGGCGCGGTGCCGCGCGCCCAGCCTGCTCAACGCGCCCGTGCTCGTCATGGCGGTGAACCCGGCCAGCGCCGGGTCCTCCAGCCGTCGGGCGGCTTCCTGGCCGCGCGCGGCTGCGGTGACCGCTAGGTCCTGGTTGCCGAGGCTGCGGGCGACGCCGCAGGCCACGACGCACGCCTCCACGAGCGCGGCGAGCGCGGTCCGGCGGGTGGCGCCGGTCCCGGTGACGGCGTGGACGTGCAGGTCGACGAGCAGCGTGCCGAGATCGCGCCCGGCCGCGCCGTAACGGGAGTGCGCGGAGTGCTCGTTGGCGCGGGCCGCCCGCTTCACCAGCTCGTGCAGCGGCCGGGCGGACACGTCGGGCACATCGTCCAACGTCGCGTCGAACAGGGCGACGGAGATCCCGGGCAGGGTGGCGAGCGCTTCGGCGCTGGCCCGGTCGCCGGGCAGGTAGGGCTGGCCGGTGAGGTCGGCGACGGAGCAGCCGAGAGCGTGGGCGATGTCCTCCAACAGGCCGCGCCGCTCGAACCGGCGCTGGCCGTTCTCCAGCATCGACAAGTACGCCTTGCCGATCCCGGCCAGCCCGGCGGCGACGTCGAGGGACAGGCCGCGTCGGCGGCGGATCGTGCGCACCCGCGCGCCGATCTCCGACGGGGTCGGCTCCGGCCTCGTGGTGTCTGCGGCGTCCATGTGTACCTCCCGGCTACTTCGAGAGTAGCCGGGGCAGGTCGGCGCATCATTCGCATGACGGCCTGCTTGGATGGGCGGATGCCGTTAGCTGAGCAGTTGTCGTCGACGGAGCCCTGGTACGCGTCGGGCACGTTCTGGGCGGTCGCCGCAGTAGTGGTCGCGGTGGTCGCGATCGTGGTAGGAGCATGGGCGGCGTTCAGCTCCGCCCGGCCGCAACGGGCGCTGTACATCACGATGGACCAGGCAGTGCCCCTGCTACGCGCAGCGCGAGGTCTGGATGGCCGCGAACTCGCCGTGTCACTTGAGGGGCAGACGCTGACCGCGCCTTACCTGGTGACGGTGGACATCCTCAGTGACAGTCCGCTCGACATCGCGCCATCGGCATTCAGCGGCGCGCCATTAGAACTGGAATTCGGCGTGCCGATCCTAGCGCTGCTGGATAAGACCTCAGACCCCGGGCGTGCCGGAGTGCGCGAACCCGTGGTGGAGGTGCGCGAGACTGCGCTGCACGTGGGTCCGGCGCTACTGACTCGGCAACACCGGTTGCGTTACACCGTGCTGCTTGATGGCAAGCCGCAGTTTCGACCGGTGGCGGACTTGGTTGACGTTCCGATCCGCGAACGGTCAAACGCGATAGCCCAACCGTCGAAGTGGATCAGCGTCATGCAGATAGTGATGCCCATGATCCTGGGGGGCGTGGTAGCAATCGGCTTCTGGCTGGTGCCGTCCTCACGGACGCTCATTCTGGCCAGTGGGTTCGGGGGAATCCTACCCGTAACCATCTTGGCCTTGCGACGGTCACTCAGGGCGGAGTCGTACCTCCGACACCTCCTGCAAGGCACTGAACCAAGTCGTTCAAGTTCCCGATAACTTGCTGGCTGGGACCAGCGCAGTGTTGCTGCCCGTCGGAGTTCCGGACCACGGGGTAAAGCGCCTACCTCTCCAGCTCCCGCCGAACCACCGCGTCGCACGCGGGACAGCGCGTGGCCGGGTCCTGGTCCGGCCAGAATTCGTCCACCTTCGGCGCGTGCCCGGCACCCGCCCGCCCCGCGCGGAGCGGGCCGGTGCCGTTGGTCAGTCGCGCGAGGCCGCCTTGCGGCAGTCGGCGCAGTGCAGGAAGGCCGGGCCGCACGAGCGGCGGTTGTCCTGCGGCAGGAACCGGCGGCCCGGCCACAGCGGGTGCACGGGCAGCCCGTCGTTGTCGACGACGTGAGCGCCGACGTAGCCGACGATCCGGTCGCGCCGGTCGGTGATCACTTCGTGGCCCACTGGCCACATGCGGGGCGGATGGGGCATGGCTTCTCCTTCGGTTCCGGAGGCCGTTCACGTGGTCTCCAGCCCTTAACCGGGAGATCCGCCGGGTTTTACAGCATGAGGAACGCAAGCAGTCGTGGTGACCCCTGTCACAGCCCAATGTCGGCCATCGGGTTGTCGCGCCACCGGTCCACGGACCGGATGTACTCGTTCACCACGTCGGACTTCCACCGCCCCTGCCGCTTGATCGCGGACACGGGCGCACCGGCCTTGTAGGCGGCCGTCGCGCCACCGGCCCGCAGGCTGTGCGCGGTGTACTTCTCGGCGTCGGGCAGCCCGGCCCGGACGGCGAGCCGCCGCACGATGCGGCTGACGCTGTCGGTGGACAGCCGGCCGGTGCCGATACGGCCGTGCCGGTCGACCGACCGCAGCAGCGGCCCGGTGGTGATCCCGTTCTCCGCCAGCACCGCGAGCCACGCCCGCAGCAGCCGCACCGGGTCGGACTGCGGGTGCGAGCCGCGCGGCACGGGCACGACCTCGCCCATCGCGTCCTGGTCGGTCTTGCTCATCCGCACCAGGATCTCCAGGCCGTTGTCCGTCTCGGTGACGTCCTCGATCCGCAGCGCCGACAGCTCCGAGCGGCGCGACATCATCACCAGGCCCAGCACCAACAGCAGCCGGTCCCTCTTGCCCGTGGCGCTGTCCGGGTCGGTGGCGTCGATCAGCTTCCGCAGCACCTCGACCGTGACCGGCGGGGCCTGCCGCGTGCGCTGCCCGGCCTCGGCGCGCTCGCGGCGCAGCGACCGCAGCACCAGCAGCGCGCCCTTGGTGTTCGGCTTGGGCAGCTCGGCGGCGTCGTGCCGCACGGCCACGGCCGCCATCGCCTGCTGGCACGTGGACGGCCCCTTGCCCGCGTCGGCCAGGTGCCCGACGAACTCCGCCAACGTCTCGGCGGTCGCGGGCAGCGCCGCGCGCCCCTGCGACGCGCACCAGTCGGCGAACGCGGCCCACTGCCGGGCGTACGCCTTGACGGTGTTCGCGGCGACGCCGGCGGCGATCCGCCTACGGGTGGCGTCGGACATGACCGTGTCGGCGTCCGTGTGGACCGGGACGCGGTCCCCGGACGGGACGAGGGCGGCGGTGTCGGGCATGTCGAAAGCCCCATTCTGGAGTCGGATAAGCAAAGTTATCAGACCTCAGCTCATCAGGGGTGATCCGTTCACGAGACGATGGGGAACATGACCGCGAACGAGGAGCAGCGCCTGCCCCGCCGCAAAGCCACCCGCGACATGATGGAAGCGGACACCTATGCGGACGCATTGGTGAACACCTTCCGCGACACCCCGCACGAGCGCGAGGCGGCGCGGTTGGCGCAGTTGGTCGCCGACTCCGCCGTGGACGCCTCACGCCTCCAGCGCGGAGCCGACCGGGACCCACGCGCCGCCGAAGGCGCGGAAGCCGCCAGGGCGCAGGCGAAAGCCGAGCGACAGCGCGCGGAGGAAGCCGTGCAGCGGTGGTTCGACGAGGACAACCGGGCACGCGGCGGCTGACCGGACACATTCCTCCGCGTTCAGGTCAGCCCGAGACAGCTCCGGTGATACAGCGTCACCGAGCCGAACCGCACCACATCCGCCTCCCGCGACGGCTTGCCGCACACCGTGCACGCCGCCGGGACCACGTCGCCGTCCGAGGTCATCACGTGCACGGTGTCCGCGTCCAGCGCCTCGGAGAACACCGCCTCCGCCGACTCCCGCACCTCCCGCGCCGCCGCCAGCTCGGCGCGCGTCAACCGGGCGCGGCCCGGCCGCCGCCCCGACGGGCCGCTGGCGCGCAACGCCACGACCTTGAACTCCAGCGGGCTCGGTGGGCCGCCCTTCGTTGACAGCAAGCGCGCGAACGTGTTCGCGCCGTGCAACACCGGCCCGTACTCGAACAGGTCCAGGTCGTCGATGTGCCGCGTCCCGCCGACCTGTCGCGTCCTCACCGGGTTGTACCCGATCGAGTAGGCAGCCTCCGGCCCGAAGAACTTGGTGTCCACGAACGACTTCCGGCCGTCCTCGGTGTCCAGGTTCGCCTGGTAGCGAGCCCACACCGCGCCCGCGCCCTTCGGCCACGGACGGCCGTCGTGCGTCGTCCCGGGCAGGCGGGGATCACCGGGCATCAGCTCCCTGATCGCCAGGGTCTTGCCCACGGGACGGTTCCAGTCGTGGGACAGCACGACCTTCGGCCTGCGGTCCTTGAGCGTGCGTGTGAACGCGCCGGGCTCGATCACGTCGCCCACATCGTCACGGACGCCGGTCACCGCGACCAGCGCCTCCACGACGCCAGCCGACGGCTCGGCTTCGGCACGGCGGAGCGGGGCGGCGCGACGCGCTTCGACCTTCAAGCTCATGGGCTGATGATCGCCCGGACGGCGTCCGCGGTTCGGCCGCCGCGCCGTGGTTCAGGACGTCTGGCCCGCAGCAGGAGGATCGACAGCAGGGCCAGAGGTTGCCGTGTTCTCGATGCTCAGCGTCGGCGTGGGCTTGATCGTCAGTCCCCTGCGCTGTCCATTGGACAGCGCAGCAGCACGTGCCGACTTCGCCAGCTTGGCGGCCTGGCTCTCAGCCTCTGCGGCTCGCAGGGCCGCTTCCTCCTGCTCCACGCGGAGGTTCACTTCCTCGTCCTCCAAGGACGGGTCCCAGATGATGTCAGGTTGGATGACCTTGACTTCGCCGACCGTCTCCCCATAGGGGAAAGCCAGGTCGCGGGACATGAAGTAGTCGGCCTTCCGCCGCACAGCCGTCGCCAGGTGGGAGGCATCCGGCCCTCGCAGGTTGTACCGATCTCCCAGTTCGCGGGCTTCGCGAACGACGAACAGGTCCAGCTCGACCCACTCGACGAGATCGGTCAGATACTGGTCGATCACCCCGTCACGCTCAGCCGGGACCACGTCCCCACGGTGGCCAATCACCTCAGCGAAGAGCAGTGTGGAGGCGATCAACTTGATGTCTCCCCGCTGCGCAGCGAGGAGCACTTTGAGCGACGCCGGCCACAAGCCCCGCTCGCGCTTGATCACGTTGTAGAACAGCGGCGCATCGGCGTAGACCCTCGGCGGGATGCGTCTAGTCACGGCGGAGCAGTTCGATGTACTCGCTGGTCGTCAGCTCGCCCGTAGCATCGGGCGCTGCTCCCAGGATGTCCCAAGCCGTCAACGAATGGTTCCTTTCGGGAAGAACGTGCAGCTCGGTCAGTTCCAGCCGAACCGGTTGCCCCAGGCTGTTGCGCGTCAGTTCGCCACCCGCCATGACGCGCTTGCCCCATGCGGTGCGAAGGATGTCGCGGTGTCCGGCGCTGCCACGGACAACCACGGCACGGCGCGTGCCTTCTAGAATGATCTGCGCGCGGGGGTGGTTCTCGTTACGGGATACCAGCACCTCCACCCGGCCGGTCACGCTGCCATACGCCTTATGTGCGGGGTGCACGGCCTGCCGTGCCTTCTCCACAGTCTGGGTGTCGATGACGGCGTTGGTACGCGCGGTGCTCAACTGGGTCAGCTTGATGTCGCGCAGGTGCTCCTTGGCCATGTGACGGCCGACGTTCTGCACGCGCTCCACGGTCCGTGCGCTGAATAGCGGGGGAATCGCGGGCTCTTGATGCAACTCGCCGATACCGGAGACCAAGCCGTTGCTCGCCAGGGCCATCGTGTTGAGCGGACGGCGGATCGGCGCGGTCACCGGAGCCAACACGACGCGAAGTGACTTGCTGCCGCTGACCTGGTGGATAGCCCAGTCGAGGCGCGGAGTCCGCCCAGGGAGGGCTAGACGGTCCACCTCGGCGAGGGCGAGACGGACCTCGTTCAGGATCGCCGTGTAGCCGGCCACGCTGAGGTTCGAGTCGGAGTTGAGCAGGACCTCCACGGCACTGTCATCCGCCTGCGTCACGGCTCACTCCTCTCGCTACTCGTTGCCGTCATCCTGACAGCCGACTCACCCATCGGTCTGTAGCGCTTCACGGTGAAGTCGCCCGAACCAGTGGCGTGGCCACGTGGTTTCCATGTCTCCAGGCAAGGCCGAAGTGTTACCGGAACTCTTCACAAGCCGAATCTTCGCAGCTCAACGCACGTAGCGCACCCGCTACCAGCAGGTCCGCGCCCCGACGCCGCCGCACGTCGCGGCGCGCGGCCCTGTCCATGCCGATCGCGGCCAGCTCCGCCAGCTCGTCATCGGTGCACGACGGGCGGGCCAGCAGCTCGCCCACGCGGTCCCTGCGGCGCTTCACGACGCCGCCACCAGCAAAGACAGCGTGTACGCCCCGAAATCGTCGGCGCCGGTCACCGGAAGCCCGTCGGCCAGCAGCTCGGCCGCCAGGCGCTCGCGGCGGCGGCGCGTACGGGCGGTGAATGAGCGCAGCGACGGCCCGGCGGAGACGCGCAGGCGCACGTCCAGGGCGACGGCGGCCCGGTCGTCCAGGCCCGCGCGCAGCGCCTTCGCCAACCGCCAGCACGTGCCCGTGCTCGGCCTCTGGCGGCCCTGCTCCAGGCGCTTCACCGTGCACAGCGACACCCCGGCCCGCTCCGCCAGCCCGGCCTGGCTCAACCCGGCCGCGTGCCGCTCGGCACGCAGCAGCAGCCCGAACGAGCCGCGCAGCCGATCCCGTTCCCCACCGGTCACCACCCCCCGGCGCAGAGGCGCAGCCGCCCCCACCGGAGGCGCACCGCGTGCGCGCGTCACGCTCCCGAACGTCGTCATGCGGCCAGGGTGCGCCGGCGGGGTGCCCGGTTCGTCAAAGGCACGCCGCCGCGAGCGCGGGCAAGTTCCCGGGCCGATGTCAGAGGGCCTGTGTCTCACGCGCCCAGGGCGGAAGCGGGCGCGCGGCGGGCCGGGAGGGCACCGCGGGCTCCCCTCCGTGGACCACGACTCCAGGTCTGCCGCTACCCACCCCGCGCCGAGGAAACGATCAAGCATCGCCGCAGGCCAGGGGGTGGGCAGATTTGCAAGGACCCCACACATGAGATGAGAGAGAGATCATTAATAGAGGCTGCCGGACGGGCTGGGGCGTATACCCACCCCTTGGAGTTCTGCCCACCCCCTGAACAGCGCGAAGCCCGCCACCCTGGGTGGATGGCGGGCGTCTGCGCAGGTCCGGCTACTCGGCGACGGTGGTGGGCGCGAGGAGTACCCGTCGGACGTCCTCGGCGTAGTCGGGGGCGAGCCGCCAGGAGTTCGACTCGAACTCGTGCTCGTTCTGACCGCCTACGGCCTCCACCACGCCGTCCTCCACGATGGCGAACTCCTCCAGCACGCGCCGCACCACGCGCCGGTCCAGGCCGATCTCCCGGGCGAGCGGCGCGAGCTGCGTGCTTCCCGCCCGACCCTTGTCGGCCTCGTCCCACTCGACGGCGGCCAGGCCCGCGAGGACCCGCCGGCGCTTGGCAGGCATGGAGTCCAGAGCCGCGCGGCGCGCCAGCGCGGTCACCTCGTCCTCGGTGAACCCCAGGGCGGTGAGGCCACGGGCGAGGCCGACGAGCTGCTTGAGCAGCCGGCCCGCGCCTTCCACCGACGCCTCGCCGTTGATCTCCATCTGGCCGACGGAGGAGCGGGGGACGCTGGCCCGCCCGAGTCGGGCGACTTGGTCGGCGTCCTCGATCGCGTCCAGCACCCGGTCGGACAGCTCGACCTTGCGGTACGCGGCCTGGCCGGACAGCACGAACCGGGCGGCGAGCTGTTCGGCCTCGGCCCGCGCGCCGTTGTTGCGTTCGCGGGCCTTGCGGGCCGCCGCGCGCTGGTCGGCGCGGCTGGCGTCCGGCACGCGGACGTACAGAAAGCGTTCCCCGAGGGACTGGTGGAACGCGAGCCTCCGGTCGATCTCGCCCGTGACCGCGCTGACGATCGTCAGCCGGCCCTCCCAGCGGAGCTGACCGGGCGCGTTGCCTCCCGGTGCCTGTACATCGCGGGTCACCTCGCCGTCGAACACGCGGCGCAGCAGCGCGAACACCTCGTCACGTCCTCCCCGCTGCTCGCCGGCGAGCAGCGTGCTGAAGTCGCCGAAGGTGACCACGCCCCGCTCCACCCGGGCCAGCAGTCCGACGGGCTTGGGCGTTTTGCCCTTGCCCCACGTCAGCAGGCCACCGGGGGTGATCTCGTCCAGTGACTCGACCTGCACCCCCTTGAGCAGCTTGACCGCCTCCGTCTTGCCGGAACTGGAGGCCCCGACGATCTGCACCCAGACAGGCTCCTGGTCGTCGTCGTCCACGGCGGTGACGGCGGCCCCCAGCGCGACCCAGAACGGCGCGAAGTCGTTGACGTGCATCCACTTCCGCACGGCCGCGACCAGGTCGCGCCGCAGTTCCGCCGGGTTGCCGAGCTGCGCCACGGGCACCAGCGGCCCGGCCTGGTCGACGGGCGGGGCGGGCGCGGTGGCCGCGTCGGCGACCGGCGCGGCGGGGGGCGGTGTCTCGGTGTCCTCCGAGTCCAGACCGAACAGCTCCCGCGCCTCCTCCAGGCTGACGCCGCAGACCTCCGCGTACGCCCGGACCTGGGCGGGGGTGACGCGTCCGCCGTTCGGGTTCTCGCGGTCCGGCGGCGGCCACGGGCTGCGCGGGACCCGCATTCCAGCCTCCAGGCCGGACCGGATCGACGCGGCGGCCCTGCCGTCGGGGTGGTTGCCCTGTCGGGCCGCGTCGGTGAGAGCGGCCTCGGCGTCGGTCTCGGTGAGCGCGCCTACGGCGACGAGCTGCCCGAGCACGAACGCGGCCTTGTTGATCAGGGTGTTCTGCTCACCGTCGGCGGCGTTCACGATCGCGCCGCACTCGGCCTCCACGACCTTGCGTACGTAGGCGGCGATCCGGTCGCCGTCGGCCGTACCGGGCAGCGGGGTCACGCTCGCCCCACCGGCCTGCGGCGGGGTGATGTGCCGCTGTGGCGGGGCGTCCAGCAGGTCCAGCAGCCAGTCCGGCACCTCCGCCGGCGGCGCGTCCACGGCCAGCGCGTACTCGCCCTTCGCGGATACCGACGGCGGGGCGACGACCTGCCCGCCCACACCGCGCGTGTCCAGCCCCGGCCCGAGCTTCCCGGCGCTGTTGCGCCACTCGCGGCCGTCGCGCCGGGCGCGCTTGGGCCAGGTGAACAGGTGGTGGCTGCCGCCGCTGCCGGTGATGGCGGTGCGCGTGGTGGGTAGCGGCCCGTGGGCCTTCTCCAGCGCGGCCAGCGTGACGTCCCCACCGTTGTCCGGGTCGACGTCGAGCACGAACAGGTCCGACTCCGGCCCGGTCGCGATGCCGACGTTGTCCGCAGGGTGAGCTGCCCACCACGCTGCGATCTGGCGGGGGTCGGTGGTCGCGGCCAGGGTCCACTTCCACGGCCGGGGGTGCTTGCCCTGAGACGTGCAGCTCACCCACGCACCAGCCTTGCGGTCCAGCCGCTTGCCCTTGTTCGGGCCGGTCGCCTCGGTGCACGAGCACGTGCCGTCGGCGCGGACGTGGTGCAGGGGCACCACGCGCCAGCCGCGCGCCGCGTACTCCAGGGCCGCCGTCCTCGGGTGGCTGCCGGGGGTCACGGAAGGCTCCATGACGGCGCTCATCGCGCACCGCCCACAGTGGAGTCGAGCAGGGTGATGCGGTCGACGGAACAGACTCGTTCGCGCTGGTCAGAGGGTTGCGGTACCATCGTGGGTGCCGTCCTTCGGGTCGCGGACCCGCCCCCGCGCCGTTTCGCGAGCCGTGTAGGCCCGGCTAAACTCGACGTAGGGCCGGTTCCTGTCAGAGGGTTCTCGGTCCAGGCCCCGCTCCTCCCGGTGTTGGCGCACCGGGACCCCAGGAGCGGGGTTGCTGCTGTCAGGGCCGGGGTCGGCCCCGGTAGGTCACGCTGCCGCGTGCCGGGCACGCGCCAGGTCGGCCATGTGCTGGCTGACTGCCTGCCGGTACTGCTCGGCCGTCATGCGGCCATCCGGGTCCAGTCGCCTCCGCAGCGCCGCCCGCATCGCGTTGACGGCGTTGACGCTCTCGGCGCGACGCTGTTCCGGCGTGCGACGGCTCCACCGCGCGAGCGCTGCCGCACGGTGCCTTTCGGAGGGCTTCCGCTCGACCATTTTTCCTCCCAGGTGGCCGGTCGTTGTACGCCGCCGAAGGTAGCGCTATGCGGGTGCACTATGCAAGCGGTGCACCGCCTCTGACCTGGGGTTTCCTTCCCGAGTTAACTCGGCGCGTCAAATGCCGGAGGAGAGACTAGTCGAGTTAACTCGGTACGGCCGACGCCATATCCTGGGCTTATCCGGAAAAGGGGAGACAAGCCGGATTAACTCGGTTCGTCAAAGGGTGCGAGAAGTGACCCCGGCTTGTGACCGGGGCCACTCTCATCAGCCGCGCCGCCGCAGTCGGGACCGCCCCAACGGAGCTGCCGGGGCCGGCGGCGGCGGGCCGTCCAACGTCGCCAGCTCGCGCAGCAGCTCCGCCCGCCGGGCCGCCGTCGCGGCGTCCTCCAGCAGACCGGCCCGCCGCTCCTCGGCCTCCCGGTCGGCCACGGCCGCCCGCTCCGACTCCGTCGGCGTCGACAGCGCGAGCGACTTCACCGCCTCGTACAGGTCCTCATCGGTCGGCACCACGCCGAGCTGCGTGAGCACGCCGGACCGCTGGAGCCGGTCGCGAACGGCCAGGACGGTGACCCTCACCCGCTGTCCATTGTCGGAGCCGGTCAGCCGGCACAGGTCGTCGGCCGTGATCGGCGCGTACCAACTGCTGATCAGCCTGGCCAGCGTCGCCGACAGCGGCACGGCCTGCGGCTGTCCGCCGACCCGCACCAGCGCCGCGCGACGGCGGGCGTCGGCCTCCACCCCACCCAGCTCCGGGAGCGGCATGGTCGAGAACCCAGGGGCGCTCACGCCGCCACCTCCGGGCTGCTCGCGGCGACGACGACGGGCGCGAGGACCGCGCGCAGCTTGGCGCGCTGCTCCGGGCTCAACGGCGGGGCACCTGCGGCGGCGGCACGCACGCGCGCCAGGTACGCCTCGCCCCGCCAGTCGGCGCGGGCGGCGAGGGTGTCGGGGTGGTCTTCTCCCCGGTGGCGGACGGTGTTCGCCAGGCGGGCCTGCGCGCTGCGGGCCTCCGGCGAGCTGATTCGTACGTGACGGGCCACGGTGGGGCCTCCAGGGGGCGTGCGACGACGCCACCCGGAAGGGCGCGGAGTCCCGTGGGGCGGTTGCTCGGTGGTCAGCGGCCACCGGCCCGCGTCCCCCTGGCGCATCGGCCCCGGGCGGACTCCCGAACGCTATCAGCGGTCAGGAAGCGTTGCGCGCCAACACACCCAGCATGCGCAGGGTGATCGTGTAGGCACCCGCAGCCTCCAACCGATCCATCGTGTCAACCACGTCCCGGTGCCGCACACGGGCGTTGCGGGCGCACTTCGGGCACTCGAACAGCCACGACCGCCCGCCGCGCTCCACACCGCCCCGGTCGCGCCGACGGGCCGTGACGGCGTCGCCGAGCGCCTGGTGGACCAGCCCGACCCACTCGCCATCCTCGCGGGCGAACCGCTCGATGCGGCGGGACCCATGCCCGTCGCAGTCGCCGTTCCCGCACACCACGTCGATCACCACGTCGTCGCTCACTTCTCCCCCACCCACTTGATCCGGATGCTGTCGAAGTCGCGGGTGCGGCCCCCGACGGTCTTGTTGATCACCGGCACCAGCAGCGCCCGCACCACCTCGCGTCGCTGCGGCACGGTCAACGCCTCCCACTTCGCACGGACCTCCCCGCCGATCAGCTCGCCGATCAACGGGGTGGTCGCGGCGGCACGGGCGCGCTTGTCGGCCGCCTCGATCCGTGGCAGCAGCTTCGCCTCGATCCGGGCCAGCGCGGCGGGCGTGAGCTTCCCGTCGGCGGCCTGGTCGTAGAACCCGTCCAGCCGTGCACGCAGGCCAGCCGCCTCGGTGCGTGCGGCGGCGGTTTCGCCGGAGTCGTCGTCGCGGAACAAGTCCCATGCGTCCTCGCGTTCCAACCGCGCGACCACGTGATCGGTCACCACCTGGTCCACCAGCCACATGGCGCGGACCACGCAGAACTTCTCCGAACAGGCGTAGGAGAACACACCCCGGTTCTTGATCCGCCGGCACTTCGCCCCGCACACCCCGCACCGCGCGATGTTCACTAGCAGGTGCTTGATCGACCCGTCGGAGTAGGTGCGGCGGCGTGGATCGGTGAGCTTCGAGTGCAGTGCCCAGAACTGGTCCGGCGGGATGATCGCGGGCCAGGCGGCCTCGACGCCGGGCAGGACTTCGCCCCGGAAGACGCGCAGGCCGGCCACGGTCGGGTTCGTGATGATCTGGCGCACACGACTCAGTTCCCACGGCCGCCCCGTGGGTGTGCGGATGCCGCGCTCGTTGAGGTCGATCGCGATCCGGTTCAACGGCTCGTTGGCCGCCGCGCGCCGCGCCATCTCGCGGATGATCGGCGCGGTCTCCTCGTCGGGCACCTGGCGCAGGAACGCGCCGGTCTTCGGGTCGTATTCGCGCCGGTAGCCGTAGGGGATCCGGCCGTGCGGGAGTCCCCTGTCGGCCTGGGAGCGCACCGTGCGGTCGATCCGCTTCGCGGTCTTCTCGCTCTCGTAACCGCTGTCCACGCCGTCCTCCGCCAGGGACCGCCAGTCCCGCGCGTTGGTGAGGTCGTACGTGCGGTTATGGCTGGTGACGTGGATCAGGACGCCGCGCTCCCGGCACGTGTCCAGCAACCCGGCCCACTCGACCAGCTTCCGACTGCCCCGGCTGGACTCCCAGAACACGAGCACGTCCAGGACGCCGCGCTCGATGTCGGCGAGGAGCCGATCCCAGTCCGGGCGGGATTTGCGGGCGAACCGGGACGCCGAGCGGTCGTTGTCGTCGTACTCCGCCGCGACGGTCCATCGGCGCTGCTCGCAGGCCGCCCGGTTGTCCGCGTTCTGCTCGTCCACCGATCGCCGGTTGCCGCGCCGGTCGTGGCTCACCCGGTCGTAGATTCCGGCACGCAGGCCGGCCTGGTCGCTTGACATGACGCATGTGTACTACGGAGGATGAGCCCGCTGACCGCGAGGACGTGGGCGAGACCCGCCGTGCGGAACTCCTCGATCACCCTGGGTGGGAGGCCGGAGGTGTCGCCGACGACGAGCGCGGGCAGCAACCCGGCCGGTTCGGGGTTGAGCGCGGTGCTCGCGTTCCGCAGTCCGGCCCGCAGGTCCTCGGCGACCCGCTGCCACACCGGCGCTTCGGTCACGTCCTGCGGCGGCCCGCGAACCCGCAGCACCGCGACCGTCAGCTCCCCTTCGCGAGGAAGCGCGAGGGTGCCGCGCGCGGTGACCCGTTGGCCGGGCAGGAGGTCCCGCCACCGCGCCGCCGGGGCCAGCACGGCGATCCGGCCGCCGCCGTCGAGCGATCCGCGCACCAGCACCAGGTCGACCCCGCTCGCCCTCGAGCCGAAACCGCTGGTGCGCAAGCCGTGCGGCCGGTTGTCCAGTTCGAAGTGGACAGTGGTGGGCGTGCCCCGCTCCGCCGCGACCCGCAAGGGATGGTGGGCCGCCCCGTGAACCTGGGCACCGATCCAGCACGCCGCCACCGGACCCGCGACAGCCACCGCCACGGCTGCCGGTCGCCACCGGCGCAAGGCCAAGCTGCCGATGGCGGCAGCGACCAGACCAACCACGGGCGCGGCCCACCACGTCAACAACAGCCCGGCCAAGGCCGTCGCCCACACCGCCAGCGCGGCAGGGACCAGATACGCACGAGGACTCACGACCTCACCCCCGAAGTAGGGCACGGAGAAGGAAGGGGAACTACGGAGAACGACGGCAGTCGGGCCGGCACCCGCGCCACCCGCCACGCCAAGTGCAGCCCGATGAGCGCCCTAGCCCAGGCCGTTTGTGCGGTTAGGACCAGGTGCTACAAGGGACCTGCGCCCGTGCCCGGGAACCCACGGCTGAGTTCAGAGAGGGCTGGCAGCGGCAGGTCCACCGCGAGTCCGCCCGCCTCCGGAGTGGCCCGACGAAGGGCGGTGCCACACCACCTGTGCCGCGCGGCCGAGTGCCAGCGCGACCGAGCGCACGCGGTGGTCATGGCCACGAGAGCGTTCGGAATGGCGGCGGCCCGACGGACAACCTGCCCTCACCCGTCCGGAGCGCGTGTGGGCGGAGCTGCACGCGCCCTCGAACCGAAGGCCCAGGGTTGGCAGAGGCCGGGACCAGGTGCGGATGAGCCGCCCTACGGGCCAGAGCCGAGCCGCGAGGGACCGCGGTGGCCGAACTGAAGGTGGAGGTCAGCAGTGGCCTGAGGATGGTGGTCTGCCGAGGACGCTATGGCCGGTATGTGGGCTCATAGGTCCGTGCCTTGGTTAAGGGCAGGCCGCCGAGAGTCGAGGTAAGTGCGGCACGTCCTGGTCGGAGAAAGGAGTCGGCGGGTGGGTTGTGGTGCGGTGGGGGTCGGGTGAGCGGGTCACGAGGTCACCCACCGGAACCTGGACAAGGTGGTGAGGCGGGAACCGGTGGTGCGAAGGGTGCGGCGGACGCGGTTCAGGAGTTGGTGGGTGCGGTGGTGGTTGGAGTGGTTGCGGTGCGGCGGATTGGGCCGTGGGTGGTGGTTCGTTGTGTGGGGATTCACGGCGTTGGGACGCATGGCGGTCTCCGAGTGGTGTCGAGGTGACGGCGGGGGTGCGGGGGTGCGGGGTGTCAGGCGGTCAAAGGCGGACGAGGTCGCGGAGTTTGGCCAGCTTCGCGTCGCCGATGCCCTCGATCTCGCCCAGTTGGTCCAGGGACGTGAACGGGCCGCGTTTCTGCCTTCGGTCGACGATGCGCTGTGCGGTCACCGGGCCCACGCCGGGCAGGGTGTCCAACTGGTCCTTGGTCGCGGTGTTCAGGTTCAGCGGCTCGGTGGTCGTGCCGGCCTGTTGCGGGACGGCGATGCCCACGGCGATCTGCTCGCCGTCGGCGACCTTGCGGGCGAGGTTCAGCGGGGTCAGGTCGGCGCCCGGGTTGGCGCCGCCCGCCGCTTGCAGCGCGTCGGCCACCCTGGCGCCGTTCGGCACGGTCACCAGGCCGGGGGTGGGCACCAGGCCGACCACGTTGACGACCAGTTGCTCCTCGGTGCGGGTGACGACGGCGGCCTCCGCCACCGGGAGGTCCGGTGGGCTCTCCGGCACGGGGCGCTCCCACCACAGGGCCAGGGCGACCACCAGCGCCACGCCGGCCATCACGCCCGCGAGCAGGATTCTGCGGCGGTGTGGGACGGCTGGTTCGGGCAGCCATCGGTGCAAGAGGCGGCGCAGAGGGGTGGGCGGGCCGGCGCGGCCGTCGGACGAGACGAAGACCAAGGTCTCGGCGTCCGACGCGCGGTGTCTGCCCCGCTCCTGGGAGATGAGGGCCTTCAGGCGGGCGGTCGTGGTTTCCGGGTTCTTGTCGAACATGGGCTCGACGTTAGGCCGGGTGGAGCAGGGGGTGGGGAGGGAGTTCTCGATCTGTGGATAACTGGCTGAATGATGGATAAGGAGAGCTAGGACACCCCTCCGGGCAGCACCACCACACCCAGCACACCGGGGCCCGTGTGCGCGCCGATCACGGCTCCGACCTCGGAAATCAGGCAGCCGGTCGAACCGGGCACGCGTTCGTCCAGCAACGTCGCCAGCTCCGCCGCGCGTTCCGGCGCGGCGAGGTGGTGGACAGCCAGGCCGACCGGCCCGGAACCCGCCGCCGACGCGGCCAGGTCGACCAGCCGGCCGATCGCCCGCCCCATCGTGCGCACCTTCTCCAGCGGCACGATCCGACCGTCGTCCACGTGCAACAACGGCTTCACCGCCAGCGCGGTGCCCACCAACGCGGCCGCGGCGCCGATCCGCCCACCTCGCCGCAGGTGGTCGAGCGTCTCCACGCAGAAGAACATCCTGACCCGGGCCGCAGCGGCCACCGCGGCTGCCTCCGCGCACTCCGCATCACCACCCGCGGCGCACGCGGCCAGCGCGGCGAACCCCAACCCCATGCCCGTGGCCCGCGAGTCGACCACCCTGATCCGGCTCGGGTCGACCTCCTCCGCGGCCAACCGCGCGGCCTCCCACGTGCCCGAAAGGTCACGGGACAGGTGCACGGAGACGATCTCCTCCGCGCCCTCCGCCAACGCGGACCGGTACACCTCGGCCAGCTCGCCCGGCGTCGGCCGGGACGTGGTCACCCGGCGGTGCTCGCCCAACGCGGCGGCCAGCTCGGCCGGCCCGAAGTCCACCCCGTCCAGCCTGCTGCGACCGTCCACGGCCACGTGCAGCGGCACGACCCGGATGCCGTGCCGCTCGGCGAACCCCTCGGGCAGGTACGCCGTGGAGTCGGTGACGATCGTGGTGGACACGAGTGCCGAGACTACGGCTCCGCCGCACCCGAGTGGCCGACCGCCACGGACCTGATCAGTTCCGCCATGGCCCGCCCGACCAGCTCGTGCCCCTCCCAGCCCCAGTGCATGCCGTCCGGGTTGCCGAGCCGTGACCGAAGGTGCTCGCCCACCAGCGGCGGCACGTCCAGCAGCGGCACGCCCGCGCCACCCGCCCACTCACGCAGCGCGCGTTCCCCCGCCGCACGCCCGCTGTGCACACCGGCGTACGCAGCCGAACAGTGCACCGAGGGCGTCATCCCGACCACCCTGATACCGGGCTGCAGCGCACGCACCGCGCACACCGAGTCGTTCAGGTACCGCACGGTCAAGCGAGGCGGCAGCGCCACCGGGTACCCGCAGAACGCCCGCGACAGCACCGGCTGCAACGTCCGGTACCCCGCCCGCGCCCGCCGCCGCAGCCCGTCCGGCCGCAGGTAGCGCAGGCCCTGCCGCAGGTAGGTCGGCAACGGCGACGGCAGCGTGTCCATGTGCCCCACTGCCAGCACCAACACGTCCGTGCGGGGCAGGAGCGACCACACCCGCGGGTCACCCGTCAACGACCACCAGGCGTCACGCGCCGTCCAGCCGAACCCCGCCGCCAGCTCCGCGTGCCCGCCCAACGCCGACGCCGCGACGTTCGGCCACAACCGGGGGTGATCGGCGGGCAACGGCCCCTGCGGACCGTGGAACGAGAGCGAATCGCCGAGGACGAGCAGTCTCACCGGGTGATTCCGGCGTTGTACGACGACAGCCGCCACCTGCCGTCGCCGTGCGGCCGGCGGGTGAACACGGTCCAGTGGCAGTTGCCGATACCGCCCAGCAGCGCCCAGCGGTCGACCGGCAGCTCCAGCAACCTCCCGGTCAACGCGCTGATCAGGCCGCCGTGCGCGCACAGCATGACCGTGCCGGAGAACTCCGCGTCCACGTCGGCCACCACGGCGAGCGCGCGCTCGGCGACCTCCACGCGCGTCTCGCCGTCCGGCGGCGACAGGGTGCCGTCGGCACGCCACAGGTCCAGCGCGCCCGGCCACTCCACCTCGATCTCGGTCGAGGTCAGCCCCTGCCACTTGCCCAGGTGCGTCTCGCGCAACCGTTCGTCGACGCGCAGGTCGACGCCGGTCGCGTCGGTGAACACCGTGGCGGTGTCCCGGGCGCGGCGCAGGTCGGACGCGACCACCAGCTCGGGCTCGAACCCGGCGAGCACCGGCACCGCGAACCGCGCCTGGTTCCACCCGGTCTCGGTCAGCGACGAGTCCAGGTGGCCCTGCATGCGGCCGGTCGCGTTGTAGTCGGTCTCACCGTGCCGCCACAGCACGAGCCGGTTCAGGGTCATGCCTCGGCGACCTCGTCGGCCGGCGGCCCGGCGTCGAACTCGATGCGCGGGCAGTCCTTCCACAGCCGCTCCAGGCCGTAGAAGGTGCGCTCCTCCGCGTGCTGGACGTGCACGACCACGTCCACGAAGTCCAGCAGGACCCAACGACCTTCGCGCGCGCCCTCACGGCGGACCGGCTTGCGGCCGGCCTCGCGCAACTTCTCCTCGACGCCGTCCACGATCGCGCCGACCTGCCGCTCGTTCGCGGCGGAGGCGATCACGAAGCAGTCCGTGATCACCAGTTGGTCGGACACGTCGAGCACGATCACGTCGTGCGCTTTCTTGTCGGCCGCCGCGTTAGCGGCGACCAGCGCCAACCGTCGTGCCTCGTCGGTGGCTGCCACGTCACTCCTCATCACACCGGCGGACGCCGTTACGCCCGCACGAGTCAATGAGGGTACCGGCGTCCCGGCTCAGTCCGGCATCGAGTAAAGCCGACGCTTGCTTATGTATTGGACGACACCATCCGGCACGAGGTACCAGACGGGCAGCCCGGAGGCGGTCCGGGCCCGGACGGCGGTCGACGAGATGGCCATCGCGGGCACCTCCACCAGCGACACCGCGCCCGGCGGCAGGTGCGTGTCGACCAGCTCATACCCCGGTCGGGTGACGCCGATGAAGTGGGCGAGGTCGAACACGTCGTCCGCACGCCGCCACGACAGGATCTGCTCCAACGCGTCCGCGCCGGTGATGAAGAACAGGTCCGAGTCCGGGTGCCTGGCCTTGAGGTCGGTGAGGGTGTCGACGGTGTACGTCGGCCCGGGCCGGTCGATGTCCACCCGGCTGACCGAGAACCGCGGGTTGGACGCGGTGGCGATGACCGTCATCAGGTACCGGTCCTCGGCGGCGCTGACCTCGCGCTCGCTCTTCTGCCAGGGCTGGCCCGTCGGCACGAAGACGACTTCGTCGAGGTCGAAGCGGGCCTGGACCTCGCTGGCCGCGACCAGGTGGCCGTGGTGCACCGGGTCGAAGGTGCCACCCATGACGCCGATCCGCCGGTTCGACATGGGAGGTGAGCCTAGTTCGGGTGGTGCGCGGGCGGCCGGTCGCTCCCCGAAAGGCCGCCCGCGCACTCGTCCCCCGGTCGCGGCCCTGGGGGAGTGGGCCGCATCCGCGGATCGCGCGGCCCACCCCGAATCAGGGCCGCACGACAGAGGAACGCGCACGTCAGGCGGCTATGACGCGATTGGCGGAACTTTTTTCCTAGACCTGGGGCGCGAGCACCGTGCCGTCGGACGAACGCACCAGGATGGCCTCCATCGGGCACGACTCCGCCGCGTCCACGACCGCGTCGTCCGGCTCGACCTCGGGCTTCACCGGCGTGGCGGTGCCGCCGTCCAACCGGAAGTGGTCCGGCGCGATCGACGTGCACATGCCCGTCCCCATGCACGTGGCCCGGTCGACTTCGATCGTCCACTCGCTCATCGGTCTACCACCTCACCAGTAGTCGTTCGGGGCCTCGCACCAGTCTGCCCTTCTTGAACACCACGTCGTCGGCCAACTCCAGGTGCGGGAACCTATTGAGCAAGGTCGAAATGCAGACCTGCAACTCCATCCTTGCCAAGGGCGCGCCGATGCAGTGGTGCACGCCGTGACCGAACGCGAAGTGCGGGTTGTGCTCGCGGTGGAAGTCCAGCTCATGGGGGTTGCGGAACACCGCGGGGTCGCGGTTGGCCACGAGCCCGTCCACGAACACCGCCTCGCCGGCGCGGACCGTCACGCCCGACAGCTCCACGTCGGCGGTGGCGATCCGGGGGAAGCCGGGCGCGCCGGACAGCTTCGTGATCCGCAGCAGCTCCTCCACGGCGGCCGGCACCAGCGACGGGTCGGCGCGCAGCTCCGCCAGCCGCTCCGGGTGGGTGAGCAGCTGGTAGACGAAGTTGCCGATCTCGCTGCCGGTCGTCTCGTGACCTGCGATGAGCAGCGTGACGCCGAACGAGACCAGCTCCTCCTCGGTGAGCCGGTCGTCGTTGTCGTGCGCGTGCACCAGCACGGTGAGCATGTCGTCGGCCGGGTTCTCGCGCTTGTCCTCGACCAGCTCGCGGATGTAGGCGCGCAGCGACGCCGCCGCGGCCTCGATCTCGGGCACGGTGAACGCGGTGATCGCCACCGCCGCGTCCGACCACTCGCGGAACTTGGCCCGGTCCAGCGCCGGCACGCCCAGCATCTCGCTGATGAGCGTGATGGCCACCGGCATGGCCAGGGCGTCGACCAGGTCGGCGGGCGGTCCCTGCGCCTCCATGTCGTCCAGCAGGCCGTCCACGATCTGCTGAGCGCGCTCACGCAGCTGACCGGTGCGACGGGCGGTGAACGCCTTGGCCAGGATCCGGCGCAGCCTCGTGTGCTCCGGCGGGTCCATGCTCAGGATGGTGGTGATGCCCGGCACCTCGGGCATGGTCCGCGGCGGGTCGTAGTCGGCGTCCATCACCGGCGCGCGGCTGAACCTCGGGTCGGCCAGCACGACCTTGGCATCGGCGTAGCGGGTGACCAGCCAGGCTTCACGGCCGTACGGCAGGCGCACGCGGGCCACCGGCTCGTCCCGCTGCAGTTCCAGGTAGGTCTCGTTGACGACGAGGTCGTCGGGTTCGGGGAACGGGTAGGGCCGGGCCGCCATCGCAAACCCCCACTGCCAGTGATCACTTGCACCCGACAGTAGGTACCTCGCCCGGCACGCGGGACGTGCTCCGCAACGCCGCTACGGCTTTCACCGGCGGCGCTGCGGAGCACCGTCCGCTAGGGCTGGGGCGCGAGGACCGCGCCGTCCGCCGAACGCACCAGGATCGCCTCCATCGGGCACGACTCGGCGGCGTCCACGACCGCGTCGTCCGGCTCGACCTCGGACTTCACCGGCGTGGCCGTGCCGCCGTCCAGCCGGAAGTGGTCCGGCGCGATCGACGTGCACATACCCGTCCCCATGCACACACTCCGGTCGACCTCGACCGTCCACTGGGTCACCGGTGTCACCAGGCCACGGGCAGGGCCTGCGGGCCGCGGATGAGCCGGCCCTTCTTGAACGTCACGTCACCGTCCAGCCGGAGCAGCGGGAACCGCTTGAGCAGGGTGCCGATGGCGACCTGCAGCTCCATCCGGGCCAGGGGCGCGCCGATGCAGTGGTGCGCGCCGTGGCCGAACATGATGTGCGGGTTGTGCTCGCGGTGGAAGTCCAGCTCGTGCGGGTTGGAGAACACCGACGGGTCGCGGTTGGCCGTGACGTTGTTGACGAACACCGCCTCGCCCGGCTTGATCGTCACGCCGGACAGCTCGACCTCGGCGGTCGCGATCCGGGGGAAGCCCGCGGAGCCGCCGAGCGCGGTGAACCGCAGCAGCTCCTCGATCGCGGCGGGCACCAGCGACGGGTCGGCCCTCAGCTCGCCGAGCCGCTCCGGCCGGCGCAGCAGCAGGAAGACGAAGTTGCCGATCTGGTTCGCGGTGGTCTCGTGCCCCGCCACCAGCAACGTCACCCCGAACGAGATCAGCTCCTCCTCGCTGAGCCGGTCCTCGTTGTCGCGTGCGGCGATCAGCACGGAGAGCATGTCGTCGGCGGGCTCGGCGCGCTTGCGCTCGATCAGCCCGGAGATGTAGCTCCGCAGCGCCTGGGTGGCCGCCATGATCTCTTCATGGGTGAACGCGGTGATCGCCACCGCACCCTCCGACCAGGCGCGGAACTGGCTCCGGTCCTCGAACGGCACGCCGAGCATCTCGCAGATGATCGTGATGGGCAGCGGCATGGCCAGCGACTCGACCAGGTTCGCGGGCGGACCCTGCGCCTCCATGTCGTCCAGCAGGCCGTCCACGATCTCCTGGGCGCGCTCGCGCAACTGCTCGGTGCGCCGCGCCGTGAACGCCTTCGCGACCAGCTTGCGCAGCCGGGTGTGGTCCGGCGGGTCCATGCTCAGGATGTTCGTGTCGGTCGGCATCGTCGGCAGGGTGCGGGGGACGTCGGCGCCCGGCTCCATCACCGCCGCTCGGCTGAACCTCGGGTCCGCCAGCACGGTCTTGACGTCCTCGTAGCGGGTCGCGAGCCAGCCCTCGCCGCCGTAGGGCAGCCGCACCCTGGCCACCGGCTCGTCCCGTTGCAGCTCGAAGTAGGTCGGATTGATCTCGAGGTGGTCGAGTTCGGCGAACGGATAGGCCCTGGTCTCCATCATCTACCCCCATGTAAGCACTCGCTTACATCCGACAGTAGGGAGGTCGTCACGGACCGTCAACCGGGTTCGGTGTGTTCCAGCAGGACGGACGCGGCTCGCGTCACCAGGGCCGTAACCGTGGCGGCGTCGGCGTCCGCGAGGGGCTGTTTGCCGAACACGCTGCGCAGCACGCCGATGCCCACCACCCACGCCAGGACGAGGTCCGCGCGCAGCTCCGCGTCCTCCGCGTCCGTAAGGGACGACAGAGCGCGCGCGTACTCCTCCCCCAACTGCCGCCGCACGACCTCCGCCGCCGAGTCGTGGTGCGAGGACCGCAGCACCGCGTACAACGGGTGGTCCTCGCGCCTCGGCTTCTCCTCCATCATCCGCAGCAGCACGTTGCGCAACAGGTGCTCGACGGGCGAGTCCTCCAGCAGCGCACGGCTCTGCGTGGCCAGCACGGTCGCGAACAAGGCGTCCTTGCTGCCGTAGTAGCGGAACAGCAGGGCCTGGTTCACGCCCGCGAGGCTCGCGATGTCACGCACCGTGGTGCGGTCGAACCCGCGCTCGCCGAACAGCTTCGTGGCGGCGTCCAGCAACGCCGCCTTGGTCGCGGCGGCGTCCCGGGGCCTGCTCACGACCTCGGCCGGACGTGCCCCTCGCCCCAGACCACCCACTTGGAGGAGGTCAGCTCGGCCAACCCCATCGGGCCGCGGGCGTGCAGCTTCTGGGTGGAGATGCCGATCTCCGCGCCCATGCCGAACTCGCCGCCGTCGGTGAACGCGGTGGACGCGTTGACCATGACCGCCGCCGCGTCGACCCTGGTGGTGAACCGGCGGGCCGCGGCGAGGTCGCTGGTCACGATCGCCTCGGTGTGGCCGGAACCGTGCGCGGCGATGTGCTCGATGGCCTCGTCGATCGAGCCGACCACGCGGGCGGCGATGTCCAGCGACAGGTACTCGGTGTCCCAGTCCTCGTCGGTGGCGGGCTGGACGCGGGGGTCGGCGGCGAACCGCTCGTCGCCGTGGATGGTGACGTTCTCGACCTTGAGGGCGTCGGTGATGCGGGGCACGAACTCGTCCGCGATCGCGGCGTGCACCAGCAGCGACTCGGCCGCGTTGCACACGCTCGTGCGCCGGGTCTTGGAGTTGAGCACGATGCGCTGCGCCATGTCGAGGTCGGCGCTCGCGTCCACGTACACGTGCACGTTGCCGACGCCGGTCTCGATGGCCGGCACGGTGGCCTGCTGCACGACGGCGTTGATCAGGCCCGCGCCACCGCGCGGGATGACCAGGTCGACCAGGCCGCGCGCGGTGATCAGGTGGGTGACCGAGGCGCGGTCGTGGCACGGCAGCAGCTGCACGGCGTCCGCGGGCAGGCCCGCGGTCTCCAGCGCGTCGCGCAGGATCGCGACCAGCGCGGTGTTCGAGTGCTCGGCGGTGGACGAGCCGCGCAGCAGGGCCGCGTTGCCGGACTTCAGCGCCAGGCCGGCCGCGTCCACGGTGACGTTCGGGCGGGCTTCGTAGACCATGCCGACCACGCCCATCGGGACGCGGACCTGCTTGAGCTCGAGGCCGTTCGGCAGGATCGAGCCGCGCAGCACCTCGCCGATCGGGTCCGGGAGGCCGGCCACCGTCTCCAGGCCCTGGGCCACGCCGTCGATGCGGGCCTCGGTGAGCGTGAGGCGGTCGAGCAGGCCCTGGTTCAGCCCCGCGGCCCTGCCCGCTTCGAGGTCCTTGGCGTTGGCCTCCAGCACCTCGGTGGCGCGGGTGCGCAGCGCGGTGGCCATCTCGTGCAGTGCGGCGTCCTTGCTCTCACGGGTGGCGAGGACGAGCTCGTTGGCGGCGACACGGGCGCGCCGGGCCGCGGCGTGCACCTGTTCGCGCAGGTCATCAGTCACGCCGTCCAGCCTACGGTCACCCGGTCGTGGCTGTCTTCGAGGTTCCCGAGGATCGGACGGCCGTCCACGATCGAGTGAAGCTGCGGCCGGGACCGTCGCACAGGTGTCCGTCTTGTCGGGGCCGTCTGCCACTGTGTCGGCATGGACGACAGCGCGTTGCGGGAACTGGCCGAGGAGCGGCTGAGGGCTTTGGCGGGCCCTCAGGCCGTGCTGCGTGACGACCAGTGGACGGCCATCCACGCGCTGGTGTCCGAACGGCGGCGGGCGCTGGTGGTGCAGCGCACGGGGTGGGGCAAGTCCGCCGTGTACTTCATCGCCACGGCGTTGCTGCGGTCCCTGGGCGAGGGGCCGACGGTGATCGTGTCACCGTTGCTGGCGTTGATGCGCAACCAAGTCGACGCGGCCGCGCGGGCGGGCGTGCACGCGGCGACGATCAACTCGGCCAACACCGACGAGTGGCAGGACGTGCAGGACCGGGTGGCGTCCGGTGACGTGGACGTGCTGCTGGTGTCGCCGGAGCGGCTGAACAACCCGGACTTCCGGGACACGGTGCTGCCGTCGCTGACCGCGTCGGCGGGGCTGCTGGTGGTGGACGAGGCGCACTGCATCTCCGACTGGGGTCACGACTTCCGGCCGGACTACCGGCGGCTGCGGACGTTGCTGACCGAACTGCCGGCGGGCGTGCCGGTGCTCGCCACCACGGCCACGGCCAACGACCGGGTGGTGCGGGACGTGGCCGACCAGCTCGGGCTGGGCGCGGGCACGGACACGCTGGTGCTGCGCGGGCCGCTGGACCGGGAGAGCCTGCGGCTGTCCGCCGTCCGGCTGCCCACCGCCGAGGCGAGGCTGGGGTGGCTGGCCGAGCGGCTGGCGCAGCTGCCCGGCTCGGGGATCATCTACACGCTCACGGTGGCGGCGGCGGACGACGTGGCGGCGTTCCTGCGCGAACGCGGCTACGAGGTGACGTCGTACTCGGGCCGCACCGACCCGGCCGAGCGCCAGCGGGCCGAGGAGGACCTGCTGGCGAACCGCGTCAAGGCGCTGGTGGCGACGTCCGCGCTGGGCATGGGGTTCGACAAGCCGGACCTGGGGTTCGTGGTGCACCTCGGCGCGCCGCCCTCCCCCATCGCCTACTACCAGCAGATCGGCCGCGCGGGACGTGGGGTGGAGCGGGCCGAGGTGCTGCTGCTGCCCGGTCCGGAGGACAAGGACATCTGGGCGTACTTCGCGTCGCTGGCGTTCCCGCCGGAGCACGTGGTGCGGCAGGTGCTCGACGTGCTGCCGGCGGAGCGGGCGATGTCGACGGCGGCGCTGGAGCCGATGGTCGAGCTGTCGCGCACCCGGCTGGAAGTGGTGCTGAAGGTGCTCGACGTGGACGGCGCCGTGCGGCGGGTGCGCGGCGGGTGGGTGTCGACGGGGCAGCCGTGGTCCTACGACGCCGAGCGGTACGAGCGGATCGAGGCGGCGCGGCGGGTGGAGCGGCAGGCGGTGCTGGACTACCTGGCCACCGACGGCTGCCGCATGGAGTTCCTGTTGCGGCAGTTGGACGACCCGCACGCGGCGCCGTGCGGTCGGTGCGACAACTGCACGGGGCAGCGGCCGTCGGAGGAGGTGTCGGACGTGGCGGCGTCGGCGGCGCGGGAACGGCTGCTGCGGCCCGGCGTCGAGGTGGAGCCGCGCAAGATGTGGCCGACCGGGATGGCGGCGGCCGGGGTGTCGTTGTCCGGGAAGATCCCGGCGGGCGAGCTCGCGGCGACGGGGCGGGCGTTGGGGCGGTTGACCGACATCGGCTGGGGCAACCGGTTGCGGTCGTTGTTCGCCGAGGCCGACCAGGAGATCCCCGAGGACGTGTTCGCCGCGTGCGTGAAGGTGTTGTCCGCGTGGAAGTGGGCGGAACGGCCGGTGGGCGTCGTGACGGTCGGGTCGCGGAGCAGGCCCGCGCTCGTGGGCAGCTTCGGGCAGCGGATCTCGACGGTGGGGCGGCTGCCGCTGCTCGGGCAGGTGTGGCTGGGCGAGGCGGCGCGCCGGGCCAACAGCGCGCAGCGGCTGGCGGGGCTGGTGCGCGAGACCGACGTGCCGGATCTGTCCGGTGTGGACGGTCCGGTGCTGCTGGTCGACGACCAGGTCGACACGGGGTGGACCATGACGGTCGCCGCCCGGCTGCTGCGGCGGGCGGGTGCGTCGGCGGTGCTGCCGTTCGCGTTGGCGGTGACGGCGTGACGGAGGAGGTGGGGACGACGGGGTGAGACTCACGACGGAACGGTTGGTGCTGCGGCCTTTCACGGCGGCCGACGCGCCCGCGTTCGCCGCGTACCGGTCCGATCCGGACGTGGCCAGGTACCAGGGTTGGGAGACGCCGTTCTCCTTGGCGCAGGCCGAGGAGTTCGTGCGGGAGGTCGCCGCGGCCGACCCGACCGCACCGGGCTGGTACCAGTTCGCGGCCGAGGCGGACGGGGTGCTCGTCGGCGATGTCGGCGTGGGTCTGCACGAGAACCGGATGCAGGCCGACATCGGGTACACGCTGGCGCCCGCGCACCAGGGGCGCGGGTACGCGTCGGAGGCCGTGCGACGGGTGTTGGCCTACTTGTTCGAGGTACGAGGGCTGCACCGGGTGGCCGCCGAGTGCGACGCCCGCAACGTGAGGTCGGCGCGGTTGCTGGCCAGGCTCGGTTTCCGCCAGGAGGGACACCGGGTGCAGAGCACGTGGGCGAAGGGAGAGTGGACGGACGACCTGCTGTTCGGCCTCTTGGCCACCGAATGGCGGGCGGCACGGTGACGCGGACCAGCGGTGTCGGGTCGGCGCAGGTCCTGGTGTCGGCGAAATCTTCGGGGTTCGACCCGCGATCCTCGGGGGCGGGCTCGTAACCCTCGGGGGTGGATCGGCAACCCATGGGGGTGTGCCGGCGATCCTCGGGGGTGGACTGGCGATCCTCGGGGGTGGTGGGCCTGACCCCCGATCAAAAGTTCGCGGTGTCGAGGGCTGGCGCATCGGGGGGTGGTTCGCGGCACATTGTGCCCATGCTGGAAATGCTCATCGCCGGAACGGCGCCGGTGACGATCCCGATCGTGGCCATCACCGCCTGGCTACTGATCGCCTTGCGCGGCACCACACCCGCGCAGCGCCCCAAGATCATTCGGGCGCTCGCCTACTTCGTCATGGCGTTGGTCTCGGCCTTCCGCACCGCGCGGGGCGGTGCAGTGGGACCGAGAGGCGGGCCGCGGCGAGGTGGGGACGGAATTCGGTGAAGGATCTACCGACTTCAGCGGCTTTGTGGTTGTGTCCAACCCATGGCTGCCCTGGAGACCGAGCCCCAGCACCGCCTGCCCGTCCGCAAGCTCGTCGCGGCGAGTATCGGGAACGCCATCGAATGGTACGACTGGACCATCTACGCGACCTTCTCGATCTACTTCGCCACCCAGGTCTTCCCCAAGGACAACCCGCAGCTCGCGCTGGTCAACACGCTCGCGGCGTACGCGCTCGCGTTCTTCTTCCGCCCCTTGGGCGGGTACCTGCTCGGGCGGTTCGCTGACCTGCGCGGACGGCGGACGGCGATGTTGCTGACCATCGTCCTGATGGCCGGCGGCTCGGTCGCCATCGGTCTGCTGCCGACCTACTCGCAAGTGGGGTGGCTGGCGCCGATCCTCCTGCTGCTGGCCCGCATCGCGCAGGGCCTGTCGCTGGGCGGTGAGGTCTCCAACGCCTCCGCGTACCTGGCGGAGATCGCGCCGCCGCACCGGCGGGGGCGGTACTCGGCGTTCTTCTACATCTCCACCGGCGCCGCGGTGCTGACCGCGTCACTGCTCGGGTACGGGTTGGCCCGCACGCTCGACAAGGCCGAGTTGGCGTCGTACGGCTGGCGCATCCCGTTCCTGGTCGGCGGCGTGCTCGGCCTGGTCGGCCTGTGGATGCGGCGCAGCCTGGAGGAGACCGAGCAGTTCGAGCACAACAAGGCCAAGGCCCAGCAGCTCAAGCGCCCGCTGCTGACGACCCTGCGCGAGCACCCCAAGGCGGTCGGGCGGCTCGTCGGCTTCACCATGCTGTCGACGCTGTGCTACTACACGTTCTTCAGCGCGCTGACGCCGTTCGCGGTGACCAAGCGGGGCGCGGACGACGGGGACGTGTTCCTCGCCCTGTCCATCGCGACGGTCCTGTTCATCGCCCTGCAGTACCCGATGGGCGCGCTGTCGGACCGGGTCGGCCGCAAACCGCAGCTGCTGGTCTGGTCGGCCGCGACGGCGGTGCTGGTGGTGCCGCTGTCCACGCTGATCGGGCCGGGTGTCGGCAACCTGCTGCTCGTCTTCTGCGTCGGCCTCGGCCTCTACACGGCCATGACGTCGATCGCGCCCGCCGTGATGAGCGAGTTGTTCCCGACCGAGCTGCGCGCCCTCGGCATCGGCTCCTGGTACAACCTGACCGTGGCGCTGTTCGGCGGCACCGCACCGCTGGTGATCCAGTGGTTGCCGGGCAGCACGTTCTTCGTCTACGTCGCGGCCGGGGCCGCCATCGCGTTCGTCGTGATCCTCACGATGCCCGAGACGAAGGGCAGCGAACTGCGCTAGTCCTCGGCGGTCAGACGGGCCAGCGGCTCGCCGGACAGGTCGCGCAGGGCGGCCAGCACCGTCGCACGGCGGGCCGGGGTGAGTTCGGCCAGGAAGGCGTCCTCCATGCGCCGGACCGCGGCACGGGCGCCGCGCAACCGCTTGCGCCCCTCCGCGGTCGGCTCGATGATCCGCGCCCGCCGGTCGTCCGGATCGGGCCGCCGGGACACCAGCCCTTCGGCCTCCATCCCGTCGATGATCGCGACCATCTTCGTCTTGTCCACGTCGACCGCCCTGGCCAGCGCCAACTGGGTCGGCGCGGCGCCCCGGGACAGCTCGGTGAGCACGACGTAGGCCCACATGCCCAGCCCGTGCCGCTCCAGCAGCGGCAATTCCGCGGCGACGAGCGCCTTGGCCAGCCGGTGCAGCAGCGCGGCGAGGTCCTGCCGCTCCTCCTCGACCATGCCGGTGATGGTAGTCACCACAAATCGTCTCAGTTTCCAACTATCTTGAGTTGAGACGATCTGTCGGGCGGAACACCGTGGAGTCGACGTGCTCAGGAGCAAGTGGATCACCGGCCCGGAGGCGGCCTTCGCGGGACCGCTGCTCGTCAGCGTCACCGAGTTCACGCTGGCCGATCTCCGCCGCACGCCGGGCGCCTACCGGGCGGGCTTCACGCTCAGCCGCGAGTGGCCTCGTTTGAAGGGCGCGGTCGGCCTGTGGCTGTGGGCCGAACCGCTGCGCAAGCGCCTCGGCTCGGTGTCGGTGTGGCGCGATCGCGCGGGCATGCGCGGCTTCGTCGGCCTGCCCGCCCACGTCGCGATCATTCGGAGGTACCGGGATCTCGGCGTCACCCGCGCCACCACCTGGCACACCGACGACGTCGACCCGCACGTGATCTGGCGGGCGGCCGGCCGGTGGCTGGGTGACGGCGGCTAGGCCCGCAACGGCACCAGGTCGTCGGCGTGCACGACCTCGCGGCGCTGCTCGGCCGGGAGGTCGCTGGTCTTGCGGCCGATCAACGAGGGCAGCTCGGTGGCGTCGAACCCGACCACCCCGCGTGCCACCACGTGCCCGGACAGGTCGACCAGCTCGACCACGTCACCGGCCTCGAACGCACCTTCCACGCCGGTGATGCCCGCCGCCAGCAGCGAACGCCGGCGGCCGACGACCGCGGCCACCGCGCCGTCGTCCAGCACCAGCCTGCCGGTCGCGTCGGCCGCGTGCCCGAGCCAGAAGCGGCGGGCGGACAGCCTCGGGCCGGTCACCGCGAACGCCGTGCCGACGTCCGCCGTGCTCAACGCCCGGTACGCGTCCGCCGCACCCGCCAGCAGCACGGGGATGCCCGCCGACGCCGCCAGCCTGGCCGCCGCCAGCTTCGACGCCATGCCGCCGGTGCCCAGCCCCGACGCGCCGACCGAACCCGCCCGCACACCGTCCACGTCGGACGCGCCGGCCACCTCGGTGACGCGTCGCGCGCCCGGCTGCCGGGGATCGCCGTCGTAGAGCGCGTCGACGTCGGAGAGCAGGAACAACGCGTCCGCGCCGACCAGGTGCGCCACCAGGGCGGCCAACCGGTCGTTGTCGCCGAACCGGATCTCCTCGGTGGCCACCGTGTCGTTCTCGTTCACGACCGGCACCGCGCCCAAGGCCAGCAGCCGGGAGAACGTGCGCTGCGCGTTGCGGTAGTGCGACCGCCGCACGACGTCGTCCGCGGTGAGCAGCACCTGCCCGACGGTCAACGAGAACCGCCCGAACGAGTTCGCGTACGCGTGCGCCAACGCCAACTGGCCGACGCTCGCCGCCGCCTGCTGCGTCGCCAGGTCACGGGGCCGCCGCGTCACGCCCAACGGCGCGAGGCCGGCCGCGATCGCGCCCGACGACACCAGCACCACCTGGCTGCCCGCCGCGCACCGCGCCGCGACCGCGTCCACCACAGCGTCCAACCGCGCCCGGTCGAGCCCGCCCGCGGCGGTGGTCAACGACGACGACCCGACCTTCACCACGACCCGGGACGCCGCGGACACCGCCTGCCGGGCCTGCGACGCCGCCACCGATCCGATCACTCGTCGTCGTCCTCGTCGAACTCGTCGTACTCGCCGGGGATGCGACGGGCCTTCTTCGCCGCCAACCGCTCGGACGCGCCGACGCGGTTGCTGGCCTCCAGCCGCGCGTCCGTGCCGCGGCCGCTCATGGTCATGGCGATGCCCGACGGCGTCGTCGGCTCCCAGTCGAACACCAGGTCGCCGATGGTGACCTGGCAGCCCGGCTCGGCGCCCTTCTTGACCAGCGCGTCCTCGACGCCGAGGCGCGCGAGCCGGTCGGCGAGGTAGCCGACGGCCTCGTCGTTGTTGAAGTCGGTCTGCCGGATCCACCGCTCGGGCCGCTCGCCGCGCACGATGAAGCCGCCCTCGGTCAGCGGGTCCTCCACCACGGTGAAGCCCTGGTCGTCCACGGCCTTGGGCCGCAGCACGATCCGCGTCGACTCCTGCTTCGGCTTCGCCGACCGGTACTCCTCGACCACGCGCGCCAACGCGAACGTCAGCTCGCGCAGGCCCTCGCGGCTCGCCGTGGACACCTCGAACACGGGCAGGCCGCGTGCCTCGATGTCCGGGCGCACCAGCTCGGCCAGCTCGCGGGCCTCGGGGACGTCGATCTTGTTCAGCACCACGACGCGCGGCCGTTCGGCCAGGTCGTCGGCCAGGGAGGGGGTGTACTTCGCCAGCTCCTCCTCCAGCGCGTCGATGTCCGACAGCGGGTCGCGGTCCGCCTCGTAGGTCGCGCAGTCCACGACGTGCACCAGCACCGCGCAGCGCTCGATGTGCCGCAGGAAGTCCAGGCCGAGGCCCTTGCCCTCGGACGCGCCGGGGATCAGGCCGGGCACGTCCGCCATGGTGAAGATGGTCTCGCCGCCGGTGATCACGCCCAGGTTCGGCACCAGCGTGGTGAACGGGTAGTCGGCGATCTTCGGCTTGGCCGCGGACAGCACCGAGATCAGCGAGGACTTGCCCGCCGACGGGAAGCCGAGCAGGCCGACGTCCGCGACGGACTTCAGCTCGAGCACGAGGTCGTGCTGCTCCCCCGGCTCGCCCAGCAGGGCGAACCCGGGCGCCTTGCGGGCCTTGGACGCCAGCGAGGCGTTGCCGAGGCCGCCGCGGCCGCCCTGGGCCGCGATCAGCCGGGTGCCTTCGCCGACGAGGTCCGCGACCACCTCGCCGTCGGGTGTCATGACGACCGTGCCATCGGGCACGCGCAGTTCGAGGTCCGCGCCGTGCGCGCCGTCGCGGTTGCCGCCCTGGCCGCCCTTGCCGCTGCCGGCGGCGGCGTTGGGGCGGAAGTGGAAGTCGAGGAGCGTGTGGACCTGCGAGTCCACGACCAGCACGACGTCGCCGCCCTTGCCGCCGTTGCCGCCGTCGGGGCCACCGAGCGGCTTGAACTTCTCGCGGTGCACGGACGCGACCCCGTTGCCCCCGTCACCTGCGGCGACGTGGATGACGACCCGGTCGACGAAGCGGGACACGGGGGACTTCCTTTCCTAAAGAAGCAACGAGGGGCGGGAGCCGGAATGCACCGGTCCCGCCCCTCGTCGGAGGTCGTTCCGTCGTCGCCCGAGGCGCTTAAGCAGCAGCCTCGACCGGGACGATGTTCACGGTCTTGCGACCGCGCTTGGTGCCGAACTCGACCGCACCGGCCGACAGCGCGAACAGCGTGTCGTCCTTGCCGCGGCCGACGTTGACGCCGGGGTGGAACTTGGTGCCGCGCTGGCGGATCAGGATCTCACCGGCCTTGACGACCTGACCACCGAACCGCTTGACGCCGAGGTACTGGGCGTTGGAGTCACGGCCGTTGCGGGAGCTGGAGGCGCCCTTCTTGTGTGCCATGGCTAGTCAGATCCTCACTTACCGGTGATGCCGGTGACCTCGACGCGGGTCAGCTTCTGGCGGTGACCCTGGCGCTTGTGGTAGCCGGTCTTGTTCTTGAACTTGTGGATGCGGATCTTGGGGCCCTTGGTCTGCTCGACGACCTTGCCGGTCACCGAGAACTTCGCCAGGGCGTCCGCCGCGGAGGTGACGTCATCGCCGTCCACAACGAGGAGCGGCGCCGCGAAGGTGATCTCGGTGTCCGGCTCGCCTTCGAGCTTCTCGACCTCGATGACGTCGCCGACAGCCACCTTGTACTGCTTGCCGCCGGTCTTGACGATCGCGTACATCGGGACGGAAGTCTCCTGCTACTCGACGGGACGGGATCGCGCGCGCCTCGGCTGCACTGATAACGAGCGAGCTGGGCTTCACGCGACAGGGCCCACCGGACGGCGGGCCGCGTATCAGGTTACGTGGCGGTGGACGGCGTGGTCAAACCGGGGTGGGCGTACCGACCTGGAAACGCCGGAACCGCTGCTCAGACGGGCTGCGCAGCGGTTCCGGCGAGGCGTCGGGTCAGCTCTCCTTGACCCCGTCCAGCGGCGGCCCGGCGGGCCGGGAGGCGGCACGGCGGGCCGTGCGGCGACGCGTGGTCACCGCGGGCGCGTTCGGCTCGACGTGGCCGTTGACCGCCTGCTCGGCGACCGGGGCCGGAGTCGAGTCGCTCGGCCGGGTGACCGGCGGGACCTCCACCGGCGCCACCGCGACGGGCGGGGTGACGGGCTCGGGCACCATGGCGGGCTTGGTCACCCGCCGGCGGGTCCGCCCCGTCTTGACGGACGCCTCGACCGGCGCCGACGGGGTCTCGACCGCGGCGACCGGCGCCGACGGCGTCTCGACGTCCAGCTCCGGCTCGGGCTCGGCAGCGGCCTCGGCGACCGCCGCGGCGGGCTCGGCGACCGGCTCCTCGACGGGCACCTCGGCCACCGCCTCGACCGGGGGCTCCACCGGGGCGGGCTCGGCGGGCGGGGCCGCCTGGGCGGGCTCGGAGACCGGCTCCGCGACCGCCGTGTCCGCGCCCGCGGCAGGGCTCGTCGGCGTGGCGGCGAACTCGTCGCCGTGCTTGACGACCGCACCGGCCTCGCGGCGGGCCCGGCGGCGTTGGCGGCGGTCGCGCTTCGGGGTTTCCGGCGCGGCCTCCTCCTCCACCACGGCGGACACGGGCTCGACCGACGCCGGCTGCTCCGCGATCGCCTCGGGCTCCTCGGTCGGCTCCACGGTCTGCTCGGCCACGGGCTCCGGGGTCTCCGCGTGCTTGGCGCGGCGCGACTTGCGGCCACCGCCCTGCTGCTGCGACGGCTGCTGCTGTTGCTGCTGGCCACCGCCGCCGTTGCCGTGCGCGTGCATCGACTCGGTCGTCACGACCAGGCCGCGCCCGCGGCAGTGCTCGCAGGTCGTCGAGAACGCCTCCAGCAGGCCGGTGCCGACCCGCTTGCGCGTCATCTGCACCAGGCCCAGCGACGTCACCTCCGCCACCTGGTGGCGGGTGCGGTCACGGCCGAGGCACTCGGTCAGCCGGCGCAGCACCAGGTCGCGGTTCGACTCCAGCACCATGTCGATGAAGTCGATCACGATGATGCCGCCGATGTCGCGCAACCTGAGCTGGCGGACGATCTCCTCGGCCGCCTCCAGGTTGTTCCGGGTCACCGTCTCCTCGAGGTTTCCACCCGATCCGGTGAACTTGCCGGTGTTGACGTCGATGACCGTCATCGCCTCGGTGCGGTCGATGACCAGGTAGCCGCCCGAGGGCAGCCAGACCTTGCGGTCCAGCGCCTTGAGCAGCTGCTCGTCGATGCGGTACTCGGTGAACGCGTCGCTGGTGCCCACGTGCTTGCGCAGCCGTTCCTGGAGGTCGGGCGCGACGTGCCGCACGTAGCCGTCGATGGTCTCCCACGCGTCCGAGCCCTGGACGACGAGCGCGGCGAAGTCCTCGGTGAACAGGTCGCGCACGACCTTCACCAGCAGGTCCGGCTCTTCGTACAGCAGCTGCGGGGCCTGGGCCTTGGGCGTGTCGGCCTTGTCCTTGATGACCTGCCACTGCGCCTGCAGGCGGGTGACGTCGCGGGCCAGCTCCTCCTCGGCGATGCCCTCCGAGGCGGTGCGGATGATGACGCCCGCGTCCTCGGGGACGACGCGCTTGAGGATGTCCTTGAGGCGCTTGCGCTCGTTGTCGGGCAGCTTGCGGCTGATGCCGGTCGCGCCACCGCCGGGCACGTACACCAGGAAGCGGCCGGGCAGGCTGATCTGGGTGGTCAGCCGGGCGCCCTTGTGGCCGACCGGGTCCTTGGTGACCTGCACCAGCACGCTGTCGCCGGTCGAGAGGGCCTGCTCGATCTTGCGGGCCTTGCCCTCGAGGCCGGCCGCGTCCCAGTCGACCTCGCCCGCGTACAGCACCGCGTTGCGGCCGCGGCCGATGTCGATGAACGCCGCCTCCATCGAGGGCAGCACGTTCTGCACCCGGCCGAGGTAGACGTTGCCGACCAGCGAGCCGGTGCCCGACGAGGTCACGAAGTGCTCGACCAGGACGCCGTCCTCCAGCACCCCGATCTGCGTGCGGTCGCCGCGCTCGCGCACCACCATCGTGCGCTCCACGGCCTCGCGGCGGGCCAGGAACTCGGCCTCGGACAGCACGGGGGCACGGCGGCGACCGGCCTCGCGGCCGTCACGGCGGCGCTGGCGCTTGGCCTCGAGCCGGGTCGACCCGCGGACGCTGCGCACCTCGTTCTGCGCGGCCTCGGAGTCGGCCTTGTCGTCACGGGCGTCGCGGCTGGGCTCGCGGACGTGGACGACCGTGTTCGGCGGGTCGTCCTCGCTCGGCGCGGCCTCTTCGTCGGCGCCGGTCTTGCGGCGACGGCGACGCCGACGGCGGCGGCTGCCGGGGCCCTCGTCCTCGGCCGACGCCTCGTCGGCGGTCTCGGCCTCGGCTTCGACCGCCTCGGCCTGCTCCTCGCCGTTCTCGTCGTCGCCGTTCTCGTCGCCGACGCCCTTGCCGCGACCGCGGCCACGGCGGCCACGACGGCGGCGGCGGCGGCCTTCGCCCTCGTCGCCGGCGTCGTCGGCGGCTGCGTGCTCGTCGGTGTCTTCCTCGGTCTCGTCGAGGTCCTCGTCCCGACTGACCGGGGCTTCCTTGACCACCGGGGTCGGCGGCAGGAACACCGCGGACGGCGGCGCGAACAGCGGCACCAGCGGCGCGACCTCGCGGGCCACCCGCACCGGTTCCTCGGTCTGCTCGTCCACCTCCCCGGTGACGATGTCGTCCCAGTTCAGGAGGCTCTCGGCGACCTTGAGCGCGAGATCGCGGCTCACGCTGGACTGCGCGCCCTTCACCGTCTCACCGAGGTCGGCGAGGGCGGCCACCACGTCCTTGCTGCTCGCGCCGAGCAGCTTGGCCAGCGCGTGCACCCGCAGCTTGGCGGGCAGGTCCGCCAGATCCGGGTGTCCGGGTGTGGCGTTACCCCCGCCGGCGGCGCCGGCAGGCTTTTCCGTGTTCGACAATGCAGCTCCTCCGCCCCCGGGCGCGTCCCAACCGACGCGGCCGCGCAGGGGCCTCTCTTGTCCACTCACCGCCGCGGCTGGCGGCGGGAATCCTTGCCTCGCGCTGTGGCGCGCACCCGTGGGGCACGCGGCACAGCAGGTCCTATAACACTTTCGACGACGCCGTCAGCGCCGCTCCGACACCGCCCGGTCAGACCTCCGCCGCCCTGTCCAGGGCAAGCGGGTCGACCAGGCCGCCTTCATCGTCCAGCCGCCCCTGCGCCATCCGGGTCGCCTTCGCGGGGACCGGCGGAACCAGGTCGGCGACGACTCGGAGCGCACTCAGCACGTCGTCGGGCCTCACGGTAGGGGTTGTCTGCCGTACGACCGTCATGAGTATCCCACACGGCTGTGACAAATCTCGTGCATCGTGTCCGGCGTCGCTCGAATGCGCCTCGACCTCGGCCGACACGATCGCCGGCCGCACGTCCACGATCTTCTTCCCGTCCTTGGTCAGCCGCTCGACCTCGACGGATGCCGAGCCCATCAGCGCGGTCACGGCTTCGGTCAGCTCTTCGGGCGACACGCCGGGCAGCTCGACCCGCCACGCGCTGGCCTCGATCCGCTCGGGCAGCGTGCCGCCGGCGGACTGGACGACCTCCAGCACGTCCAACCCGGGCGGCAGCACGGCGTCCAAGGCGGTCCGCAGCGCCTCCGGGTCGACCTGGTCGACGACGGACACCTCGACGTACTCGGCCTCGCTCGCCACGCCCGTGGGCGCCGCGCCGACCCATGACACCTTCGGGTGAGGGCTGAAGCCCTGGGAATAGGCCATGGGGACGCCTGCCCGACGCAGCGCGCGCTCGAACGTGCGCGCGATGTCACGGTGTGACGTGAACCGCAGCCGACCGCGTTTGGCGTAGCGCAGTCGGAGCTTCTGCACAGGTGCGGCCGACGGGTTGGGCTGCTGCTGGCGGCTCAGTGCTACTCCCCTTGGGTGCCGGGTGGCCCGCGACGGGGTGAGCACCCCGACGGTCCACGCTCCTACTCCACGAGGACGGTACCTTGGACCTGTTCGGCACCGTTGCGCTTGTCTGCTCCGCCCGGTCTGGCTACGGTCCGGCACCAGCACTCCGATCGACGGTTCGCCCTGACGTCGGCTCGACGGCTCCCCCGTCACCGGTCCAGCCTGGAGGTCCCCCGTGCCTCTGCACCGCCGCGCCCAAGCGGTCGCGGTCAGCGCGGCGCTGCTCGCGTCCGGCTGCTTCTCGGTGACTGCGGCCGCGGCCGAGCCCGAGACGCGGGCCGCCGCGGTCGACTGCGTCCAGCCCGGTCCGACGCTGCGCTACCTGGTCGTGTTCGCCCCCGGCACCAGCGCGCCGCTGGCCGACGCCCAGATCACCGCCGCGTGCGGCACGACCGCCCACTACTACCCGCAGATCGCGGTGGCCGTGGCCGTCTCGCCGGACCCCCGGTTCGGGCGGCACATCGGCCCCGACCGGGCGTACAGCGCGCAGGCCGACGGCCTGTCGAAGCGCAACGGCGCACCCGCCAGGCAGAAGAAGAAGGACGACGAGACGGCCGGAGCGCGCGCCGCGGGCGGCACGGCGGACCGCACGGCCGAGCAGTGGGACATGGACCTGATCCGGGCGGCCGAGGCGCACGCGGTGAGCACGGGCAGCCGGGACGTGGTGGTGGGCGTGCTCGACTCGGGCATCGACCCGACGCACCCCGACCTGGTCGGCGCGCTGGACCCGGCGCTGTCCGCCGGCTGCACGACCGGCGTGGCGGACCCGTCACCCGCCGCCTGGGCGCCGACGACGTCCGGGCACGGCACGCACGTCGCGGGCACGGTCGCGGCGGCCGACGACGGCCTCGGCACGACGGGGGTGGCGCCGGGCGTGCGGATCGCCTCGGTGAAGGTCGTGGACGACGCCGGGTTCATCTACCCCGAGTACGCGGTGTGCGGGTTCATGTGGGCCGCCGAACGGGGCATGACCATCACCAACAACAGCTACTTCATCGACCCGTGGGTGTTCACCTGCCAGGACGAGCAGGGCCAGTCCGTGGTCTACGAGGCGGTGCGGCGGGCGGTGGACCACGCGTCCGGCCGCGGCGTGCTGACGGTGGCGGCGGCGGGCAACGCGGCGGCCGACCTGACCAAGCCGGGCCGGGACGTCCTGAGCCCGACCAACGCCGCGCCGGAGGACGTCAAGCCGCGGCCGGTGGACAACACGTGCCTGGTGCTGCCGGCGCAGCTGCGCAACGTGGTGGCGGTGTCGTCGGTGGGCGCGGACAAGGTGAAGGCCGGGTACAGCTCCTACGGGCTCGGCGCGGTGGACGTGACCGCGCCCGGCGGCGACCGCAGGCAGGCGCCGGACGACGGGCAGGGCGGGTGCGTGCTGTCGACCGTGCCGGCCGCCGGGTACGACTACTCGTGCGGCACGTCGATGGCCGCGCCGCACGTGTCCGGGGTGGCGGCGCTGCTCGCCTCCTCGCACCCCGGCGCCACCCCGCTGGACCTGTCGAAGATGCTCAACGCGCAGGCGGAGACGGTGCCGTGCCCGCCGGACTACGACCTCAACGGCACGGGCGTGCAGGACGCGTTCTGCACGGGCCACTCGGAGTACAACGGCTTCTACGGCCACGGCATGGTCGACGCGCTCGCCGCCGTGCGGGAGTAGGTCAGGCGGAGTACTGGTCCTGGTGGCGGCGCAACGCGCCGGCCAGGTCCGCGCGACCGGCGATGCCGAGCTTGCGGTAGGCGCCGGACAGGTGCAGCTCGACCGTCCGGCGGGTGAGGAACAGGGCTTCGGCGATCTGCCGGTTGGTCAGGCCCTGCGCGGCCATGCCGGCGACGCGGGTCTCCTGCTTCGTCAGCCCGTGCGCGGTGCCGTGCGCGGTGGCCGGCTCGCACGCGCGCAGCTCCGCCGCGGCACGGCGGATCAGCGGCTTGGACTCGCACCGGGCGCTGAGCTCGACGGCCAGCCGCAGGTGCGGGATGGCGCGTTCGGCCTGGCCGCGGCGGCGCAGTCGGGCGCCCAGTTCGAGCAACGCCTCGGCGTGCAGCAGCCGGGCGACCGATCCGGTCAGGTAGTCCACCGCCTTGAGCAACGCCCGGGTGGCGGCTTCGTCGTCGGTGGTGAGCCCGACCGAGACCAGCGCGGCGCCCATGGCCCGGGGCGTGCCCCAGCGCTTGGCGCGGGCGAGGTCCTCGGCGGCCAGCCGGGCGGCGGCCTCACGTCGTCCCAGCGCCAGGTGCGCCCGCACGGCCGAGGACCGCCAGGGCAGGACCGCCGGACTGTCTACTTTGGACGCGGTGAGCCTCCGGCCGCACTCGAGCAGGTCCGCGAGCGCCCCGGCCGGGTCGTCGGTGGCGAGCTTGAGCCTGCCCCGCGCGAACAGCGTCACGTTGTGCTGGAACAGCTCGGGCAGCTCGTCGGCGAAACCGTGGCGCGCCAGCAGGTCCCGGGCCTCGTCGAACCGGCCGAGGTCGACCAGCACCTCCGCCAGCCTGGCCGCGCACAGGATCGCCATGGGGCACACCGCGACCGCGCCCAGCTCGTCGAACAGCCGCAGCTGCCACTTGAGGAACGTCTTGGCGCGCACCAGGTCGCCGCGGGCGAGGAAGTCCATGCCGTGCGCCATCGACACGACGGTGCCCTTGCGCAGGTGGTAGTCGTGCGGCTCGGCCTCGCTGCCGATCATGCGGCGGAACCGCTCGGACAGGTCGGGCGCGTCGGCCATGAAGCACGTGCTGACGGTGAACACGAACGGCTGGACGAACACGTCGACCCGGTCGCCTGCCAACGCCTCGGCCGCGTGCCGGACGGCGTCCTCGGCCGACTCGCCGCGCAACGCGTGCCCGAGCGACAGCAACGCGGAGTGGACCTGCCGCAGCCTCGGCGAGCGCGGCACCTCCGATTCCAGCTCGTCGGTGAACGTGCTGGCGCGCAACGCGAGGCCGACGTTGTTGCCCGCGCTGGCCAGGTAGGCGAGGACCCGCAGCTCCCACGACTCGTCGTGCTCCTGCGACGTGAGGCGGGACACCAGTTGCAGGCCGATGGACACCGCCAGCCGGGCTTCCGGTCCGCTGCACAGCCGCAGCAGCATGGTGACGGCCTGCCCGGCGGCGGAGCGGGCGTCGTCGGCGTGCGCCAGCGCGTCCCGGAGCCGGTCCATGCCCGCGGCCGGGTCGACCAGGAACGTGATGTGCACGAGTTCGAGCTGCACGGCGAGCCGTTCGTCGGAGGACAGGCGTTCCTCCAGCGCTCGCTCCAGGTAGTCCTGCGCGGCGTCCAAGCGGTCGTCGTAGGTCGCCTCCCGTGCCGCGCGGCGCAGGATCTCCACACCCCACGGGAGCGGCACAGCGCGCGCTCCGCGCAGGTGTTCGGCGATCCGCCGATCGGGAGCGCCCTCGTCCCTCAGCAGCACGGCGGCGCGCGCGTGGTCGGCGGCCCTGGTGGCGACCGGCAGATCGGCCAGCACGGCGTTGCGCAGGTACGCGTGGGCGAAGCCGAGGACGTGGTCGTCGCGGAACACGCACAGCCGCACCAGGCCGTCGATGAGCCGCAGCGCGCGCCGGGGTTCGACGTCCGCCATCGCGGCCAGCCGGCCCACGGTCGCGTCCTCCCCCAGCACGGCCGCCGCGCGCACCACCTCCGACGCGCCCTCGTAACGACCCAGCCGCACCCGCAGCGCCGCGCCGATCTTCGCCGAGCCGAGCGCGTGCACGTCGGCCGCCGTGGCGCCGGGCCGCAACTGCCCGGCCAACGCCCGCAGCAGCTTGGGGTTGCCCCTGGTCACCTCGCGGCAGGCCGCCGCGGGCGCGTCACCGACCAGCGCGGCGACCGCCGGCACGTCCAGGCCGGTCAGCTCGACGTGCTCGTGGTGCGCGGCCACCAGTTCGGGCAGCGTCACCTCGCCGACCGGCGACTGGCCCGTGGTGGCGGCCAGCAGGACCGCCAACGGCCGGTCGGCGACCCGGCGCAGCACGAACGCCAGGCAGCGCAGGGACCAGCTGTCGGACAGGTCGACGTCGTCCACGGCCAGCAGCAGCGGCCCGCGGCCGAGCGCGGAAAGGACCACGCGGTGGAACCAGTCCAGAGGCTCGGCCGGGCCGTCGTGCAGGCCCTGCGCCAGCCTGGTGATCACGCCGCCGCGCAGGTCGCTCTCCAGCCGTGCCCCGGTCGCGGTCGCCACCGTGAAGCCGAGGTCGCGCGCGTCGTCGGCGATGGCGCGCAGCAGGGCCGACTTGCCGATGCCGATCTCACCGGTGACCAGCAGGCTCGTGGTCCGGCCGGCGAGCACGTCCCGCAGCGCCGAGCGGGCGGCGCGCAGTTCGCGGTCCCGGCCGGGCACGGTCGGGTTCGATGCCGTCACCGGAGAACTCCGATCTGCTGCGGCGCAGCCGGGGCGGTGGATCGCCGACCACCACGGTAGGACGCCTGTCCAGTCCCTTCGGTACCGAAGGATCGCGATGGCGGTCGCGGAATTTCCTTCGGTGCCCTCCGTAGAGACGCGACGCCGGACGTCGAGAAGAATCGAGTCCCGACTTCCCGCGAGCCGATTCGCCGGCCTCGCGAAGAATGCGCGCGCCGTGCTCGTCGAATTTCTTCCGGTCGACCGGTGACGGCCTTTCTCAGTGCCACTCCCGCAACGCCCGGCGGAGGATCTTCATCGCGGTGTAGACCCGCGACTTCACGGTGCCCTCCGGTATGCCGAGCACCACCGCCGCCTCACGCACCGTGCGACCGCGCACGTAGGTCTCGTAGATCGCGGCGCGGTGCTCCTCGCCCAGCCTGCCGATCACGTCGTTGAGCACCATGACGGACAGCCGCTGCTCGGTCTGGTCGGGCACCTCGACGGTGTCCGGGCTGGTCAGCTCCACTTCGCGGGGTCTGGCCCGCCTCGTGCGCCACCCGTCGATGACGATCCTCCCGGCCACGGTGAGCAGCCAGCCGCGCAGCATCCGCGGGTCGCGGACCAGCGTCTCGGCGTTCTGCCACGCACGGATCAACGTCTCCTGGACCACGTCCTCGGCCCACTGCCGATCACGGTTGGTCAGGCCGAGCACGTGGGCGTACAACCCACCTTTGAACTGCTCGTACAGCGTGGTGACGAGTTCTTCACCGGACCGCTCGCCACCCATTCCGACACTGCCCGCTGAATTCATGGGCAATCGACCTCCCGGAGTTCACGCGCGGCGGGGCGAATGAGACTTCCGCGAAGGTACTACAACTCGGGATCACCGCCGGAGCTACCGGAGATCGATCATGTGATGTAGATCACATGTCTTGATTGAACCTTACGTGAACCGTCGCACCCGACGTTCGTAGTTCCTCTTCAGAGGGTGTACCACGCCATTAACAGGGGGTGTGCACGTGGTGCTCGCGGTCTCGGGACACGACGTCGGGGTGTGGGAGGTCGCCGCGCTGTCCGGTCGGCTGGCGTACGTGGCGATGTGCCTGGCCGCGTGCTGGGGCGTGCTCACCGCCACCGGCTGGGTCCGCCGGATCACCGGCCGGGCCGCGTTGCGCGCCACGCACCAGGTGCTGGCGACGTTCGCGGTGGTCCTGGCCGTGTCGCACGCGGTGTCGTTCCTGTTGCTGGACAACGGCTCCCTGGCGGCCTACCAGCTGCTGGTGCCGCTCGTCGGCGGCGGCGAGGTGCGGCACGCGCTCGGCGTGGTCGGGCTGGAGCTCATGCTGGCCGCGTCGGTGACGGCCGCGTTGCAGCGCACGGTGTTCTACCGCGACTGGCTGCGCGTGCACCGGCTCGCGTACGTGGGCGTGTGGCTCGGCGCGATGCACGCGTGGCTGGGAGCTTCGGCGAGCGGGCACGTCGCCGTGGTGTGGCTGGGTGGCATAACCGTGCTGATGCCCGCGGTCACGCTGACCGTGCTGCGGTTCCTGCCGCCGCGGGTGCTGGTGCGGATCGGTGTGGTCGAGGCCGATCCGCCGCCACCGCCACCGGTCCGGGACGAGCCCGCCGGTGTCCGGGTCGCGGTCGACCACGGGCGGTGCCGGCACTACGCGTTGTGCCAGGCGCAGGCGCCGGGCGTGTTCCGGGTGCTGGACGACGGGCGGCTGCGCTACGCGCGCAACCCCGACGCCGACCAGGCGCCGCAGGTGCGTGCGGCGGCGCGCGTGTGCCCGATGCGCGCGATCCGGGTCGACGCAGCCGAAGCCCGCCCGTGAACTGCCAGCCCGTGAGCCGTCGACCCCAGGCCGTCAGCTCCGGGCCGTCAGCTCCGGGTTGCGCACCGGGGAGCCCTTGCCCACCGGCGAGATCGGCAGCAGCGTCCGCCCCGTCGGCCCGACCTCGATGTCGGTGCCCATCGCCGGGCACACGCCGCAGTCGAAGCACGGCGTCCAGCGGCAGTCGTCCTGCTCGCGCTCGTCCAGCGCGTCCTGCCAGTCCGCCCAGAGCCATTCCTTGTCCAGGCCCGAGTCCAAGTGGTCCCAGGGCAGGACTTCCAGCTCCTCGCGCTCACGCGTGGTGAACCAGGCCAGGTCCACGCCCAACGGCGGCAGCTCGGCCTCGGCCGCCGCGACCCAGCGGTCGTAGGAGAAGTGCTCGGACCAGCCGTCGAACCGGCCGCCCTCGCGCCACACCCGTTCGATCACCAGGCCGATGCGCCGGTCGCCGCGCGAGAGCAGCCCTTCGATCAGCGACGGCTTGCCGTCGTGGTAGCGCATGCCGATGTTGCGGCCGAGCGAGCGGTCGGAGTTCACCGCCTCGCGCAGCAGGCGCAGCCTGTTGTCCACGGTCTCCGGGTCGCACTGCGCGGCCCACTGGAACGGCGTGTGCGGCTTGGGCACGAACCCGCCGATGGAGATCGTGCAGCGGACGTCCTTGCGGCCGGACACCTCGCGGCCCGCGCGGATGACGTTCTTGGCCATCTCGGCGATCTGGACCACGTCGTCGTCGGTCTCGGTGGGCAGACCGCACATGAAGTACAGCTTCACCTGCCGCCAACCCGCGCCGAACGCCGCGCTGACCGTGCGGATCAGGTCCTCCTCCGACACCATCTTGTTGATCACGCGGCGGAGGCGTTCGCTGCCACCCTCGGGCGCGAACGTCAGGCCCGAGCGGCGGCCGTTGCGGGACAGCTCGTTGGCCAGGTCGATGTTGAACGCGTCCACCCGGGTCGACGGCAGCGACAGGCTGGTGTTCGTGCCCTCGTAGCGGTCGGCGAGGCCCTTGGTGATCTCGGCGATCTCCGAGTGGTCCGCGCTGGACAGCGACAGCAGGCCGACCTCCTCGAACCCGGTCGCCTCCAGGCCGCGCTGCACCATCGCGCCGATGCCCTCGATCGACCGCTCGCGCACCGGGCGGGTGATCATGCCCGCCTGGCAGAACCGGCAGCCGCGCGTGCAGCCGCGGAAGATCTCCACGCTCATCCGCTCATGCACGCTCTCCGCGAGCGGCACCAGCGGCTGCTTCGGGTACGGCCACGCGTCGAGGTCCATCGTGGTCCGCTTGAACACCCGGTACGGCACGCGTTCGCGGTTGGGCACCACGCGCTGGATGCGGCCGTCGGGCAGGTACTCGACGTCGTAGAACCGGGGCACGTACACGCCGCCGGTCTCGGCGAGCCTGGTCAGGATCTCGTCCCGACCGCCGGGACGGCCCTCGGCCTTCCACGCGCGGACGATGTCGGTGATCTCCAGGACGGCTTCCTCGCCGTCGCCGAGCACCGCCGCGTCGACGAACGGCGAGATCGGCTCCGGGTTGAACGCCGCGTGCCCGCCCGCCACCACGATGGGGTGGTCCTCGGTGCGGTCAGCGGCGTGGATCGGGATGCCGGCCAGGTCGAGCGCGTTGAGCAGGTTCGTGTAGCCCAGCTCGGTCGCGAAGCTCACCCCGAGCAGGTCGAACGCGCCGACCGGCCGGTGCCCGTCGACGGTGAACTGCGGCACGCCGTGCTCGCGCATCAGCTTCTCGAGGTCGGGCCACACCGCGTAGGTCCGCTCGGCCAGCACGTCCGGCTGCTCGTTGAGGACCTCGTACAGGATCATGACGCCCTGGTTGGGCAGCCCCACCTCGTAGGCGTCCGGGTACATCAACGCCCACCGCACCGCGGCGGCGTCCCAGTCCTTCACGGTGGCGTTGAGTTCCCCGCCGACGTACTGCACCGGCTTGGACACCCTCGGCAGCAGGGGTTCCAGGGCGGGGAAGACCGACTCGACACTCACGCCGACCAGGGTAACGGCAGTGCCCGCACGCGTCAGAACAGCGGTCCGGTGATGGTGAGGCCCAGCTCGGACCCCGGGCCCGCGTACAGGCCGAAGAACATCAACGCGCCGCCCGCGAGGGCCACGTCCTTGTTGAACTGGATCATCTCGACCTGCTTGGTCTGCGGGTCGGTCTCCTTCCAGAAGTTGTGCATGAGGAACGCCGTCGGCAGCAGGAACAGCACCAGCAGCAGCGCGCCGAGATCCGCCCACACGCCCAGGAGCAGCATCAACCCGGCGACGACCATGAGCACGCCGCTGCCGAACGTGGCGGCTTTCGCCGACGGGACGCCCTTGGACGCGGCGTAGCCGGCCATGGCTTCGGTCTGCGTGAGGTGGCCCATCGCGGAGCCGAAGAACAGGAAGACGAACAGGATCCGGCCGATGAGTGCGATGACGTCCATGACGACCTCCGGTACTCGGGGTTCGTCCAGTGTTCAACCAGGTCAGGTCAGCAGCAACTTGCCGAGCCTGCGTGCGGCGACGACCACCCCCACGACCACCATCACCGCGAAGTACGCGACGTGCGTCAACGCGCCCCAGCCGACATAACCCGTGGTCAGGGCCCTCATCAGCTCGATCGCGTGGTAGAGCGGTGTCCACTGGACCACGGTCTGCAACCACCCCGGGTAGACCGACAGCGGGTAGAACGTGGTCGAGAACAGGAACAGCGGCATCACGGCCAGCTGCACGAGGTCGAAGTCCTGCCAGGAGCGCAGGTAGGTCGCCGCCGCCATGCCGACCGCCGCGAACGCCAGCGCGACCAGCAGGCACGCGGGCAGCGCCAGCAGCGCCCACGGCGAGCCGATGAGCCCGAACCCGAGCATGACCACGATGAAGCCGGCCGAGTACAGGCCGCCGCGGATGAGGCACCAGGCCGCCTCGCCGAGGGCGATGTCGACCGGGCCGAGCGGGGTGGCCAGCACGGCGTCGTAGGTCTTGGCGTACTTGAACTTGAAGAACAGGTTGAACGTCGCCTCGAACACCGCGCCGTTCATCGCCGAGGCGGCCAGCAGGGCGGGCGCGACGAACACGGCGTACGGCATCGGCCCGCCGGGGCCGTCGACCGTGGTGACCAGCTGGCCCAGGCCGTAGCCGAGGGAGAACAGGAAGAACAGCGGCTCGAAGAAGCCGGAGATCACCGACATCCAGCCACGCCTGCTGACCAGGTACGAGCGTTCGACCAGGACGTGCGCGCGGCCCGCGTACAGGCCGGGCGGCACGACCCGCAGCAGCAGGCCCGCGCCAGTGCGCGGCGTGACCGGCCGGCTGGGCTCGACCAGGTCGGTCGTGGAGGTCTCGTTGGTCATACGGCCAGCCTCCGGTGGAAGTAGCGGCGGCCCAGGACGACGCCGAGCGCGAGCAGGGCCGACAGGTAGGCGACGTGGCCCAGGGCGGGCAGCAGGCGCAGGGTGCCGAACGTCGCGCCGCGGGCCAGCTCGATGCCGTGCCAGACCGGGGTGAGCCAGGCCAGCGGGTGCACCCAGCCGGGCAGTTGGGCCAGTGGGAAGAACGCGCCGGTGAACAGGGTCATCGGCAGCAGCAGGAAGCGGAAGATCGCGTTGAACGAGTCCGGTTTCTCCCTGGTGGCGGAGTAGGCGACCACGGGCGCGCTGAACGCCATGCCCGCCAGCGTGGCGAACGGCACGGCCAGCACCGCCGACGGGCTGGTGATCGCGCCCAGGGCCACGGCGATGCCGAGGAACACGGCGGTGCCCGCCGCCAGGCGCAGCGCGATCCACAGCAGCTGGCCGTTGAGCACCTGCGCGGGCGTGACCGGGGTGGACACCGTCGCCAGGTACGTGCGCTGCCACTTGAACGCCGAGAAGACCACCCAGGTGGACTCGAACATGGCGTTCTGCACGGCGGTGACGACCAGCAGGGCGGGCGCGAGGAACACCAGGTACGGGTAGCCGCCGGTGGCCGCGCCCTCCCGCACCTGCGAGCCGAAACCGATGCCCATGGCCAGCAGGAACAGCACGGGCTGCAAGAAGTTCGAGATCACCGTGGCCCGCCAGTTGCGGCGGTACCAGGTCCAGTGGTGCTCCACCGCGATCAGCGCGGCGCGCCACGAGCCGACGACGTGCGCGCTCATCTCAGTCCACCAACGTCCGGCCGGTCAGGCGCAGGAACACGTCCTCCAACGTGCTGCGGCGCACCAGGCTGGACACCGGCCGCACGCCCCGCGCGTGGACCGCGGCCAGCGCCGCGTCGCCGTCGGGGGTGTAGAGCAGGACCCGGTCGGGCAGCACCTCGACCCGTTCGGCCAGGTCACGCACCTCGTCGGCGCTCTGCTCACCCGGCGGGAAGCGCAGCTCGAGCACCTCCTTGGTCGAGTAGCGGCGGATCAGCTCGGACGGCGAGCCCTCGGCCGCGATCCGACCGCCGTCCATCACCACCAGCCGGTCGCACAGCTGCTCGGCCTCGTCCATGTAGTGCGTGGTGATGATCAGCGTGACGCCGGACTGCTTGAGCCGGAACAGCCGGTCCCACAGCAGGTGGCGCGCCTGCGGGTCCAGGCCCGTGGTCGGCTCGTCGAGCAGCAGCAGGTCGGGGTCGTTGACCAGGGAGCGGGCGATGGTGAGCCGCCGCTTCATGCCGCCCGACAGCGGCTCCACCTCGGCGTCGGCGCGGTCGGTGAGCTGGGCGAAGTCCATCAGCTCGACGGCGCGCTCGCGCACCGCGGCCCGGGACAGGCCGAAGTAGCGGCCGTAGACCTGGAGGTTCTGCCGGACGGTGAGCTCGGTGTCGAGGTTGTCCTGCTGCGGCACGACGCCGATGCGGGCGCGGATCCTCGGGCCGTCGGTGTCCGGGTCCAGGCCCAGCACCCGCAGGTCGCCACCGGTGCGGGGTGACACGCACGACACCATCCGCATGGTCGAGGACTTGCCCGCGCCGTTGGGGCCGAGGAAGCCGAACGCCTCGCCCTTGCTCACCTCGACGTCGATGCCCCGGACGGCTTCGAAGGAGCCGAAGTGCTTGGTCAGGCCGTTGGCGTGGACGAGGGTGGGGGTCACGTTCGTCACGTTAGCGGCGGGGTCCGACATTCTCGGAACCGTTTTAGGGTGGCGCCGTGGACATCGAGCTGAGTTGGCCGGTGGCGGCCGACGAACGACTTCGGTCCGAGGTGCACGAGGTGCTGCACGCCGTGGTGGCCGCCGGTGGCGCCATCGGCTGGCGCGAACCGCCGGGGCGCGCGGAGACCGACGCGTGGCTGGACAGCGTGCTCGCGTCGCCTTCCGACGGTGCGCTCGTCGTGGCGCGGGTGGACGGCGTGCTGCGCGGCACGGCGACGTGGCGGCGGTCCGAGAGCGAGGTGTTCGAGCACATGGCCGAGGTGCGGCGGGTCACCGCGCACCCGGCGGCACGTGGGCTCGGGCTGGGCGCGCGGCTCCTGGGCGCGGTCGTCGAGCACGCGCGTGCGGCGGGGTTGGAGATGCTGACGCTCGGCGTGCGGGGGAACAACCACGGCGCGATCCAGCTGTACGAGAGCCTGGGCTTCCGCGAGTGGGGCCGCCTGCCGAACGTGATCGCGGTGGGGGACTTCCGGTTCGACGACGTGCGCATGTACTTGCCGCTGGGCCACCGCGAGGGCGTCGTGCTGCACGGCTCGGCCGCGGGTGGTCTCGGCTCGTCACCGGTGCGTGCCGCGGTCGGCGGTTAGTCCCGACACACCGACGGCCCGGACACCGCTGGGGCGTCCGGGCCGTCGGCACGGGTCAGCTCAGAGGTTCGGGAACCAGAGCTTGATCTCGCGCTCGGCCGACTCCGGCGAGTCCGAGCCGTGGACCAGGTTGAACTGGACCTCCAGGCCGAAGTCGCCGCGGATCGTGCCGGGGGTGGCCTTCTCGACCGGGTCGGTGCCGCCGGCCAGCTGGCGGAACGCCGCGATCGCCCGCGTGCCCTCCACCACCATGGCGACCAGCGGGCCGCCGGTGATGAACTCGACCAGGTCGGCGAAGAACGGCTTGCCGTCGTGCTCGGCGTAGTGCTGCTCGGCGGTCGCGCGGTCCACGGTGCGCAGTTCCAGCGCGGCCAGGTGCAGGCCCTTGCGCTCGATGCGGGAGATGACCTCGCCGACCAGGCCGCGGCTGACGCCGTCGGGCTTGACCAGGACCAGGGTGCGCTCGCTCACGGCGGTCGGTACTCCTTCGTGCGGGATTGTGCAACTCGGTCAAGGGTAGCCGGAGCTGCGATAGTGCCGGTCGTGGCCACCGACAAGCCCCGCCTGGGCACCGCCCTCACCGGAGCCGCCGTGCTGTTCGTGCTGCTGCGGCTGCTCGCGGTGTCGCACCACGACCGTCGGGCTGTCAGCTCTGGTGGATCAGCCGGTCCGGCGCCGACCCGGTGCTGAGCCAGGTCCTGGCCAGCTTGGTGGCCGCGGCGCGGAACACGCCATCGCGGTTGCCGTCGTCGGGCGAGATCACCTCCGACCGCTTGTCCAGCACGAGGTAGCGGTCCGCGCCGCCGTCGGTGTGGAACCGGTAGCGCGCCTCGGCTTCGGTTTCGCTTTCCTTGTCCAGGTACACGAGCATCGCCAACGCGATCACCTCCAAGGCCTGCTGTAGTCCTCATCGGACGCGGGTGGGATCCGGGTCTCCCACCGCGACACTTCGTTGGCCGCCGCGTGAGCGTCCTTGTACGAGGCGTTCGGGTTCTGCTGCCAGTATCGCGCCTCGGCGAGCTCGTGTTCGAGCAGGGCGATGTCCGATGGTTGCGCCCGCCCTGATCGCAACCTCAGCCACGCCTCCGCCATGTCGGGGTTGGGGTCGAAGCGAGCCATCACCGTGCCGCCGTCGACGCCTTCCAACGGGTGCAGGTCCTCGAACACGTGGTTCTTGATCTGCTCGATCTCGGCACGGTCGATGCGGTCGTAGGCGCGCAGGGACCCGTCGTCCACCGGTCGCGCGCCGCGATGCCCGAGCGGACGCTGGTCAAGGCTTACCCGCGGGGCTGCTACTGCCCCTCCGGCAAGTACTGCGGGTGGTGCGTGCCCGATTGCGGCGCGGACGAGATCGCGCCGTGGATGCGCCTCTACGGCGGCATCCACGCTTCCCGGTTCACCGATCGGCGCAGCCACCGGTGACGGTTCGGCGGTGAGGTGCTCGGCGCACGGGGCCCGCGCGCCGAGCACCTCGCCGGACTAGCGGGTCAGGATGGTCACCGAGCGCGCGGGCACGGTGATCGAACCGTTGGCGATGGTGGCCTTGTCGGTGGCCAGGGGGTGGTTCTGCCAGTTGCCCGGCACGGAGAGGGACTTCGTGGTCGGGTAGGGGTTGATGATCACCAGGAGGCCGTTCAGGGACGGGTCGGTGTCCGGGCCCGCCGTGTCGTCCAAGAGCGCCGCGACGATGCCCGGCTCGGCGGTCGGGAACGACAGCTTCTGCTGCACGAGTGCCGAGTCGTTCAAGGTGAACAGCGGCGAAGACTTGCGGATGCGGAGGAGTTCCAGGGTGTTGTCCACCGCCGCACGCATGTCATCCGAAGACGGCTTCAGCGCGGTGTCGGCCAGGAGCGGGGCGGCGTAGGGCCACTTGTCCTCGTTGTCCGCGGCCGGTGGGAGGCCGCGGCCGAAGCCGTTGTCCCGCAACGACGGGTCGTAGCGGTTGAACCAGTCGCCGGAGTCGTAGCTGTTGCGGTCCAACGACTTGGAGCGCAGGAACTCCGCGCCGGCGTGCATGAACGGTTGGCCTTGGCCCAGCAGGACCGGGGCGAGGGCCACCTTCTGCATCCGCACGCGGTCGGCCATGGACGTGCCCGCGGGCAGCTTGAACGCCTGCGAGTCGAACAACGTCTCGTTGTCGTGCGCGTCCACGTACGTGATCACGTCGGCCGGCGCGCCGGTGTACCCGGCGGGTGAGCCGTTGTACGTCACATCACGCCCCGAGACCACCCCACCACCAGTGGACTGGAACCGGTAGGACGCCATGTTGCCCGCCATGCCCAGCTTCACCAGGTCGGTGTAGTTGGCCAGCCGCGCGGTCACGTCGCCGTTGGCCGGGGAACCGTTCGGGTCGCCCGCGAGCCCGGACGCCAGCCCCTGCACGCGCGGGTCGGCGTCGAACGGCCCGCCGCCGCGCACCGCGTCGCGCAGCCGGTCGCTGAACGTGCCGATGCCCGTCCCGGCCAGGTTCGCCTGCGTGGCCTGCTCGAACCGGGCGTTGCCGGCGACCTCGCCGAAGTCCCAGCCCTCGCCGTAGATCCGGATCTTGCGCCCGTCCACGCCGTCGCGCTCGACGGTCAACGCGTCCAGCGCCGCCCGCACGGCCAGGACGTTCGCCTTCGGGTGGTGCCCCATCAGGTCGAACCGGAACCCGTCCACCTTGTACAGCCGGGCCCAGCGCACGACCGAGTCCACGACGAGCTTGCCCATCATGGCGTTCTCGGTCGCGGTGTTGGCGCAGCACGTCGAATTGGCCACGGCGCCGTCGAGGTCGAGCCGCTGGTAGTACCCCGGCACCACCTTGTCCAGCACGGACGTCGGCGCGTCACCGGCGGCGGCCGTGTGGTTGTAGACCACGTCCACCACCACGCGGTTCCCGTTGTCGTGCAACGACTTCACCATCTCGCGGTACTGCTTGGAGCGCGCCCACCCGGTCTGCGCGTCGTCCGTGGCGTAAGAGCCCTCGGGCACGTCGTAGTGGTACGGGTCGTAGCCCCAGTTGAAGCCGTCCTTCGCGGCGACACCGGTCAGGCAGGACTGCTGTTGCGGCGAGTCCGCGGGCAACGACGCCAGGTCGCACGCCGGCCGCTGCTGGTCCGAGCGCTTCTCCGGGATGGTGGCGATGTCGAACGTCGGCAGCAGGTGCACGGTGTCCAGCCCCGCCGCCGCCAGCTCGCGCAGGTGCGCCATGCCGATCGACGACGAGTGCGTGAACGCCTTGTACGTGCCGCGGTCGGACTCCGGGACGGACGTGTCGCCGATCGAGAAGTCCCGCACGTGCAGCTCGGTGATGCCGTGCTCGGTCGGGTCGCCGTCCAGGCCGCGGGCCACGTGCCCGGCCCAGTCGGCGGGCATGGTGCGCGCGTCGCCGAGGTCGGCGAACTGCGAGTGCGTCGAGTTCACCGCCAACGCCACCGAGTACGGATCGGTCACGGTCACCGTGCGCCCGGCGACGGTCACCTCGAACACGTAGAACTTGTCCCGCCACGCGCCGGACGCCGACCACGAGCCGGACGCGTCGTCCCGCGCCAGGTCCACCGTCGTCGCCGGGCCGCCGGGCTGGTCGGAGACCCGGAGCTTCACGGAGGACGCCGTGGGCGCCCACAACCGCGCGGTCACGCGGTCGCCGTCGAACGTCGGCCCGTAGGTCAGCGCGGACGCGGCGGCGGCGAACCGGTCGTCCAGCACGCCGGCGATCTGCACGCCCGTGCGGTGCCGCAGGCCGCCGTTCGAGTCGACGTGCACGGCGGACAGCTTGCCGCGCAACGCCTCGTCCAGCCGCTCGCCGTCGCGCACCCGGAACACCGGCTTGCCCCGCAGGTGCGGGAACTTCGCGGGCACGGCGTCCGACGACGGCTCCAGCCGCAGCACCTTGCCGTCGTGCTCCAGCCGGTAGCCGTCCGACGGCACCACGGGCACGTCCCACACGACCAGGTCCTTCGACACCCAGATCGCCTTGGCCTTGGTCAGGTCGTCGTCCACGCCCTCGCCACCGGACGGCGGCAGCACGTAGGAGATGGACCCGTCCGCCTTGGTGGAGCCGGAGACGTACCAGACCTCGTACCCGGTGCCCGTGACGTCGAGGAACTGGTCCGGTCCCGGGTCCTTGGCGTCACCGCGGTGGATGATGTTGTTCAGCCCGGCCGCGCCCGGTTCCAGCGCGACGGACCAGTACACGCCGAACCCGTCGGTCCCGTCCGGCACGCGGGACTGGTTCCAGCCCGGGCTCGGCTCCAGCGATCCCGTCCAGTGGTAGAGCGTCCAGTCGGTGTAGTCGCCGTCAGGCCGGTTGTAGTGGATCACCGCGCGGTTCTGGGCGGCGGCCAGGCTCGCGTGGACCTTGTCGCCGTTCACCCACGCACGTCCCGCCGTGCGACCGGTCGCCTCGACCGTGCCGCCGCGGACCACGGAGAAGTCGACGGGCGCCGTCGCCGGCACGGTCGCCACTCCCCCGCTGAACGGGTAGTCGACGCCGCCCGCGCGCACCACGAGCCCCGCCGCGCCACCGGTGTGCGTGATGACGGCCTGGCCGGTCGCGGCGACCTCGCTGGCGTGCACGGCGGCCTGGCCCTGCTCGAGCCACACCTGCGGGGTCGCGCTCGGGTCGATGAACCGGTCGCCGTCGGTGTCCTTCTCGTCGCCGCGGTGGGCGATGACGCCGACCGACCGCGCACCGGGCTTGAGCTTGACCCACGCGAACCGGCCGTAGGGCGTCTCGCCCGCGAACGGCAGCGGCGCGTCCCACGTCGGCGCGTTCTCGACGTCGCCCCACGCGTGCAGGCCCCACCCGTCGTAGTCGCCGGCCGGGCGGTTGTAGTGCACCACCAGCCAGTCGGACGTCACGGCGGTCGGCGGCTCGACCGCGGGCGCGGCCACCAGGCCGACCTTCGCGCCGTCCGCGCCCAACGCGCCCTTGGCGTCCTTGGCGACCACGCGCAGCTCGACGTCCTTGCCCACGGCCGCGCCCGGCAGCGCCGCCAGGTCGGCGAACACCCGGTACGGCGCGGCGTCGTCGGTGCCGAGCAGCTGCCAGTCGCGCTCGCCCTCGACCCGTGCGGCGAACGTGGCCTGCGCGTACGGCGAGGTGACGCCGTCGGCGCGCAGCTCGACCCGGTCGTCCAGCACGGTGCCGGTCGCCGGCACGGCCAACGCGGGCGTCGGCGCGGCGGACGGGATCCTGTCGGTGGACCTGAGCACCAGGGCGGACAACGCGGGCACGGTCACGGTGACCTTGCCGCCCGCGGCGTTGACCTGCGAGCCGGCGGCGGGCCAGATCGGGCGGTAGCCCCGGCCCGACGCGGGCACCTCGACGGTCGCGGGCGCGGTGCCGGCGTTGGCCACGACCAGGTGCTCGACCTGCTGGGTGCGGCCCGTGCGGCTGAACGCGAGCACGTCGCCCTGGACGAGCCGGAGCTCCTGGTTGCCCTCACGCCACACCGGGTCGCGGTCGACGAAGTCCGCCAGGTCGCGCAGCTGCCGGTACAGCGGGTGGTCGGTGCGGAAGTTGTCCACCGCGCCGGTGCGGTCGCTGCCGACCAGGTCCTCGGTGGCGTACTCGGGCGTCTTCGAGGCGAACATGTCCTGACGGGCCAGCTTGTCGCCGCCCGTGCCCGCGAAGCCCTGCTCGTCGCCGTAGTAGACGACCGGGTTGCCGCGCCACAGGTACATCAGGGCGTTGCCGAGTTCGAGCCGGTCCAGCAGCTCGGCCTCGGAGATGCCCGGACGGCCGTCCCGGACCATCCACGCGATGCGGCCCATGTCGTGGTTGCCGAGGAACGTCGGCAGCGAGGAGGCGTTGGAGTCCGCGTCGGTGTAGCGGTCGTCCTCGACGAGCACCTCGCCGAGCCGGGCCGCGCCCTGGCCGGACAGGAACCTGGCCGCGCCGCTCTGGAACGGGAAGTCCAGCGTGGCCTGCATCCGGCCGGTGGTCGTGTAGCGGGAGGTGAGGGCCGGGTTCGCGTCGAACACCTCGCCGAAGACGAAGAAGTCCTTCTTGCCGCGCATCGCCGCGTACTGCTTCACGTGCGGCGCGAGGGCCTGCCAGAACTCCATGTTGACGTGCTTGACCGTGTCGACCCGGTAGCCGTCGATGCCCAGCGTGTCGATCCAGCTGGTGAAGATCCGCTTCATGCCCTTGACGACCGTCGGGTGCTCGGTCATCAGGTCGTCGAGGCCGAAGAAGTCGCCGTACTCGTTGGACTCGCCGCTGAACGTCGAGTCGCCGCGGTTGTGGTAGAGCTGCGGGTCGTTGAGCCAGGCCGGGGTCTTCTCGCCCTTGACCACCGGCGTGTACGGCGCGGTGAGCTTCGGGAAGTCCTCCTGGCCCGCGATCTCCGCGATGTCGACCGGGTTGCCCTGCTCGTCCAGGTACGGCTGCGCGCCGGTGCTGACGTAGTCGTACTCGCCCTCGGCGTAGTCGATCAGGTCGGCCGTGTGGTTGGCGACGATGTCGAAGAACACCTTGATGCCGCGGCGGTGCGCGTCCTGGATGAGCCGCCGCATGTCGTTGGTCGTGCCGAAGTGCGGGTCGAGCCTGGTGAAGTCGGTGGTCCAGTAGCCGTGGTAGCCGGCCGAGACGTCGTCGCCGGAGCCCTGCACCCACCGGTTGGCGAACATGGGCGTCATCCAGATCGCGGTGACGCCCAGGTCGTCCAGGTAGTCGATCTTGTCGCGCAGGCCCTTGAGGTCGCCGCCGTGGTAGAAGCCCTTGTCAGCGGGGTCGTAGCCGCTCTTGAGGCGGTCGGTCTCGGCCGTGCCGCCGCGGTCGTTGCGCGGGTCGCCGTTGGCGAACCGGTCGGGCATCACGAAGTAGAACCGCTCGCCGGTCAGGTCGGCCCGGAGCGCGTCCTTGGCCAACGCCCGGTCACCGTCCCGGGCGCCGGGCGCGAGGTCGGTGACGGCGCCGACCGCGAGCCTCTGCCCCACTTCGGGCGCGGCGCCGGTGGGTGGTGGCACGAACGGCACAACGGCCAGGGCGATGAGCGCGGCGACGGCCCGACGCATCGCGACCTCCTTGTCGCAAATTCTTGCAACCCCGCCCCGGCGGAGCGCCGGGACGGGGTGCACGAAACCACGACAATCACGGCCGGACAAGGCCCAGACGGCTGCAAGTCCTTGCAGATACTTGCACTAGCCGAGCAGGCTGGTCACCTTTCCGCCGAAGTCCTTGAGCCCGCCGCCGAAGTCCTTGGCGGCTTCCCACCCGGCGTCGAGGACGTCACCTCCCTTGTCCAGCAGGTAACCGCCCGCGTCGAGGAGGTGCGGCGTCGCCCACTCGACCGCGGTACTCGCGCCGAACGCCGCGACAGCGCCGATGGCGATCGGCACGATCACCGGCGCACCCGGCGCGATGACGAGCGCGACCGCGGCGCCCGCCGCCAGCCCGGCCCCGTTGGACAGCACCACCTTGGTCACGTTCTCGGCGCTCGGGTCCTGCCAGATCTCGTACGCGGTCAGCCCCGTCGACACGACGAGGCCCGCGATGGGCAGGGCCTTCACGATGGGCGGCGCGCCCCGCAGGAACGGCAGCCGGTTCTCCAGGTAACCGAAGGTCTCGGCGGCGGCGAACTGGCCGTTGCGCGCCAGTTTCAGCAGCACCGAGGTCCGCCGCGCGCCGTCGCCGCCCCACTTGCCGGCGAAATCGCGCTCGGCCGTCGCCTGGGCCAGGTCGGCGTCCACCTTGGCGAGCGCCGCGTTCGTCCGCAGGAACGGCGCGGCGTGCGGATCGGCGAGCACACCGGCGGCGTGCGTCCTGTGCCAGTCGGCCCGGCCCGTGAGCCTGATGACCGACTGCCTCATCGTGAACAGCTTCTTGGCCAGCACGGCGGCGTACGCGCCCACGGCGACGTCGGCCAACGTGGTCCAGTCGGTGACCTTGTCCCGCAGCACCTGCAACAACGTCGCGTTGGCGTCGGATTCCAGGGCACGGGCCTCCGCGACCGTGCACGCGCACTCGACGTACGCCTTGCACTGCGCCTCGTAGGTGGCGAACGCCCGGATGCTCGCCGACTCCTCCGCGGTGGGGCACCGGTCCTCCGGCGCCTTGAGCGGTCCCGGTGGCGGTCCGACGGGTTCGAGGATGGCCGTGCCGACGACCGCCAGGTTCGCCGCCCTCGCCACCTCCAACGCCTGTCCCATCCGCGAGCGGACGGTGTCGAGGTCGTCTGCGTGCGCATCCATCGCCTCCGCCGATCCGGCGAAGGTGTCCGACAACTCGTCCACCGTCGGCACGGTCCGGCCCATCCGGGCGCGGAAGTCGTCCGCGGCCGCACCGGTCCACTCCGACTCGGATCGCGTGACGACACCGCGTGCCTCCGTCGCCGCGGCCTCGACTGCCCGCGCCATGCCCCGCAACCACTCCGCGCCGGCCCGCAGGCTCGCCGGTTCCCCCTGCACGTGCGTTTCGATCGGCATCCGTCCCCCTCAGTGTCCGAACGTCTGGTCCTGGTCGGTCGTGACGTAGGTCTTGGCGCTGTCCGACACCGCGTCGCCCGCCGACGTGAACGCGGCCACCACCTCGACCACGGACTCGCACAGCACCGCGAACGCCGCGTGCACGGCGTCGGTGACGGCACCCGCCCGCAGTGCGGGGATCTCGGCGCCCGAGTTGTCGAGCGCGTCCCCACTGGCGCGCAGCGTGGACGCGAGCCGCTCCAGCGCCGCCGGTCCCGCCTCGAACCCGACCATCAGGCCACCTCCGGCAGCGGCTCGTCCCACAGCACGACGTCCGCGCCCGCGTGGTAGCGCACCTCGTGCAGCCCGTCGCCCGAGATGGCGACCCACCCCTGGCGCTCGCCGCAGCACGCGGTCAGCGCCTCCTTCGACGTGTAGACCAGCAATGCGAGCCGGTCGTCCACGAGCGTGCGCAACTCGACGCCGACACCACCGGCGGGCAGCGACGCGGCGGGCAGGTAGAGCACCCGGCCCTCGCCGTACTCCGGCCCGAGCACCGCCGGCGCGACGGCCACGTTCAGCTGATCAGACGGCATGACGAACTCTCCCCTCCACGGGATACTGCGGACGATGTTGATCGGGGCCCCGCACCGAGTATGTGGCGAAAGCCGACCCATCCCAGCAGGAAAGCGCTGGTCAGCGGGGTGGCGGCGGTGGACAACATTGTCCGCGGACAACAGGGGGGACACGTGGGCAGGCCCGGCCGTCCGCAGGGGGACCTGCGAGGGGCCACGCGCGCGCACAACGAGCTCGCGGGCTTCCTGCGCGCGATGACCGCAGAGGCCACGGTCCGCGACCTGGCCGCGCGGTACCGCACCGGCAAGACGCTATGGAGCCAGTACCGGTCCGGCAGCCGGATCGTGCCGCTGCACCTGCTCGAACGGGTGGTGACCGACCGGATCACCGACCAGCGGGGCCGGGAGATCGCCCTGGCCCGCGCGCGGGTGCTGCACGAGCAGGCAGAGGCGTCGACGCCGGAACCGGCCGCGCCGCAGGCACCTGCCGACACCGCGGACAACGCGCTGACCAGCGCGGACAACAACGTGGCCAATGCGGACAACCTGAGGTGGCGCTGGTGGCCGCTGGTGGCGGCGTGCCTCGTCCTCGTCGTCACGGTGGCGGTGGTGCTGTGGTCCGCTGTCGCCGACGAACCGCGCGACCAGGCCGGAGGGCCGGACGCGGCACCTCGCGTGCCGGACGGTCTCTACGCGTTGTCCGCCGACCGCGGGTCGGTGCTGTGGTGGGACGACGAGGCAGGCGAGTGGCTCACCGTGGGCGGACCGACGGAGAGCCTGACCGCCGGGCGCGCGGGCGTGTTCGGGGTCGAACCGGCGTCCGGGCGCCTCTACCGCTACCAGGGCAAGCCGAACGCCTGGGAACCCATCGGCGAGCGTGCCGCGGAACTGGCGGTGGACGGCCACTACCTCTACCGGCTGTCCCCCGAGCGCGACCTGGTGTGGCAGTGGGCACCCGACGCCTCGACCTGGAAGGTGGTCGGCGCCTCCGCCGGCCACCTCTACGCCGGCGGCGACACGATGTACGCGACCGACCCGGTGCGGCACACCATCGTGCGCTACAACGGCCGTCCGGGTAACTGGTCGCAGATCGGCGCCGCCAACGGCCCGCAGGACACCTACGCGGTGGGCCCGGACCGGCTGTACCGCAGGTCCGCAGAGGACGGCGCGGTGTGGGAGTGGTCGAACGCCACCGGGTCGTGGACGCGGATCGGCGGGCCGACGCGCTCGATCCACGCCGGTGGCGCGGGGTTGTTCGCCCTCGACGCGACGACCGGAGCGATCCTCCGCTACGAGGGTGACCCGGACGCGTGGCCGCGCTTCGGTGAGCCCGCGGTGGACGTGGTCGTCACCGACGACGAGGTCTACCGCCTGGCACCGGACCGTTCGGTGGTGTCCCGGTGGAGCGCCCGCACCGGGGAGTGGACGGACCTGGCGGGCCCGGTCGCGGAGATCGCCGCGACCGGGTGAGCCGGCGTCACTCCTGGTACAGCCAGATCCAGTTGCCCGACGGGTCCTTCACCGCCGAGTTGCGCGGCATGCCGACCGAGTCGCGCGGTGCGACGACCTCCACGCCGCCCGCCGCGACGGCACGCGCGTGGTAGGCGTCCAGGTCGGGCACGAGCAGGCCGAACGTGCTCGGCCCGAGCCGGTCGGTGTCCGCGCGGTCCTCCAGCAGGTGCACCAGGAAGAACCCGTCCTCGCCGTACTCGCCGAACACGAACGACGAGTAGTCGTCGTCCTCGGCCCGCCTGGTCACCTCGTACCGCAGGTCGAACGCGGTCTGGTAGAACTCGACGGCCTTCGCCGCGTCGTCCACGGCGATCTTGATCTGAACCGGGCGCACGCCCGTGCCGGGGGTGGACACGGTGATCCCCTCCTCCAGGTAGCGGCCTACGTCGCCGAGCCGGGCGGCGAGGACGTCGCGCTGCCGTTCCAGCCGCTTGCGGTGGCCGGTCAGCACCTCGTCCACGTCACCGCCGTCGACCACCCGCCGGATCTCCTCGATCGGCAGGTCCAGGCAGCGCAGCGCCAGGATCAGCCGGGCGCGGCGCACCTGCTCGCGCCGGTAGCGCCGGTAGCCCGACGCCGGGTCGACGACGTCGGGCGTGAGCAGCCCGACGTCGTCGTAGTGCCGCAGCGCGTGCACGGTCAGCCCGCTGAGGTGGGCGAACCGCCCGATGGTCATCAGCTCGTCCGTCACACCACCACTGTGAGCCCTCGGGTCACCCGAGGGTCAACGGCGGGGCTGGAGGGTCTTGCTCCACAGCGACGCGCCCTTGATGTCGCGCAGCCACACGGTCAGCTCGCCGTCCCGCGACACCTCGACCTCGCCGAAGTGCTGGAAACCGTCCAACGGGGTGGTGTTCGCGGCCGGTGGGGCGTTCACGAACACCGCTTCCGGGCCGAACGTCGGGTCCAGCGCGTTCGGGCCGAACGCACCGGCGTTCAGCGGGCCGGACACGAACTCCCAGAACGGGTCGAAGTCCTGGAACGTCGCGCGCTCCGGCGAGTAGTGGTGCGCGGCCGTGTAGTGCACGTCCGCCGTCAGCCAGACGGTGTTGCGCACCCGCCGCCGCTTCAGCTCGCCCAGCACCCACGCCAGCTCGTGCTCACGCCCGCCCGGCGCGCCCGGCAGGCCGTTGGCGACGCCCTCGATGTCCGTGCCGTCGGGCACGGTGAGGCCGATCGGCAGGTCGGCCGCGATGATCTTCCAGGTGGCCCGGCTCCGGTCGAGCGAGTCCACCAACCAGCGGGCCTGCCGCTCGCCCAGGACGACGCCGGCGCCGTCGCGCGGCGAGGTGTTCGCGTCCTTGTACGACCGCATGTCCAGCACGAACACCTCGACGTGCGCGCCGTGGCGGAACTTCCGGTACACCCGGCCGTCCACCGCCTGCCGGGGGTCGATCGGCTGCCACTCGTGGAACGCCTGGAACGCGCGAGCGGCAAGCACGTCCACCCGCTTCTCGGTGTAGGCCGGCGAGGTCAGGATCTCGCCCGGGTACCAGTTGTTGGTCACCTCGTGGTCGTCCCACTGCACGATCATCGGCACCTGCGAGGCGAACGCCCGGTACTGCGGGTCGAGCAGGTTGTAGGCGAACTGGCCCCGGTACTCGTCCAGCGTCTCGGCGACCTTCAGCTTCTCCGGGGTGACGACGTTGCGCCACACCCGCCCGTCGGGCAGCGCCACCGACTCCGCCAGCGGACCGTCCGCGTACACCGTGTCACCGCTGTTGATGAAGAAGTCGGGCCGGCGGGCGGCCATCGCGCCGAAGATCGGCATGCCGCCCAGGTCCGGGTTGCTGCCCCAGCCCTGGCCGGCCACGTCACCGGACCAGACGAACCGCACGTCGTCACGGCCGAGGGGCGCGGTGCGGAAGGTGCCCGTGACGGCTTCGCTGCGCGTGCGGCCGTCGAGGTCCTCGGCGACCACGCGGTAGTGCACCTCGCGCCCGTTCGGCAGGCCGCGCAGCCGCACCCGGCCCGTGCCGCCGGTCTCGGGCGTCAGCAACGGCCCGCGCACGGTCCGCGCGTGGCGGAACGACGGGTCCGGGGACACCTGCACCAGCATCCGCGACGGCCGGTCGGCCCGCGTCCACACCAGGCCGCCGTCGAACGTCACGTCACCGGACTGCACGCCGTGCGTGAGGACGGGCCGGTCACCACCCCGCGCCAACGCCACACCGCCGGGCACGAGCGCCGCGGCCGTACCGATCGCACCGGCGCGCAGCAGCGTCCGCCGGTTCACCACACCATCGCTCATGCGCGGGTTTGTAACCGGTGAAGCCGAATTCCGGGTGAACGGGCCGCGAGCACCGGGTGGACTCGACCGGTCGTCAGGACTAGAGCACTCGTCCGATGACACCAACCACGACACCACCGTAATGGCGATCACCACCACGAATAGCGAGGCATTCACACTGGAGCCGTTGAGGTTGATCGAGCAACGTTCACTTTCAAGTCCCATTACCGAGGACGCATCACTTCTTCCTCGTCACGCCACCCTACGTTGCCGGGGCCATGCCTGCGTTACCATCGCCGAGGTCGGTGCGCTGCATTTGAAAGGCAGACTTCGCAGTGATCAAACAGCTCTTATGCTTGGCGAATTCCCGCAAGCACAACGGGCGGTGTGTCGCCGGAATCGAACTGGCGGACGGCTCTCCCAGGTGGATCCGCCCCATCAGCAGTCGTCCGGGTCATGAGGTGTCCGCAGCGGAGCGGCACTACCGCGGCGAAGTGGAACCTCAGGTGCTCGACGTCATTGCCGTGCCTCTCATCCGACACCAACCGACGGGTTACCAGCGGGAGAACTGGCTCCTTGATCCGACGCTCGGCTGGCGGAAGATCCGTCGGGCCAAGTGGGCAGAGCTTCTAATCCTCGAGCAGCGACCCGATCGGCTGTGGATCAATGGTCATCACACTTCCGCCGGAGTCAACGACCGCGTGCCGGTCGAACAGGAAGACGCGGTGGTAGACTCGCTCAAACTCATCCGAGTGGAAAGCGCGACAATCGAAGTGAGAGCGGCCTTCTGGCAAGCGGTGGACCAAGAGCCGAGCGTGCGGGCCAGATTTCGCCACGCAGGTTCCGAGTACGCGCTGAAGGTGACGGACCCGGTGTACGAGGAGAGGTTCCGGTCCGCCGGGATCGGGACGTACCGGCTGGGCGAGTGCTTCCTGACGGTGAGTCTCGGCGAGGCCTTCAACGGCTACCTCTACAAGTTGGTCGCGGGCATCGTTGAGCGCGGTGGACCCGTCCCGGGCAGCAGGCGATGACTTTCGAGACGGTGCTCACGATCGGCCACTCCACGCACGACTTCCGCGACTGGACGAAGTTGCTCCGACAGCACGAGGTCACGGCGGTCGCGGACGTGCGATCGGTCCCGGTCAGCCGGTTCACCCCCTGGTTCAACCAGGCCTCGGTCAAGCGCGGCCTGCACGAGGCCGGGATCAAGTACGCCTTCCTGGGGCGTGAACTCGGAGCCCGTACGGACGACACGAGTTGCTACGTCGACGGGCGGGTCCAGTACGAGCGCCTCGCGAAGACCTCGGCGTTCACCAGCGGCGTCGAACGCCTCACGAGGGGCGCGCAGACCGAGCGGATCGCGATCATGTGCACCGAGGGCGAGCCCTTGGACTGCCACCGCACGATCCTGGTGGCACGGGTGCTCACCGAACGCGGTGTCACGATCGACCACATCCACGGTGACGGACGGGTGGAAAGCCACGCGTCGGCGATGGAACGCCTGCTGCGCGTGTTCGGGCTGGCGGAGGCCGACCTGTTCCGCACCCGTGCCGAGCGCCTCGAAGAGGCGCTGAGCCGACAGGAATCCCGCATCGCCTACGTGAACGAAGAGCTGCGCGACGACGGGACGACCGAGGTATGAGGCTGTACACCATCGGGTTCACGAAGAAGTCCGCCGAGAAGTTCTTCGGCCTGTTGCGCGCGTCCCGGGCGGACAAAGTGGTCGACGTACGCCTCAACAACGTTTCCCAGCTCGCGGGTTTCGCCAAGCGGGACGACTTGAAGTACTTCGTCCGCGAACTGTGCGGGATGGCTTACACCCACCGACTCGATCTGGCGCCCACCCAGCCCTTGCTCGACGACTACAAGAAGCAGAGCAGCGGCTGGCCGTCGTACGAGACCCGCTTCCTGGAGTTGATGCGGGACCGCCGCATCGAGCACGCCATCCCCCGGCAAGCACTCGACAACGCGGTGCTGCTGTGCAGCGAGGACAAGCCGCACCAGTGCCATCGCCGACTGGTAGCGGAGTACCTGGCAGAGCACTGGGACGGCGTCACGGTGGAGCACCTGACCTGAGGCCGGCAGCAGCGTCAGCCCTGCTGCTGGCTGGGCAGCCGACCCTCGGCCATGCGCTTGGCCACGTCACGCCGAAGCCACAGGAGGTACACCCAGACCAGGCTGAACACCACACCGATGCCGCCGAGCGCGGTCAGGGCGAACCACGACGCCACCATCACCACGTGGATCGCCGCGATCACGTACACGGCCCACGGGCGCTTCAGCAGCGCGCACGTCCCGATCAGCGCGACGATCAGCCCGAGCACCAGGTACCCGACCCCGGTGCCGACGCCGCCGCTCAGCTTCGCCACCACCGGCAGGGCCAAGGCGACGACGATCACCTCGAGGATCAGCGTGCCGGCCATGATGCCGCGGAAGGACTTCATCGGGTCCTTCTTGGGCGCGGGCGCAGGCTGCGCGGCGGGGGAGGTCACGAGGGCTCCTTGCCGAACAGCGCACGCGCGTCGCCCGCCGTGACGACCGAGCCGGTCACCACGACGCCGCCGCCGGACACGACGTCGCCGTCGTCGCTCTCCTCGGCCAGCCGCACGGCCTCCTCGATCGCGTCGTCGAGGTGCGGCCGGACGACCAGCCGGTCGTCGCCGAAGATCGGGATCGCGATCCCGGCGAGCAGGTCGGGGTCCATGGCCCGCGGCGAGGAGTTCGCGGTCACGACGAGCTCCTGGACGACCGGTTCGAGGGCGGTGAGGATGCCGACGGCGTCCTTCTCCTGCATCACGCCGACCACGGCGACCAGCTTGCGGAAGCCGAACTCCTCGTCGAGGGCCTTGGCCAGCGCCTCCGCGCCCTGCGGGTTGTGCGCCGCGTCCACCAGCACGGTGGGCGCGCTGCGGACGCGTTCCAGCCGGCCAGGCGACGTGGCGGTGGCGAACGCCTCGCGCACGGCCTCGATGTCGAGCTGCCGGTCGGGCCCGGCGCCGAAGAACGCCTCCACGGCGGCCAGCGCGAGCGCCGCGTTGGCGGCCTGGTGAGCGCCGTGCAGGGGCAGGAACACCTCGTCGTACACGCCGGCGAGGCCTTGCAGCCGCAGCACCTGGCCGCCGACGGCGACGTCGCGCTGGATCACGCCGAACTCGTGCCCCAGCCGCGCGATCGTGGCGTCCACCTCGGCGCACCGCCGCAGCAGCACCTGCTCGACGGCGGGGTCCTGCTTGGCCATCACGGCGACCGCGCCGGGCTTGATGATCCCGGCCTTCTCCTCCGCGATCCCGGCCAGGTCACCGCCCAGGTACTCGACGTGGTCGAGCCCGATCGGCGTGATCACCGCGATCCGGCCGTCGGCGATGTTCGTCGCGTCCCACGACCCGCCCATGCCGACCTCGATCACGGCGACGTCCACGGGCGCGTCGGCGAACGCCGCGAACGCCATGCCGGTGAGCACCTCGAACTTGCTCATCGGCACGTCGCCGCGCGCGTCCACGAGCGACAGGTAGGGCTCGACGTCGCGGTAGATCTCGACGTACCGCTCGGGGCTGATGGGGGCGCCGTCGACGCTGATCCGCTCGGTCGCCAGCTGCAGGTGCGGGCTGGTGTAGCGGCCGGTGCGCAGGCCGATCCGGGTGAGCAGGGCGTCGATCATCCGCGACGTGGACGTCTTGCCGTTCGTCCCGCCGACGTGCACCACGGGGTACGTGCCCTGCGGGTCGCCGAGGATGTCGGCCAGCGCCCGGATCCGGTCGAGGCTCGGCTCGATCTTGGTCTCGGGCCAGCGGGTGTTCAGCTCCGACTCGACCTGCCGCAGCTCCTCCAGCGCGCCCGTCTCGAAGCCGGTCACGAGTTGTCCCGCGGCAGGGTCTCGAGCCGGGCGTGGATGCGGTCGATCTCGGCGTTGGCCGCCGCGAGCCTGGCCTGGATCTTGGCCACGACCTCGGCGGGCGCCTTGTCGAGGAACGCGGCGTTGCCGAGCTTGCCCTCGCACTGGGCGCGTTCCTTCTCGGCCACGCCGAGGTCCTTGGCCAGCCGCTTGCGCTCGGCCACGACGTCAACCGTGCCGGAAAGGTCCAGCTCCACCTTGACCGTGCCGCCGGGCAGGCCGACGTCGAGCGAGGCGCTGACCGAGAAGTCGTCGCCGGGCTCGGTCATCCTGGTCAGCGCCTGGACGGCGGGCACCTGGTCGAGCAGGTCGACGTCGGACGCGCCGCGCACCTTGCCCGCGACCTTCTGGGCGGGCTTGAGGCCCTGGTCGGAGCGGAACCGGCGGATCTCGGTGACCAGCTTCTTCAGGCCTTCGATCCGGGTGGCCGCGACCTCGTCGCGCGCGACGCCGGTCGGCTTGGGCCAGTCCGCGATCACCAGGGACTCGCCGCCGGTGAGCGTGGTCCACAGCGTCTCGGTGATGAACGGCGTCAGCGGGTGCAGCAGCCGCAGCACGACGTCGAGCACGTGCCCGAGCACGGACTGGGTGGCCTCGGCCCGCGCGCCGCCCTCGGCGAGCTGGACCTTGGCCAGCTCCAGGTACCAGTCGCAGAACTCGTCCCAGGTGAAGTGGTAGAGCGCTTCGCTGAGCTTGGCGAACTGGAAGCCCTCGAACTGGCCGTCGACCTCGGTCACGAGCCCGTCGAGCAGGTCGAGGATCCAGCGGTCGGCGTCGGTGAGCTCCTCGCGCGGCGGGAGCGGGCGTTCGACGGTGGCGCCGTTGTTGAGCGCGAACCGGGTGGCGTTCCACAGCTTGGTGGTGAAGTTGCGCGAGCCGGCGGCCCACTCGTCGGCCAGCGCCATGTCCGAGCCGGGGTTGGCGCTGCGCAGCAGCGTGAACCGGGTGGCGTCGGCGCCGTAGGCGTCCATCCAGTCGATGGGGTCGATGCCGTTGCCGCGCGACTTCGACATCTTCTTGCCGTACTGGTCGCGGATGAGGCCGTGCAGGAACACGTGGTCGAACGGCTGCTTGCCGTCCATCGCGTACAGGCCGAACATCATCATCCGGACGACCCAGAAGAACAGGATGTCGTAGCCGGTCGACAGCACGCTGGTCGGGTAGAACTTGGCCAGGTCGTTGGTGGGCGTGGGCCAGCCGAGCGTGGAGAACGGCCACAGGCCGGACGAGAACCACGTGTCGAGCACGTCCTCGTCCTGCACCCAGCCCTCGCCGGGCGCCTCGTCGTCGGGCCCGACGCACATGACCTTGTCGTTCGGGCCGTACCAGACGGGGATGCGGTGGCCCCACCAGAGCTGGCGCGAGATGCACCAGTCGTTGAGGTTGTCGACCCAGTCGAAGTAGCGCTTGGCCAGCTCCGGCGGGTGGATGGTGGTGCGGCCGTCGCGCACCGCGGCGGAGGCCGCCTCGGCGAGCGGGGCGACCTTGACCCACCACTGCATGGACAGGCGCGGCTCGATCACGGTGTCGCAGCGCGAGCAGTGGCCGACGGAGTGCTTGTAGGGGCGCTTCTCGGCCACGATCCGGCCCTGTTCGCGCAGGGCGGCGACGACGGCGGGGCGCGCCTCGAAGCGGTCCATGTCCTGGAACGGTCCGTGCGCGGTGATCACGCCGCGGCCGTCCATGACGGTGAGCGCGGGCAGGTCGTGGCGGCGGCCGATCTCGAAGTCGTTCGGGTCGTGCGCGGGGGTGACCTTCACCGCGCCGGTGCCGAACGCGGGGTCGACGTGCTCGTCGGCGACGACGGGGACGTAACGGCCGGTCAGCGGCACTTCGACCTCGGTGCCGATGAGGTGCCGGTACCGCTCGTCGTCGGGGTGGACGGCCACGGCGGTGTCGCCGAGCATGGTCTCGGCGCGCGTGGTGGCGACCACGATCGAGTGCTCGCCGGAGCCGTAGCGGATGGAGACGAGCTCGCCGTCGTCCTCGGAGTGGTCGACCTCGATGTCGGAGAGCGCGGTCTGGCAGCGCGGGCACCAGTTGATGATGCGTTCGGCGCGGTAGATCAGACCGTCGTCGTAGAGCTTCTTGAAGATGGTCTGGACGGAGCGGGACAGGCCCTCGTCCATGGTGAAGCGGACGCGGGTCCAGTCGACGCCGTCGCCGAGGCGGCGCATCTGGGCGAGGATCTTGCCGCCGACCTCCTCGCGCCACTCCCAGACGCGTTCGACGAACTTCTCGCGGCCCACGTCGTGGCGGGACTTGCCCTCGCCGGCGAGGGCGCGCTCGACGGCGGTCTGGGTGGCGATGCCCGCGTGGTCGGTGCCCGGCAGCCAGAGCACCTCGTAGCCCTGCATGCGGCGGCGGCGGGTGAGCGCGTCCATGACGCTGTGGTTCAGCGCGTGGCCCATGTGCAGGCTGCCGTTGACGTTGGGCGGCGGCAGCACGATGGAGAACGGCGGCTTGTCGCTGGTCGCGTCGGCCGTGAAGTAGCCGCGCTCGACCCACCGCTCGTACAGCCCGGCCTCTACCTCGGCCGGGTTCCAGGCCGGCGGGAGTTCGGAGCGCTGCGGTGCGGTGGGGGTCTCAGTCACGGTCGAAGTCTACGGAGGCTCGGGTATCGACTTCTAATCAGATACCTGCTAGCGGGCGTCGCACCCGTCGCGGCGGTCCCGTATCGACTTCCCGGTCGATTGCTGGTAACGCCTTGGGCAGGAGTTGGCGAGCGGGGGGCGACGTGGACGAGTACCGGATCGAGGACCACCCGGACCTGCGGGACGCCGGGTGGGCGCGGGAGGCCGTGAAGCGGGCCGAGCGCGAGGCCAGGGTGCGGCGGCTGAGGTCGTTGCCGCGCCGGCCGCGGCGGCGGTTCTGGGTCGGGTCGGCGATCGCGGTGGCGGCGGTGCTGCTGGCGTGGGCGGTGGTCGCGTCGGGGTCGGACCCGTACTCGGCGCCGGGTGTGCGCCCGGTCGACCTGGACGAACCGTTCGCGGGCACGTCGGCGGCGGCGTGGGAGGACGGCGCGGCCGGGGTGGTGGCGCCGGAGGCGGTGCAGGTCGGCCCGTACTCGGCGGAGCAGGTCGAGGCGGCCTACGCGCGGGTGCGGGAGGCGGTGGTCGCGGCGCGGCTGGACCGGCGGGTGGTGGTGGAGCACGACCTGGAGCCGTTCTACGGGTTGTTCGCGCCCGACCTGCGCGAGTCGTTGCGGGTGTTGTTCGACGGCCGCAACGACGGCGAGGCGGCCTTGGTGGTGACGCGGGTGGACAAGGGCGCTCGGTTGGCGGAGGTGGAGCCGAAGGCGCGTGGCGAGATGGCGGCGGAGGTGGGGCCGGAGGGCGAGTTGGTGGTGCGGACGGACTACACGTTCGCCTACGCGTTCACGCCGGAGCGGCCGGAGGCGGTGCGGGGTCCGTCGGACGTGGTGGCGTTGACGCGGTTCCAGGCGCGGTACTCGCTGCGCACGGGTGGTCCCGGGGTGGAAGGGCTGTGGGCGGACGCGTCGCTGGGCTCGATGCACTCGATCGGGTGTTCGAGCGCGAAGCGCGGCTTCCTGGCGCCCGCGTTCACGGACCCGTCGTTGCCGCCCGGTCTGGACTTCGACCTCGGCGCGCCGTCGTCACCGGCCGACGGGTGCCCGGAATGAGGTCACCCGATCGGACGATTCGCGGCACAGTGGCGCCGATCACAATTGATGGTGATCACCTGGATTCGCGCAGGTGAGGACGCCGGATCCACGGGCCGTTCACAACCCCTTGGGGCCCGTGACAGCGGTCCCGCGTCGTCCTGGCGCGACCGGCGATCGGACGGACCGCCGGCGTGCTCGCGCGGGGTGCGCCGGCGGTGCACCCGGAGCCCGCTCGCGCGGTGGCGCGGCGGCCGCACAATAGGGGCATGGACCGCAACCCGCCCCGGCAGGACATCGACGAGTCGCAGCTCGACGTCAGCGAACCCAAGCGGTGGGCGGCGGGCATCCCCGGTGTCGCGGTGTCGCTCCAGCGCGGCGTCGAGCAGATGGGCGTGGCCCGCACGGCGAGCACGCTGCGGCTGCTCAACCAGCGCGAGGGCTTCGACTGCCCCGGCTGCGCGTGGCCGGAGCCGCAGGGTCACCGCAAGCTGGCCGAGTTCTGCGAGAACGGCGCGAAGGCGGTGGCCGAGGAGGCGACCAGGCGGCGGGTCGGGCCCGCGTTCTTCGCCGCGCACCCGATCGCCGAGCTCGCCGGCAAGACCGACTACTGGCTGGGGCAGCAGGGCCGGATCACCGAGCCGGTGGTGTTGCGCGAAGGCGCGACGCACTACGAGCCGATCCAGTGGCACGACGCGTTCTCGCTGATCGCCTCGCACCTGAACGGGCTGGCGAGCCCGGACGAGGCCGTCTTCTACACGTCGGGCCGCACGAGCAACGAGGCCGCGTTCCTCTACCAGCTGCTGGTGCGCTCGTTCGGCACGAACAACCTGCCGGACTGCTCGAACATGTGCCACGAGTCCTCCGGCGCGGCGTTGTCGGAGACGACCGGCATCGGCAAGGGCTCGGTGAGCATCGACGACTTCGCCCGCGCCGACCTGATCGTGGTGGTGGGCCAGAACCCGGGCACGAACCACCCGCGGATGCTCTCGGCGCTGGAGGAGGCCAAGCGCGGCGGTGCGAAGGTCGTGGCGGTGAACCCGTTGCCGGAGGCGGGGTTGCTGCGGTTCAAGAACCCGCAGAACGTGCGCGGCCTGGTGGGCGCGGGCACGAAGCTGGCCGACGAGTTCCTGCAGATCCGGCTGGGCGGCGACCAGGCGTTGTTCCAGGCGGCGGGCAACCTGCTGCTGTCGTGGGACGCGGTGGACACCGGGTTCGTGGAGGGCTTCACCGAGGGTTTCGCCGAGTACGCCGAGCACGTGCGGCGGCTGGACTGGGACTGCGTCGACGAGGCGACCGGCTTGCCGCGCGCCCAGGTCGAGCGGTTCGCGCGGATGCTCGCCGAGTCCCAGCGCACGATCTTCTGCTGGGCCATGGGCCTGACGCAGCACAAGCACTCGGTGCCGACGATCCGCGAGATCGCGAACGTGGCGCTGCTGCGCGGCATGATCGGCAAGCCCGGCGCGGGCCTGTGCCCGGTACGTGGTCACTCGAACGTGCAAGGCGACCGGACGATGGGCATCTGGGAGAAGATGCCGGAGAAGTTCCTGTCCGCGCTGGAGGCCGAGTTCGGCATCGACGTGCCTCGCGAGCACGGTTTCGACACGGTGGCGTCGATCCGGGCCATGCGCGACGGCGCGGCGAAGGTGTTCTTCGCCGTCGGCGGCAACTTCGTCGCGGCCACCCCGGACACGGCGGTGACCGAGGCGGCCATGCGGAAGCTGGACCTGACCGTGCACGTGTCGACCAAGCTGAACCGGTCGCACGTGGTGCACGGCCGCACGGCGTTGATCCTGCCCACGCTGGGGCGCACCGAGAGCGACCTCCAGCACACCGGCGAGCAGTTCGTCACGGTCGAGGACTCGATGTCGGTGGTGCACCGCTCCCGCGGCCGGCTGGCGCCCGCGAGCGACCGGCTGCTGTCGGAGGTGTCGATCGTGTGCCGGCTGGCGCGGGCCGTGCTGGGTCCGGCGCACCCGGTGCCGTGGGAGGACTTCGAGAAGGACTACGACCTGATCCGGGACCGGATCGCGCGGGTCGTGCCCGGCTGCGACGACTACAACGCGCGGGTGCGCCGGCCGGACGGTTTCGTGCTGCCGCACGCGCCGCGCGACGCCCGCGAGTTCACCGGCACCCGGTCGGGCAAGGCGCACTTCGCGGCCGAGGACCTCACCGTGCTGCGGGTGCCGCAGGGGCGGCTGCTGCTGCAGACCATGCGCAGCCACGACCAGTACAACACCACGATCTACGGCCTGGACGACCGCTACCGCGGCGTGAAGGACGGGCGGCGGGTGGTGTTCGTCAGCCCGGAGGACCTCGACGCGCTCGACCTGCTCGACGGGCAGCACGTCGACCTGGTCAGCGAGTGGCCCGACGACCCGACGGGCGTGACCGAACGGCGTGCCGAGCGGTTCCGGGTGGTGGCCTACCCGACCGCGAAGGGCTGCGCGGCGGCGTACTTCCCGGAGGCGAACTCGTTGGTGCCGCTGGACTCCACGGCCACCGTGTCGGGCACGCCGACGTCGAAGTCGATCGTGGTGCGGCTGGAGAAGGTCGACGCCTGAGGCGTCAGCCCGTGGCCCGGCGCCAGGAGAACCCGACGCTGGCCACGAGCACGCGCTGGTCCCGCACGACCCGCCAGTCGAGCCGCAACCGGCCGGACACGGAGCGCAAGCGCTTGCTCCCGACGAGTCGGCGGCGTGCTGGTCGTCGTGCACCTTTAGCAAGACTTCTTTAGAAAGGTTCCTTGATATGCCAGGGTCCGGGTAACGCGGGCGGCCGTTCGGGCGAACCTACGGACGTGATGAGGACCGTGCCCGCCTTGGCGCTGCTCGCGCTCGCCGCCTGCACGAGCACCCCGCCGAGCACCCCGACCACCGAGCCGCCACCGGCGCCGACCGCGACCGACTCGGCGGGCGTGAACTGCGAGGACGCGCCGGCGGAGGTGGTCGGCGCGGCGTTGGAGCTGCGGCTCAACCACCCGCGCCAGGCGATCGCCGACAACGTCGTGCGCTGCACGTACGACGGCGGCACGACCGAGGTCCGCTTCGAGACGGGCGCGGACGCCGCGTCGTTCGCCGACGGCCGCGCGGAGCACGGCCAGGTCACCGACCTGCCCGGCTTCCACGACGAGGCCTACCGCGCCACCGCCGTCACCGGCGAGGTCGTCCGCACCGCCGTCGTCGCCCGCGCCGGCACGGTCGAGATCACCGTGACGACCGGCGCGACCGCGGAGCAGGCCCAACGGCTGGTCAACGACCTCTTCGCCGGCCTCTGAACCACTTCCGGCCCGCCCTCCGCTCGGCCTCGAGCTCCCGGATCGACTCGCGGGCGGACTCGGCGACGACGGGGTCGTTGGTCTCGTCCAACCGCTCGGCGGCCCGCCGGAGGTGCTCGACGGCCTCGTCCGCGTTCCCGAGTGACCAGAGCGTCAGCCCGATGTTGTAGATCGAGATGGCTTCGCCGTGCGCGTCGCCGATCTCCTGGCAGATCGCCAGGTCCTGCTCGAAGCAGCGCAGCGACTCGACGAGCCTGCCCTGGCCGCGCAGCGTCCGGCCGAGGTTGCCCAGCGCCTGCCCCTCGGCGAGGCGGTTGCCCGCGGCGCGGTAGACCGCGAGCGCGGCCTGGTAGTGGCCCTCCGCCTCGTCCAGCAGGCCGAGGGCGTCGTGCTCGATGCCCAGGCCGTTGAGGCAGTCGCCCTCGCCGTCGCGGTCGCCGACCTGTCGGCGCAGGGCCAGGGCGCGCCGGTAGAACTCGATGGCCCGCACGTGCTCGCCGCTGTCCCCGTGGACCTTGCCCAGGTTGGCCAGGCACCGGGCCTCGCCGTCCAGGTCGCCCGCGCCCCGGTAGGCGGCGGCGCTCAGCTCCATGTGCCGGATCGCGTCCGCGATGCGCCCGGTCACCGCGTAGGTCGAGGCGATGTTGTTGAGGGAGTGGGCCTGGTCGCGCAGCGAGCCGACCTCGCGGAACAACGCCAGCGCGGCCTGGAAGTGGGGCAGCGCCTCGTCGAAGCGCCGCAGCCGGTGGTGCGCGCTGCCCAGGCCGTTGAGGACCCGGCCCTCGCCGGCGCGGTCGCCGAGCGCCCGTGCCGACGCCAGCCCCAGCAGGTCGACCGGCACCCACTCGGGAGGTCGGCGCAGGTTGAAGTACCGGAACGACGCGTGGCCCGCGTCCCGGACGTCCTCGTGCCACCCGTGGCGCGCGGCCAACTCCAGCACGGGCAGCAGGTTGTGCAGCTCGCCGTCGAACCAGGCCAGCGCCGCCGGCCGATCGGCGAACACCTCCCGTTGCGCCGCACCGGGGTCCAGGTGGCTGTGCACGCCCTTGACGTGCGACACGTAGTGCTCCACGAGCGCGCGCTCGGCCGCTCGTCGGACCTCCACGTCGTCCACGGCCGCGCACCGCTCGGCGGCGTAGATCCGCAGCAGGTCGTGGAACCGGTACTCGTCGACCACCACACCGCTCTGCATCAGGTGCGCACGGCGTAACCGGACCAGCAGCGCCCGCGCGCCTTCGAGCGTCAAGCCGCCCAACGCCGCCGCCGTCGCCGCGGTGACCGTGCGACCGGGGTGCAGCGCGGCGAGCCGGAACATCCGCGCCTGGTCCGCGGGCAGCCGCGCGTACGACGCGTTGAACGCCGTGCGCACGTCGACCGAATCGTCGTAGGCCAGCTCGCCCAACCGGTCGTGCGCCGCCGTGATCGTCTCGGCGAACCGGGACAGGTCCTCGCCGCGCCGATCCGCCACCACCTCGGCGACGATCCGCAGCGCCAGCGGCAGGAACCCGCACGACCGCGCCAACGCCCCCGCCGCCACCGGATCGGCGGTGATCCGGTCGTCGCCCGGGTCGACCGCCCGGACCGCGTCCTCCAGCACCGCCACGGCCTCCGCCGCGCTCAACACGTCCAGCTCGATCCGCCGCGCCCCGGGCACGGGCAGGTTGTCCCGACTGGTCAGCACCAACCGGTGCGCCTGCCCGGCGGGCCGCAGCGGCAGCACCTGATCGGCCGACGACGCGTTGTCCACGACCACCAGCACCGGCGGGCGCGCCGCGAGCTGCGACCGGTACAACGCCTCCCGGTCACCCTGGCCCTCCGGGATCGCCTCACCGGGCACGCCGAGCGCCCTCAGCAACGACGCCAGCGCGTCGTCCGCCGCCAGCCGCTGCTCGTCGTTGTAGCCCTGCGCGTCCACGAACAGCACACCGCCGGGGAACCACCCGGCGCCCACCGCCAGGTGCGCGGCCCGGATCACCAGCGCCGACTTGCCCACCCCGGCCAGGCCCACCACCGCCGCCGCGGTCCGCTCGCCGCCCGGCGCCAGGAAGTCCCGCAGCACGGCCAACTCCGCGGCACGGCCCACGAAACCCTCGTCCACCGGCAGGCTCGCCGGCGTCACCGGCGCGGCCGGCTGCACGACGGTGAGCGAGTCGACCCGCCCGACCTGGAGCACCGGGCCGAACACCGTGCCGCTGATCTCGTTGTGGACGTCGCTCACGACGTCACCGCTCCAGCACCGCCATCGCCGCGTTGTGACCGCCGATCCCGCTCACCCCACCGCCGCGGCGGGCGCCCGCGCCGCAGACGAACAGGTTCGCCACGTCGGTCTCCACGCCCCACCGACCGACCTCGTCCTCGGTCTCCGCGAACGGCCAGGCCAGCTCGTCGTGGAAGATGTTGCCGCGCGGCAGCCCCAGCTCCGCCTCCAGGTCCAGCGGCGTGCGGGCCTCGATGCACGGCTCGCCGTTCGCGTCCACGGCCAGGCAGGACTCGATCGGCTCGTCGAGGTGGGCGTTCAACCCGGCCAGGTACCGGCCGACCAGCTCGTCCCGCAGCTCGTCGTTGCCCTGCTCGAACAACGCCGCCGGGGTGTGCAGCCCGAACAACGTCAACGTGTGCCGGCCCCGCGCGACCAGCTCCGGCGCGAGGATCGACGGGTCGGTCAACGTGTGGCAGTACATCTCCGCCGGCAGCACCGACGGCACCTTCCCGGCCGCGCTCTCCCGGTACGCCGCCTCCAGCTGCCCGTACGACTCGTCCACGTGCAACGTGCCGGCGAACGCCACCCGCGGGTCCACCCCGCTGCGGAACCGCGGCAGCCGTTCCAGCAGCATGTTCACCTTGACCTGGCAGCCCTCGGCGACGGCCCTCGCGGGCCGACCGCGCAACCGGTCCAAAGTGGACGGAGCGGCGCCGGACAGCACGAACCTCGCGCCCACCGTGCGCCCGTCGTACTCGACCTCGGCCCGCACGCCGTCCGCGTCCACGCGCGTCACCTCGGCGCGGGTCACGATCTCCGCACCCGCCTCGCGCGCCACCCGCAGGAGCTCGCCGGTCACCGCGCCCATGCCGCCGACCGGCACCTTCCACTCACCCGTGCCGTTGCCGATCAGGTGGTAGAGGAAGCACCGGTTCGCCTTCAGGTCGTGCAACGACGCGTGCGTGCCGATCAACCCGTCCGTCGCCACGACACCGCGCACCACGTCGTCGGCGAACAACTCCTCCAACGTCTCGCCGATCGGCCGCTCCACCACCTGGTCCCACAACCGCATCCGCGCCACCGAGTCGACGCGCAGCCGTGCGTGCTCCCGCGACAGCAGCGGCTCCAGCATCGTCGGCGACAACGCCTCGGCGAGCACCTCCAGGTCGTCGTACCACCGGCGCCACCGCTCCCACTCCGCGTCCGACCCGGTGAGCGCCCGGAACGACGCCGCCGTCGCCTCGCCGGGGTCGCGCTCCACCAGCAGGTCGCCCGCCGGGGTGTAGGAAGACGCCGACCGCGACCGCAACGCCACCCGCAGCCCCAGGTCCGCGACGACCTTGTCCGGCAGCAGGCTGACCAGGTACGAGTACCGCGACAGCCGCGCCGGGACGCCCGGGAACACCTGCTCGCTCACCGCCGCGCCACCGACGTGGTCGAGCTTCTCCAGCACCAGCACCGTGCGGCCCGCCCGTGCCAGGTAGGCGGCCGCCACCAGCGCGTTGTGCCCGCCGCCGACCACCACCACGTCGTAGGTATCCACGCGGCCGACTCTAACCAGTGAACAACGCCGTCACCTTGCGGATCAGCTCGACCAACCCGTAGGTCAGCGGCAGGCCCACCCACAGCCACGCGAACACGACCAACCCCCGACCGCTCATCGGACCGCCTCCACTTCCGGCTCGTGGTACTTCGCCGCCACCGGGCGCACCAGCTCGTTCGCCACGAACCCGACCACCAGCAACGCGATCATGATGAACAGCGACGCCGTGTACAGGTCGGGCCCGGACTTCCCGGCCGCCTTCTGCCCGTCCGCGATCGCGTTCACGATCAACGGTCCGAGCACGCCCGCCAACGACCACGCCGTCAGCAGCCGACCGTGGATCGCGCCGACCTGGTAGGTGCCGAACAGGTCCTTCAGGTAGGCCGGGATCGTGGCGAACCCGCCGCCGTAGAACGACAGGATCAACATCGCGCACACCACGAACAACGGCTTCGACGCGTTGCCCGCCAGCGCCAGCACCAGGTACGTCAGCGCGCCGACGCCCAGGTACAGCCGGTAGACGTTCTTGCGCCCCACCAGGTCCGACGTCGACGACCACACGATCCGGCCGACCATGTTCGCCAGCGACAGCAGCGCCACGAACCCCGCCGCCGCACCCGCCGCCACCGGCGTGGACGTCTCGGCGAAGAAGTCCCGGATCATCGGCGACGCCTTCTCCAGGATCCCGATGCCCGCCGTGACGTTGAAGCACAACACCACCCACAGGCACCAGAACTGCGGCGTGCGCAAGGCGTTGCGCGCCGACACGTTGACCGCCGAACGCACCACCTTCCGCTCCTCCACCTCAGCGGGCACCCTCACCAACAGCACGCCCACCGACATGAAGACCGCGTACACGAGCCCGTGCACCAGGAACGTCTGCGCGATCCCGGCGCTGTCGCGACCGAAGGACTCCAGCATCTGCGCCGACCACGGCGACGCGATCAGCGCGCCGCCGCCGAACCCCATGATCGCGATGCCCGTCGCCATCCCCGGCCGGTCCGGGAACCACTTGATCAGCGTCGACACCGGCGAGATGTACCCGATGCCCAACCCGATGCCGCCGACGAACCCGTACCCCACCACCACGAGCCAGTACTGCTGCGTCCAAGCGCCCACCGCCGAGATCAGGAACCCCGACGAGAAGCAGGTGGCGGACACGAACATGGCCCACCGCGGCCCGTTGCGCTCGACCAACGTGCCGCCGAACGCCGCCGACAGGCCCAACATCACGATGCCCAGCTGGAACGGCAGCGCGCTCTGCGTCCCCGTCAGGTCCAGCGAGCTCTCCAACGGCGGTTTGAACACGCTCCACGCGTACACCTGACCGATGGCCAGGTGCACCGACAACGCGGCGGGCGGGATCAACCAGCGGTTCCAGCCCGGTGGGGCGATCGTGCGAGAGCGGTCCAGGAAACCCACTGCCCGACACCTCCGTAACCTGGTGAGTGGCTTGCGAAAAAACTTAGCCAAGAGAAGGAGTTCGCGATGGGGCGAGTCACCGTGCGTCGCCCAGTGGTCACGTATGCGCGACGAACGTCCCGGAAACGGGTCGACGCGCTGGCCGCCGAGGAACCCTTGGAACTGCGGGTAGGCGGCAAGGCACTGACCGTGACGATGCGCACACCCGGGCACGACGTGGAGCTGGCGCACGGTTTCCTGCTCAGCGAAGGCGTCATCGGCGGCCTGGCGGACATCTCGGTCGCCCGGTTCTGCGAAGGCACCGGGCCCGACGGCCTCAACACCTACAACGTGCTCGACGTGACCCTCGCCGACGGCGTGGCGCCGCCCGACCCTGGCGTCGAGCGCAACTTCTACACCACGTCGTCGTGCGGCGTCTGCGGCAAGGCGGCCCTGGACGCGGTCAAGCTGAAGACCAACCACTCCCCCGCCGCCGACGACTGCACCGTCGACGTGGACGTCCTGTCCGCCCTGCCGGACGAGCTGCGCAAGCGCCAGAAGGTCTTCGCCTCCACCGGCGGCCTCCACGCGGCCGGCCTCTTCACCACCACCGGCGAGGCGCTGGTCGTCCGCGAGGACGTGGGCCGGCACAACGCCGTCGACAAGGTCCTCGGCTGGGCCGTGCTCAACAACAAGGTCCCGCTGGCGGGAACCGTGCTCATGGTGTCCGGCCGGGCCTCGTTCGAGCTCGTCCAGAAGGCCGCCATGGCCGGCGTCCCCATCCTCTCGGCCGTCTCCGCGCCGTCCTCCCTGGCCGCCGACCTGGCCGAGGAGCAGGGCCTGACCCTGGTCGGCTTCCTGCGCGACGACTCGATGAACGTCTACACGGGCCACGACCGGATCACCGCATGAGACCGCTGGACGGCGTCACCGTCGTCAGCCTCGAACAAGCCGTGGCCGTGCCCTACGCCACCCGCCTGCTCGCCGACCTGGGCGCCCGGGTGATCAAGGTCGAACGCCCGGACGGCGGCGACTTCGCCCGCCACTACGACACCACGTGCGGCTCGGTGTCGTCCTACTTCGCCTGGACGAACGTCGGCAAGGAATCGGTCACCCTCGACCTCAAGCACCCGGCCGCCCGAGAGGTCCTGCACGACCTCGTCACCACGGCCGACGTCGTCCTGTGCAACCTGTCACCGGCCGCCGCGCGTCGACTGGAGGTGGACTCCTCCTCCTTGCGCCAGGTGAAACCCGACCTGGTGATCGGCGAGCTCTCCGGCTACGGCGAGTCGGGCCCGTACGCCTCCCGCAAGGCGTTCGACGCCCTGGTCCAGTCCGAGACCGGCCTCATCGACCTCACCGGCCAGGACGACGTCACCGCACGCGCGGGCATCTCGGTGGCCGACATCGCCGCGGGCGTGCAGCTCCAGTCCGCCGTCCTGGCCGCCCTCCTCCACCGCTCCCGGACGGGTGAAGGCGCCACGCTCCGGCTCTCGCTCTTCGAAGCCATGGCCGAGTGGATGCACCAGCCCATGCTCTACGCCGCCGGCGCCGGTCAGGCCGCCCCGCGCACCGGCGCGCACCACCCGAGCATCGCGCCCTACGGCCCGTTCCCGTGCGCGGACGGCACCGTGCACCTGGCCGTCCAGAACGACCCCCAGTGGCGCCGCCTGTGCGCCCTCCTGGACCGCCCGGACCTGGCCGACGACCCCCGCTTCACCACCGTCACCTCCCGCGTGGCCCACCGGCCGGCCCTGCACGCCGAACTCGACTTCACCGCCTGGACCACCGCGGACCTGCTCGGCGCGCTCGACGAGGCCGACGTGCCCGCCGCCCTGACCCGCGGCGTCGCCGAGCTGCCCCACCACCCCCAGCTCACGGCGCGCGACCGCCGGACGACGATCCCGGTGCCCGGCGGCGAGGTCACCGCCCTGCGCCCACCGGTCGACTCCACCGCCTGGTCCTGGGACCCGGCGCCCGTGCCCGCGCTCGGCGAGCACACCGACCACGTCCTGCGCGGACTCGGCTACTCGGCGGAGCGGATCGCGGAACTCCGGGCCCGGTCGGCGGTCTGAGGAAACGCGAGCCCGTTTCGCGACGATGTGGTGAGGGGGATCCGGCGTGGGGGAGACACATGGTCAGCAGGCGCACAGCGCTCGCCGCACTGGGCGGCACCGCCCTGGCGGCCGTCGGGGTCACGGCCGCCTGGCACGGCAACGCACCACTGGGCGAGGCACTGCGCCACGCACTGGGCGTGGCGGGCCCCGTGCCGGCGGTTAAACGCGCCGTGATCACGGTCGACCGCGTCCACTCGCACTACCGGGGCCGCGACGTCGACCTGCTCACCATGACGCCGGCGGGCGTGCCCACGAAGAACCTGCCCATGTCGATCCTCCTGCACGGCCGCCACGGCGCCGCCCGCACGGCGTCACCGGGCGGCATGTCGGAAGTCCTGGTGGCGGCCGTCAGCCGGGGCCAGGTGCCCCCGTTCGGCTTCGTGGCGGTGGACGGCGGCGACCACTACTGGCACGAGAACGTCCCCGGCGACGACCCGATGGCCATGCTGCTCGAAGAAGTGCCCCGCTGGCTGGCCGAACGGGGCTACGGCGCACCGTTCGCGTGCACCGGCGTGTCGATGGGCGGCTTCGGCGCGCTCCTCTACGGCCGCAGGCGCCACGAACGCCGTGACCCGGCCAAGGCCATCGCCGTCATCGCACCGGCCCTGCTCACCGACTGGACCGAGATGTCCAAGCGCAACGCCTTCAGCGGCCCCGACCAGTGGGCCTCCCTGGACCCGCTGAAGAACCTCGACAAGCTCGGCACCGCGCCGATCGGCGTCTGGGCGGGCGACCGGGACAACTTCATCACCGGCACGCGCCAGTTCATCGCCAACGCCAAGCCGTCCGTCGCCTCCATCACCCCCGGCGGCCACAACGACGCCCTCTACCGCAAGGTCGTGCCCGACGTGATCCGCTTCCTGGGCAAGCGCATCTGATCACCGGACCCCCACAGGACCTCCACACGACCGTGGTTGCCTGGGTCCATGGCGACGCAGAACCCCACCCCGGACCCGATCACGTACCTGGACCGCGCCGCGGTCGCGGGCCGCGCCTACAAGCAGCGGCTCCTGGACGCCCTGGACCTCCGCCCGGAGCACACCGCGCTCGACATCGGCTGCGGCCCCGGCACCGACCTGCCCGCCATGGCCGAACGCGCGGGCGAGGTCATCGGCGTCGACCTCGACCCCGCCATGGTCGACGAGGCGAGACGGCGCACCACCCACCTGCCGGTGGACGTGCGCCAAGGGGACGTCCACGCCCTGCCCCTGGACGACCGCAGCGTCGACCGCGCCCGGATCGACCGGGTCCTGCACCTGGTCGCCGACCCGGCCGCCGCCCTCTCCGAGCTCCGCCGGGTCCTGCGCCCCGGCGGACGTGCCGCGCTGGCGCAACCCGACTGGGAGACCCTCGCCGTCGACCCGGGCGCGGTGGCCACGAACCTCGCGTTCAACCGCTTCGTGTGCGACCGGGTCGTGCGCAACCCCGTCATCGGCAGGCAGCTGGCGCGGCTCGCGGGCGACGTCGGCCTGACCGTCACCTCGGTCGAGGCCGACGTCCAACTCCTGCACGACTTCGCCGCGGCCGACGAGCTGCTGGGCCTGACCCGCAACGCGCAGCGGGCCGTCGAGGCCGGCCGCATCACCCGACCGGCCGCCGACGCCTGGCTGACCGACCTCGCCACCGGCCCGTTCCTGGCCGCGTTCACCCTCTTCCGGGTGACGGTCAGCGCGGCGTGAGCGGGGTGCGCCCACTGCGCACCCACTTCAGCACCGCACCCCACGAGCCGTACCCGGCGGCGACGTTGAGGTGCCCGCCACCCACGATCACGTCCAGGTCGACGCGCATCGCCTCGGCCAGCTCCTTGGCCTGCGTGACCGTGCAGTAGGAGTCGCCCTCGCCCACCACCAGCCGGGTCGACACCGCCGCCCGCCGCACCACCGTCGGGTCGAGCACGGGGTGCAGGAACCCGGAGATCAACGGCTCGTCCGCGAAGTCCGGGGCGGGCGGCGCGACCAGCAGCACCCGGTCGACCCGCAGCGCCTCGTCGAACTCGCCGGCCGCGTGGTGCAGCCACAGCAGCACCGCCAACGAGTGCGCGACGACCACCCGTTCGACGGACCCGGCCGCGGGCATCGCGGCGAGGTGCGACCGCAGCTCGTCCAGCCACACCGACAGCTCCGGCTCGTCGGGTGAGCTGAACCGCGGCAGGTCCACGGACCCACCGTGGTGGGCCAGTTCACCTGCCAGCCAGTTCTGCCAGTGCTCCGGCCCGGAACCACCCAGGCCGTGCAGGATCAGCGTGTGCGGGAGGGACAACTCACGCCGACTTCTCGCGACGCTCCCGGCGGGAAGGCTGCCGGGCCACGATCGTCGGGTTGACGTTCTCCTTCACGGTCTGCTCGGTGATGACGACCTTGGCGACGTCCGTGCGGCTCGGGATGTCGTACATCACCGGCAGCAGGACTTCCTCCATGATCGCCCGCAGGCCGCGCGCGCCCGTGCCGCGCAGGATCGCCTGGTCCGCGACCGCCTCCATCGCCGTCCGGGTGAACTCCAGTTCGACCCCGTCCATCTCGAACAGCTTCTGGTACTGCTTGACCAGCGCGTTCTTCGGCTCGGTGAGGATGCGGACGAGCGATTCCTTGTCCAGGTTCGTGACGCTCGCGACCATCGGCAACCGGCCGATGAACTCGGGGATCAGGCCGAACTTGATCAGGTCCTCGGGCATCGAGTCGGCGTAGTAGTCCGCCGCGTCGACCTCGGCCTTGGTCCGCACCTCGGCGCCGAAGCCGAGACCGCGCTTGCCGACCCGGTCCTGGATGATCTTGTCGAGGCCCGCGAACGCGCCCGCCACGATGAACAGCACGTTCGTCGTGTCGATCTGGATGAACTCCTGGTGGGGGTGCTTGCGACCACCCTGCGGCGGCACCGAGGCCGTCGTCCCCTCCAGTATTTTCAGCAGCGCCTGCTGCACACCTTCACCCGACACGTCGCGCGTGATCGACGGATTTTCACTCTTTCGAGCGATCTTGTCGACCTCGTCGATGTAGATGATGCCGGTCTCGGCGCGCTTGACGTCGTAGTCCGCCGCCTGGATGAGCTTGAGGAGGATGTTCTCCACGTCCTCGCCCACGTAGCCCGCCTCGGTCAACGCCGTGGCGTCCGCGATGGCGAACGGCACGTTCAGCATCTTCGCGAGCGTCTGGGCCAGGTAGGTCTTGCCGCACCCCGTGGGACCGAGCATGAGGATGTTCGACTTGGCGAGCTCCACGCCGTCGTCGCGGCCCTCACGCCCGCGGTCACCCGCCTGGATGCGCTTGTAGTGGTTGTAGACCGCCACCGAGAGCGTGCGCTTGGCCTCGTTCTGGCCGATCACGTACTGGTCGAGGAACTCGTGGATCTCGGCGGGCTTGGGCAGCTCGTCGAGCTTGACGTCACCGGCCTCCGCGAGTTCTTCCTCGATGATCTCGTTGCAGAGGTCGATGCACTCATCGCAGATGTAGACACCCGGTCCGGCGATGAGTTTTTTCACCTGCTTCTGGCTCTTGCCGCAGAAAGAGCACTTCAGCAGGTCGCCGCCGTCACCGATACGTGCCATGACCGCTGACCTCTGTCCCCTCCGGCGCACGACCTGGTGAGGTGCGCCTGACTGCTGATGTGGCGAGTGCCCGCTGGATGCGGGGTCCGCCCGTTCCCCTCGACGGTACCTGTCCTACCCGCCTGTGCGGGAGGACCAGCGTGCCCCCGACACGCCTCGCTGAGCAGGACCCCTGGTCAGCTCGGCGTGTCGGGCGCCACGCCGGGGCTACTTCGCCGAGAGCTTCCGGTAGGGCAGGACGCTGTCGATGAGGCCGTAGTCCTTGGCCTCGTCGGCGGTGAGGATCTTGTCGCGCTCGATGTCCAGGCGCACCTGCTCCGGGGTCCGGGTGGTGTGCCGGGCGAGCGTGGTCTCCAGCAACCGGCGGACCCGCTGGATCTCGTTGGACTGGATCTCCAGGTCGGAGACCTGCCCGTAGACGCCCTCGGTGGCCGGCTGGTGGATCAGGATCCGGGCGTTCGGCAGCGCGTGCCGCTTGCCCGGGGTGCCCGCCGCGAGCAGTACCGCCGCCGCCGAGGCCGCCTGGCCCAGGCAGTAGGTCTGGATGTCCGGGCGGACGAACTGCATGGTGTCGTAGATGGCCATCAGCGAGGTGAACGAGCCACCGGGCGAGTTGATGTACATCAGGATGTCGCGGTCGGGGTCCTCCGACTCCAGCACGAGCAGCTGGGCCATCACGTCGTTGGCCGACGCGTCGTCCACCTGCACGCCGAGGAAGATGATGCGCTCCTCGAACAGCTTGTTGTACGGGTTGGACTCCTTGATGCCGTAGCTGGTGCGCTCGACGAACGACGGGAGCACGTACCGGGACTGCGGCGCGTGGAACTGGCTCACTTCAGGTCTCCTGGTGCTCTGCTCGCGGTCAGTTGGTCGACGCCTGGCTGGCGCGGGTGATCACCTTGTCCACGAAGCCGTACTCCAGGGCTTCCTGGGCGTTGAACCACCGGTCGCGGTCCGAGTCGGCGATGATGCGCTCGACCGGCTGGCCGGTGTGCTGCGCGATCAGCTCGGCCATCTCGTGCTTGGTCCGGGTCAGCATGTCCGCCTGGATCGCGATGTCGGCCGCCGTGCCGCCGACGCCCGCCGAGGGCTGGTGCATGAGGATGCGGGCGTGCGGGAGCGCGTGCCGCTTGCCGGGCGTGCCCGCGGAGAGCAGGAACTGCCCCATCGACGCGGCCAGGCCCATCGCGTAGGTCGCCACGTCCGGCTCGATCAGCTGCATCGTGTCGAAGATCGCCATGCCCGCGGTCACCGAGCCACCGGGCGAGTTGATGTAGAAGGTGATGTCCTTCTCCGGGTCCTCGGCGGCGAGCAGGAGGAGCTGCGCCACGATCTGGTTGGCGATGTTCTCCTCGACCTGCGTCCCCAGGACGATGATCCGCTCGCGGAGCAGACGCTCGTAGACCGAGTCGTTGAGGTTCATCCCCGAGGCCGCTCGCATCATGGGCTCCGAGAAAGAGTGCTGCGTCACGTCTGCCTGCCTATCTTTGCGACTGACTAACTGTGCCGAAAGAGTCTCGTAGCAACGACCTTAACGAAGGCGGGCGGCGTCGACGTCCCGACACCGCCCGCGTTCGCTCAGGGCTTCACTCCGCGTTGGCGGGTTCCGGCTCCTCAGTGGACCTGGTCTCGCCGAACAGCTCGTCCAGGTCGAGGGCGTTGCCGGCGGAGTCCGTCACGGTGGCCTGGCGCACGACCGAGGCCAGCGCCTTGCCGCGGCGCACGTCGGCGAAGATCGCGCCGAGCTGGCCGGACTGCTGGGCCCGCTTGACGTACTCGTCCGGGCTGATGCCGAAGCGCTGCGCCTGGTAGATGATCCGCTCGGTCAGCTCGGCGTCGGTGACGTTGAGCTGCTCGGCGTCGGCGATGGCGTCCAGCACGAGCTGGGTCTTGACCGCCTGCTCGGAGGCCTCGCGCACCTCGGTGTCGAACTGCTCCTTGGTCTGGCCCTGCTCGGCCAGCCACTCGGCGAAGCGCGCCTCGTCGTGGTCGAGGGCGTGGATGGCGTCGTGCGCCCGCGCCTCGACCTCGCCCTGGACGACGGCCTCGGGCAGCGGCACCTCGACGCTGGCCAGCAGCGCCTCCAGCACCTTGTCCCGGGCCTGGACGCCCTGCTGCATCTTCTTCACGCGGCCCAGGCGGGTGCGCAGGTCGGCCTTCAGCTCGTCGAGCGTGTCGAACTCGCTGGCCAGCTGGGCGAACTCGTCGTCCAGCTCGGGGAGCTGGCGCTCCTTGACCGAGTTCAGCACCACGGTGACCTCGGCGTCGCGGCCGGCGTGGTCACCGGCGACCAGCGTCGTGGTGAAGTTCTTGGACTCGCCCTCGGAGGCGCCGACCAGAGCGTCGTCGATGCCCTCGACGAGCTGGCCGGAGCCGATCTCGTAGGACAGGCCGGTGGTCTTGGCCTCCTCGACCTCCTCGCCGTCCACGGTCGCCGACAGGTCGACCACGACGAAGTCGCCGGTCTGCGCCGGGCGCTTGACGCCGGTGAGGGTGGCGAAGCGGGCGCGCAGCTCGTCGAGCTGGGTGTCCACGTCCTCGTCGGTGACCTCCTGGTCGTCGACGCTGACGCTCAGCTCGCCGAAGGCGGGGACGGTGATCTCGGGGCGGACGTCGACCTCGGCGGTGAACGCCAGGGACTCGCCGTCCTCGATCTTGGTCACCTCGAAGTCGGGGCGGCCGAGGGTGCGCAGCTCACCGGAGGTGACGGCCTCCAGGTACTTGGCCGGGATCGCCTCCTGGACGACCTCGTCCAGCACGGGCGCGCGGCCGATGCGGCTCTCCAGCACGCGGGCGGGGGCCTTGCCGGGGCGGAAGCCGGGGATGCGGACCTGCTTGGCCAGCTTGCGGTACGCGCGGTCGAAGTCCGACTTGAGCTCGTCGAACGGCACCTCGACGTTGATCCGGACCCGCGTCGGGCTCAGGTGCTCGACGGTGCTCTTCAACGTGGTCTCCTCGTAACGGGCATGACGTGCGGAACACCCCGTGAACGCGTCTGGGCGCGACGGGATTCCGCCTGAGTCTAGGTGGTCGGCCGGCGCGGCGGCGCTAGCACCCCGGGTCGAGGGGCCGCAACCGGCCGCGCGGGGGCCTCGTGACCATTGTCGCGGCAATACCCGCTCGCCGGGAATCCCTTTGCGGTATGCCGCAGGAATTCGCGGCACCGGTGGAATTTCGCCCGTTCGGGCCACGCGACCGTGCCGTCTCGCGGGCGCGCCCGACGTCCGGCGGGACGGCCTCGCGGCGGGCCGGCACGGCGCGGCGGAAATCACAACAGTGGTTCCTAACCCGGCCCCGGCGCATCCGGGCCGCCGCCGCGCCACCTCCGTGCCGCCCGACCCGCGCCCGGCGCGCCGACATCCCCCGACCGGACCCGCGAGACCGCAATTTCGCGGTCTCGCCAGAGGCGGATCGGGGGTACCTATGCGGCTCAACGGCTGATCGACAGGGTCATTCGTTAGGCCATTCGAGTGGCACTGGGAGCCGCGACCACGGCGGAGCGCGTCATCACCGAGCGGGGCCACCGCGGAGTCGTGTAACACGTATGCCGTAGAGCCGACTAACAGTCGGCGACCGCCAGCGAGGGGAGGTTCGCCAGAAAGAGTGAATTGAGGCCGTTTGGAGTAGTGCTCGACAGAAAACTTTCACTTGTCGAGATGACTCCAACCGCCGTAGTCCATTAGTGTGGGTTTCAGGTAGCGTGACGCCCGGATCCGCATGTTGGACCAGCAATAATTCACGTTGCCGGACGTTCTGGGGGGTCAGCAGCGGACGCAACCGGCAACCGGGACCGACAGGAACGAGCGAGACAATGTCATCGAGCTCTTTAACCACCTACCAGACAAGGTGCCGATGACCCGATGAGATCCATTCCGCCGCTGCCGAACACTATCCCAGGACCACTACTGGGCGCCGGCTGCGACTTCGGGGTCCGACGGGCCCCGGGCGCACCTGCCGGCCACCGCGTCCCACCCCTCGCGGTAGCGCGGCGATGTTGATCGACCTCAGGCCACGCGCACGCAGAAGCGCAGCCAGGTCAACTGCCGCCACGCACAAGAGATCACGATGCCGTCCCGCACAGGCCTCATCGTGGACCACTTACACGCACCGTTGGGGAGCTCCATGGAGACGCGTCAGCTTTTGGCGTTCACAACTGTGGTTCAAACGGGCAGTTTCACCAAGGCAGCCGCCACGCTGAATTGCTCGCAACCCACTATAACCACTCGGATCAAGGCACTCGAAGAGACCCTCGGCGTGCCGTTGTTCCGACGACTTCCGCGCGGCATCCAGATGACCTCTGCCGGTGTCGAGCTTTTACCTTTCGCGCGGAACATCATCACCCTGACCGACAAGGCCAGGAAAGCGATCACGATGAACGGCGAGCCGCACGGCAAGCTGGTCATCGGCAGCGCACAGAGTCTGACCGACTACCGTCTGCTACCACTGATCGAGTACATGTGCTGGCGCTACCCGAGCGTCCAGATCTCACTCCACTCGCGCAACACCCAGGCCAACCTGACCTCGGTGCGTGAGGGGCGGCTGGACTGCACCTTCTTCATCGGCTCCGTGGAGCCCCGCGAGGGGCTGGAGACGACGGTGCTGTGCCCGGAGCCGTTGGTCATGGTCGCCGGTCCGACCCACGCCCTGACCAGGCGTTCGGTGATCACCGAGGACGAGCTGCGTGGGAGCACGCTCATCCGGGCCGAGAACGGCGCCAGTTACTACGAGCAGTTCGAGCAGGCCCTGGGCCTGCAGGAAGCCGAGTCGAAGTCGCCGGTGCTGGCGCTCGACTCGATCGACGCCGCCAAGCGGGCGGTCGCCTCGGGTCTGGGGATCTCGCTTGTCCCCGAGGTGACGGTCGCCGCCGAGCTTGACGACGGCAGGCTCCGCCGCCTGCCCTGGGTCCCGCCGTTCCGGGTCTACACCCAGTTCGCGTGGCGCCAGGACAACTCCACCAACCCGTCGGTGACGGCGCTGGTGTCGGCGGCGGCGCAGGTGGTCAGCGAGCAGGTGGCGACTCCGGCATGACACTGGGGAGCCGTTCTTGAGCACCCGGGCGCGGGTGTGCTCAAGAACGGCCCGCGTTTCGCGGGGCGGGTGCCGGGTAGCACGAAGACATGACCGTCAAGGCGAGTGACCTGCGTGAGCTGCTGACGTCCGACCTGCCGGACCCGAACCTCGTCCTGATCGAGGGCAGGCTCGAGGTGATCCCGGTGGACGACCTGGACGCGGACCGCTTCCGCGGCGCCATGCTCCTGCTCTCGAGAGCCGAGCTCCTGGGGCGGGGCGTCGACGAGACCTCGTCGGACGACGACCTGGAACGCCAAGCGGCCACGATCTCCACCGCCGTCAACGAGCTGGGCGGCTGAGAAGAGCCCTGACCAACCACGAGGCCGGCCAGGGCGACCGTCGGGGCGACAGGATTTGAACCTGCGACCCCCCGCTCCCAAAGCGGGTGCGCTACCAAGCTGCGCCACGCCCCGGTCCACCCAAGCCTATCGCGACCGGCTAAGCTGACCACGCGCCCACCCCGGTAGGCGCGATGCGGGTGTAGCTCAATGGTAGAGCCCCAGCCTTCCAAGCTGGTCATGCGGGTTCGATTCCCGTCACCCGCTCCAGCCTCTTCTTGCTGGTAAAGCCCTTACGGACCGTCCCACGTGGACGGTCTTTTGCTTTCTGCGGATCTTCCGTGCCCCTCGCGTGCCCCTTCTCACCTGCCGTGCCCTTCTCGGCACTCACCAGGGCCTCGATCCCCGCCGCGATGCTCCGCCCCCGCTCCTCCCTCGCGTGGAGGTAGATCAACGCGGCACGGGTGGAGCTGTGGCCCATCCGATCCATGAGTTCGCGAAGTGTCGCCCCGGTCTCCGCCGCCAGCGTGTTGCCCGTGTGCCGGAGGTCGTGCAGGTGGACGTCCGGCATCCCCGCCGCCTTCCTCGCCTTGTCCCAGATGTGCCAGAAGTTGTTCCGCTTCGGCCGCCCGCCCTTCGGCCCGACGAACACCCAGGCGTCTTCGTCGTCGTCCACGAACCGGCTCAGGTGGCCCTCGATCTCCTCGCCGAGGAACGGCGGCAGCGTGACCGGCCGCTTGCTCTTGGCTTTGGGATCGTCCTCGAACAGCGGCCCGGAGTCCGGCTGGACGGTCTGCCGCTCGACCTGGACCACGCAGAACGTGCGCCCACCGTCATGGACCACTGAGAAGTCACGCCGCTTAAGACCGACCATCTCGGCGAACCGCAGACTGCCGAACGTCGCCAGCAACACCATCAGGCGATACCGCTCCTCGATGGCATCAGCAGCCTGGAACACCTGCTTCAACGTCGCCGTAGGCCGCTCCGGACTCCGCTCCTGCCCACCGCCCTTGATCGTGCAGGGGTTGTGCTTGAGGAGCCGTTCCTCGGGTGCCGCCGCCGTGTTAAGCACCGCCCGCAGGAACCGGTACGCCTTGGCGACGGTCACCTCGCCCACGCCGTCGTCCTGCATCTCCTTCCGCCACCGCCGCACCCGCGACGGAGTGAGATCGGCGAGCATCACGTCACCGATCCTCGGACCGACGTGGTTGCGGAGCAGGCCGTCGTACAGCTCGACCGTCCGCACCGCCAGGTCCCGCTCCTTGATCCACGCCTCTGCGTAGACCCGCAGCTTGATCTTGCCCGCGTCCGGGTTGGTCCAGTCGTCGCGCGAAATGTCCGTTTCCACGGCGGCAAGCCACCGGTCGGCATCCTTCTCGCGCTCGAACGTCATCGGCGCGGTGTGCTGTCTGTCGTCCGGCCCTTGGTACCGCGCCTGCCACCGGCCCGAGGGCAGTTGGCGAACCCGCCCGAACCTCCGCCGCTTGTCGCTCACGACGCCCTCCGCAGGTGTTGCCGAACGGCAGCCGGATCGAACGCCTCCACCCGACCGGCCTCGATGAAGGCATCGAGGTCCGCCTTCTTGAACCTGATCAGTCGCCCAAGTCGGTGAAACGGGATGCGACGCTCCGCGACCAACCGCCGGACGAAGCGCTCCGTCGTGCTCATGTACTCGGCCGCTTCAGGCACGCTGAAGTGCTCTTTTTCGTGCATCGGTGATCCCCCCAGATCAAGCCGCTTGGTCAGTTGCCGAACTCTCTTGCGCACCGGCTGACGCGAGCAGCGCCGCCGTGTACTCCGCCTTCCACCGCCGCCGCTCCGCGACCGCCCGCAGCAACAGGTGAGGTCTCGGCGGCACGTTCGGGTCACCGGGCTGGACGTTGTTCCACACGACCCGAGTCGGCTGGTCGTCCTGCTTGATCCCGACGTCGGCCAGGAGCTGCCGAACAAACTTCACCCGGTCGTGCTTGTGGTCGGCGAGCGACTTGCCCGACCACTTCCGCGACACCAGCACCCGCCGACCGGCGACGCCGAGGGTTGAGCGCTTGTGCGCCTTGCCCTTGCACTTGCCCGGCTCCATCGACAGCCGAGCCCCACGCGGCTGGACGCCATAGAGCAGCCAGACCGGGCACTGCGGCGAGCAGGGCGTCACGGCCAGTTCCGCGCAGAGCCGTTCGGCGTGGTCCTCCTGGCGGCTGGTCCGGGTGTCGAAGCACTCGCCGATGCTCTTGGTCAGGTACTTCGTCAGGTAGCCGATGTGCCGCCCGGCCTCCTCCGTGCCGCCGAGGATGCCCTTGGAGTGCACCTGCACGCCGAACCGCGCCACATGCGCGGGAGCGTCGACCTGGTCGAGCGCTTCCTCCCAGGTAGGCAGCGGTTCACGGGTAGCCGGATCAACGAACCCCTTCGCCCGCGCGTCCCACACAGGCCGGTTGTCGCCGCCGTACTTGATCTCGTCGTGGTTGGGCCACCAGACCTGGTGGTAGGTGGCCTCAGCGACCGCCCGCAGCTCCGCTCGCGAGATCGAACCCCGGACAGCGGCGTGCCAGTGCGGCGCCAGTCGCCGCTGAGGTTCGACCGTCGAGAAGTACTGCACATCCCAGCCGACGCACCGCCGCAGGTTCTGCACGAACCGGTCCAGCAGTGCCGCGAAGTGCACCGCGTCCCGAGCCGCCCGCCGGTAGTCGTAGGTGTCCGGGTCGACAGGCGTGCCATCCGAGCGCACCTTGCCGTAGCTGTCCAGCGTCAGCGTCAGAAAGGTCGAGGGCTGGTACTTGCCGCCGAACACCCGCCCGACCGTGCGCTTCTGGACCGGCCGCCGTGGCAGGTTCGGCGCATCCTGCCGCCGCCGGGTCGACCGCTTCCGGGTGATCCTTGGACGCGCCTCCAAAGCGGGGAGCGAACCGCGGACTCCGAGCTGCCGAAGTTCGGCGTCGACCCCCGCAACCTCCTCTCGAACCTCCTCGGCCCCGATCTCGTCGCCCTCTTCGAGGGCCTGCCGGTACACCTTCACCAGGTCAGCCCGATAGGCCGTCAGTGCCCGCTGATCGTCGCTGGGCGGGTCCGGGGTGAAGTCGGGTTCCTCGGTCAGGTGCCATCCCTCGCGGCACTGCGCCATCCGCAACCTGCGGTTCTTCTCCGCACACGTCGGACACACACTCGCCACGGTCGACCCGCACGGGACAGGCACTATGTCTACTCGCCCGGTGTCCAGGTCGACCCGCTCCTTGGCCAGCGGCCGGACACACACGCCGTGCTCCTCAGCCACGGCCCGAGCCACATCTAGCGCCGCCGGCTGCTTCATCCGGCCGGCACGAGTCAGGTACTCGCTCACGCCGCGACCTCCCCCGAGCCGTCCGGTCGAGTCGGGAAGTCGTGCACCTCCGCGTCAGCCAAGAACACGCCCAGCTCGACCAGGTCGGCGTCGGTGACGTGGAAGGCCCTAGCCCGTTCCGGCTCCCGCTGCCCGTCCTCCTTGATCCAGGCGACACCGGCCGTGTTTTCGCTGATCTCGTGAGCCGCCGCGCCCCGCTGGCGGACACCGTCCCCAAGGACCATGTCGACCTGTTGCGGCTCGTCCAGGCGCAGCGCCACGCGGGTGCTGAACAGGTGACGGAAGGAGACGACTTCCTTGCGCGGGTCTTGGACCAGGCCGACGACCGCGTAGCCGGGTGCACGCCCCTGGGAGGTGATCGTCTGGATAGCCCGCACCGCTCGTTCCCGGAGCTGCTTGTCCGGCTGGTAGGCGATCAGGTCCGCCAGCTCGTCCACGATCAGGACCGTGAACGGTTCTCCGGTCGACCGTGCCCACAGCCGCCGGACACCCCGGTACCGCGCCGCTCGTTCCTTGACCTCTGCGGCGATTTCCTCAAGCAGGGCAACGGCTTCGGGTCCGTTGTCGTACACGACCCGGTCGAAGGCGTCCGGGCACTGCCCCAGCTCCATTCCACCCTTCGGGTCGATCCCGACCAGCCGGACCAGGCCCGCACGGACGGCCGGGGCGAGCTGCCACACCAGCGACCAGAGCACCGAGCCCTTGCCCGCACCGGGCACGCCGACGACGAGCACCTGAGACCCGAGCAGCCGCAGCCGCCACGGCTTGCCGGTCTCGGTCCGGCCGACCACCACCCGCTTGAGGTCCACCTCGGCATCCGTCAGCACAGGGACGGTCAGAGGGCGCAGCAGCGGGTCACGGTGGACGAAGTCCAGCTCGATCACCCTCGGCCGCAGCACACGCACCCGACAGGAGCGAGCGCCGAACGAGTGCGCCAGGCCATCCCGGCGCAGTTCCCACGCCTCAGGCGACTGGGCAGGCACCATCCGCACTCGAATCCGGTCCCGCCAGCCCTCAGAGCGGACCCGGCGCAGCTTCGGCCGGTACTCACGGCCACGGTCCCGCTTCGCGAGGTCCGACAGTCGCATCACCGAGCGCCACTTCGGCACGTACACCGTCAACCGCCGCCACTCGGTCACCAGCCGGTACCAACCGTGACGCAGGAACGACCCGCGATCCATACCAGCCCAGATCAGCAACGTCGCGACCAGCGACAACAGGGCCAGCACGAGCGGCGAGAGCCCGAACCGCCACCAGCACCAGGCCGCCGACACCGGCACCAACGTGACCACCGGATAGCGAACGACAATGAGCACCAGGCGCACGGCCCCGACGACCACCAACCACGCCAGCGCCACCAATGCCGCGATCCACTTGGCCTTGCCGGGTACGAGCGCCCACCACGGCACCCGAGGCCGGACGCCCTCAAACGGAGCCGGGTCGACCCACTTGCCGCCCATCACGCACGCCCCACGGGGGCGAAGATCAGCGGAAGCCAGCCCAGGCAGGAGCAGCAGACGAGTTGGTTGGGCGCGTAGACGCCGAACCGCTTGCACGCCCCACAGGGGCGACCGTTGGACAGCTTCCACGCAGACGGGGCACCGCGCCGACTTGACGCGTAACCCCCACGTACCGATAGCCTTGACATGACCGGAACCCCTTGTGTGTCAACGAAAGCGCGCGAGAATGACCGGTCGTTGTGTCGTCGGTGAACTGCTCCAGGCCCGCCAAGACTTGAGGTCCGTTCACCGACGACCACGACCGACAGGTCAGTGATCGTCTTCAGATGTCACTACCGATGTGGGCGGACACCGCCGCATCCGATGCCCGCCCACACCACCGGCTAGTAGTCGAGCGGATCAGGCATCCACGGCAACCACGTCACCATCCCCGCAAGGGTGATCTTGAACCGTGTCTCCTCGCGTTCCTCTCCGCCGTCCTCTCGCCACTCGTGCGCGGAGGCGTGTCCGGCCGCGACCAGGTCCAGGCAGGCGAGACGCACCATCTCCTCAGCCGCACCGGCCGCCGTCACCAAGTCCTCGGTGCGCCACTCCCGCGAGGGCACCAGCACCAGGGCGTCAGCCACCCGGTACAGCACCGGAAGCGAGTAACCCACCGCCTCACCCTGCGCCCGGTCCTCGGCCGACAGGCGCGACCCCATGACCGGCACCACTCGCGGATCACGCCACACGTCCGCGTCATGCAGCCAGTCGTGTGCCACCACCGGCCCACCCCAGTAGGCGAGCCCTTCCGGCGACAACCGATGGCGGTGCACGGACACCGCACCCTGCAACGTCCCCTCATCGACCGTCAGGTGTCCGAGGTCGACCAGGTCACGGCAGATGTGACGCACCGCGGAGTACGGCATCTTCGTCGCCTTCTCCAATGCCCGCACCGACCACTCCTCGTGCGGGAAGCCGACGATGTGCCGCATCACCGCCTCGAACATGAACGGCGTGTACCCGGCATCGGACAGCTCGGCCAATGGCAACCCGTCCCGCACCACGCGTACCAATCCGCCACCAGCCCCGCCACGGCCCCGCCGCACAGCCCGATCAACGCTCATCCGAAACGACCCCCTCCGCCTTGGCACGCTCGCGCTTGGCCCAATACAGCGCCTCGTGGTGATGACCCCGATCAACTTCCGCGACCCGCGCGTACACCTCCGCCGACCGCAGGTAGAACTGCCGCCACGCATCCGCCGGGGCGTCCGGAGCGGGCATGAGATGCGTAACCGCCTCGTGGGCGTCCTTGAGCAACGGCACGGCGTAGGCCGCCTCCCACGGATCGGCCCTCTTCGTTCGACCCATCACGCACCCCCACCCTTCGGCGAGGTGCCCAGCGCGGCCTGTCCCTCGGCAAGCGCCTGTGCGAGACGTGGCACTGCATCCCGATCAACGACCAGCACCGCCGGGAACGCGTTGCCGAGCCGGATCTCCACCCTCCCGGCGAACGTCAACGGCTCAACCCGAATCGGCAGGTCAGCGGTGACATGCAGACGAACCATGTCAGCCACCGGGGGTCACGCGGCCTTGGGCGCGGACTTGACCACGACCGGCTTCATCCCCGTCGCCCGCAGGCTGTACCCGAGCTTCGCCCGGCACCTGTGCCGCTCACCACCGTGGCTGCCCCGGCACGCCTTGTCGTCAATCCACGGCGTCACCGTCAACCCCTCGAACACCACCGGCCGCACGTCGGTGCCCGGAATCGCCTCCGGCGGCACCGGCTGGTGCGGAGCCGCAATCTTCACCGTCACCGCGGCCTCTGCCTTGCGCTCCGCCGCCTGGTCGATCACCAGGACCGACCACACCAACAGCCCGGTCTCCTTGTCCGTCTCCTGCTGCACCGGCAGCCCCTTCGCCCGCTCCTCGGCGGACTGGAACTTGAGCACCGGCTCCACGCCCATCACCAGCGCGCCACGCGGGAACACGAAGTCGTGCGACGTGGGGAGCCTGCTCCCACCCGAGATCGCCACAGCCGTTCTCCTGACGTCGGTGTCGGCTGGACCCTCTGTCCAGCACCTTGACACCCACCACTTTCGGCAGAAATGCGGGACGGCAGCACCGCACAGCGGGACAACTACAGACGTCCTTGGTAGCTTGAAGACGTCCCAACTCGTTCCACAGGGGGAACCATGCCGAACCAACGCCTACGAGACTCGTTGCTACGCAACGGCTTTGACATCAACCAGGTAGCCAAGGCCACCGGCGTGGACCCCAAGACAGTCGAACGCTGGATCAACCTCGACCGGACCCCGTACCCCCGCCACCGGCGCACCATCGCGGCCATGGTCCGCGAGGCCGAGACCTACCTCTGGCCCAACGCACTCGCCCCGGATGCCAAAAAGGAGATCACCCAATCGGAGGTCGTGCAGGTCTACCCACACCGCCACTCCGTCCCCCAGGAGCAATGGACCCACCTGGTCGACCAAGCCCGGATGAACATCTCGATCCTGATCTACTCGGGCATGTTCCTCACCGACAACCCAAGCCTGATCAAGACCTTCCGCCAGAAGGCCGAGGCAGGCGTCAAGATCCGCCTACTCCTGGGCGACCCCGCCAGCCGCGAGGTAGCCCGCCGCAGCGAGGAAGAGGGGATCGGCAAGGGCACCCTCGCCGCCAAGGTCCGCAACGCCCTCGCGTTCTTCAAGCCACTCGCCGACACCGGCCACGCCGAGATCCGCTGCCACCGCACCACGCTCTACAACTCGATCTACCGCTTCGATGACGAGATGCTGGTCAACACCCACGTCCACGGCTTCATGGCAGCTCACGCCCCGGTCCTCCACCTGCGCCGCCTCTCCGGAGGCGACCTCTTCGAGACCTACGCCGAGAGCTTCCAAGGCGTCTGGGACGACGCCAAGCCACCCAAGTGGTAGGCAAGGAACCATGGCGCGCACCGACCACTACAACGACCCCAACGCCCCCAAGGCGACCAACATCGTCGTAGCCGTGACCGCATTCGTCCAGGACGACCAGGGCCGCCTGCTCATGATCCGCCGCACCGACAACGACCTCTACTCCATCCCCGGCGGAGCCCAGGACGTAGGCGAAACCATCGGCCACACTGTCATCCGCGAGGTCAAGGAAGAGACCGGGTTCGATGTCGAACCGACCGACGTCATCGGCATCTACTCGAATCCGGCACACGTCATCTCGTACACCGATGGCGAGGTTCGCCAGGAATTCTCGATCTGCTTTCGCGCTCGTCTGGTCGGCGGCGAGCTGCGCACCAGCAGCGAGTCCAGCGAGGTCCACTGGGTCCAGCGCGGCGACTTGAGCTCCCTCAACATCCACCCATCGATCCGAGTGCGGATCGAACACGGCTTCGAGAACCGGCCGAAGCCCTACTTCGCCAAGTGACCCAACCCAGCCGCCCGCAGACGCTCCTCAGTCCTCTCAACTGCGGCTTTTAGGTCGGGCTCAGCGTGCTTGATGAAGACGGTCACGACGTCTTCCGGCCCGTAACGCCTGTGGATTTCACCTAGCCGATCATCCACGGTCATCGTTTCACCGTCTGGGCTGGTCGTCATATCTGCCCACCAGAGCGCATCACGCACCGCAGACTGCTCGTCCTCCCACGAAGCCAGCTCCGCTGACAACCCCCTCAACTCAGCCTCCCTGCACGCGCAGGAGTGATGCGCCACCAGCGCACACAGCCGTTCAGGGAAGCCCTGTTGTTCAAGGTAGCGAGCGCCGTCGAGCGGATGGAAGCCGGTCAACGCCAGATCAGGTGCGTACCCCACGTCGTGCAACACAGCCGCAGCCGTCAGCAGCTCTTGGTCCTGGCCCACGAACAGCCGCCGAGCCGCCCCGGCCCGCGTCGCAACACCTTGCACGTGCACCCACCGTCGAGGCAGCGAGTCGGCAAGCCGGTCCTCAGCGACCGAGTAGGCCCATGCGACGAGATCCACGCCCTCACCCTAGGCAGCCAGACCTCACCACGACAGCTCACCGCCACCGACCTGGTGCACTGCCGAATTCCGCTCTACAGGATCAAGGCGCGCCGCCTGCGGCGACGCGCAACCAGTCCCGCCTCACGTTCGCACCGACTCCCCGCATCCCGGCACGCCGGGCTCCCGCTCCGCTCCGCCCGTCGGCCGTGCGCGGAGTCGGTGCACGTGGCCGGGACGGCGGCGCGCTGCGCGGATGCGAACTGCCGCCGAGCCACTTCCAGCCAACACGGCCGGGACGATCGCGCGGTCACACAGCTGCCAGCACTGGGCACGGCGATCGACTGCCGCGACGGCTCCGCCGTCTTGCCACCGGAATACCCACAAGTTCACGCTATACCTAACGAGATGCTCACACGCGCGCCAGAAATCCTTTAGATAGCCAGCCGATCAGAGTCGAAGCCAGCAATACAGCAGCTTGACTTTCCTCAACGGTTACATCCCCATAGTCCGCACGTCCATGACGATCCGTTTGACTGTGCCAAAGTAGTTGCATCATGCCAACAAGATGTTCAACAGCGGAAGAATTCTTCGAGCCAGTCATGACGAACTTCCACTTTTGCCCACCATTTCGAAGAACATTTATATCTTTTCCGAGTGTCGCACTTCCGTCATTGGGGGAAATCAAAGGACACGACAGTATTTCCACGGCGCGTACCGCATCAAAATATGCATGACTCGGCTTTGGATTGACACCGAAGGCAGCGCCCCATGCAGCGCGCAATAGTTCACTCGCTCTGTCCGACGCCGACAGCGTGGCTTCCACAATATCCACCACGGCGGCTGGCATGGCCTCAACAAGCCTGTACCGGCCCCCAATCTTGCCGACGGTCCAACTAGATCCGCAGTCGCGCAGAATTTTCCTCATTTCCTTAACACTCTCAGGCTCATGTTGCGGACTACCAGCAACCCGGTTTCGACTAAGCTTGAAATCGACAAACCAGGTTCGCGCCACTTGATCTAGTCCACGAAAAACCTCAAGGATTTCAGACACCTTAGCCCTGCTTACGGCACGAAAGCCAAGGTCAATCCGCGCAGACCTCTGGAACTCCAGAGCGAAGGACCAGTCAACGAACTCGTGATCGTACTTACTTCCAGTCAACCATCTACCGATCGATTCATTGGCACTCTCCGGTATCCCTGGCCTCAGGCTTAGAAACTCCTCAAGCCCTTCCGCGTCAAGACCAGGAGGTGTCCAAACAAATTCATCTTCCATAGCTGGTCACCCTACTCTGGGCCACCTCGCTGGAACAGGATGACACGCCTTCCCATCAAAGGCTCGACCGCTTCACGGAATGTTATGAATACACTACGGAGAGTGCGAATTGCAGACCGAGTAGCACCGCGAACCATCGTCGTCCGGCACCTTGGAGAGCAGGTGACGCACCGTGGAGCACCCGCGAGCGCTTCCGGCCCCATCACGTCTCACCATTCCGACTTCGACACCACGACCATAGGACGGAGTCCCGTGACCGTGCCCCCCGCGTGCCCCATCCAGGGGGCAACAGCGGTCAATCAGGGATACGGGCGGGCAGATGACGAGCGAAGGCGCTGGTCAGAGGGTTAGCTGGTCAGGAGCTTGATCGCTGCCAGACCTTCCAAGCTGGTCATGCGGGTTCGATTCCCGTCACCCGCTCCAAATGTGACATATGAGAACCCGCAGCCACATCGGTGACCTGCGGGTTCTGTACGTCTCGGCCACGTAGCGTCCGCACCTCATCACGTTCTGTGACGCTTCGGCGGGAGCGCTGGCTGCTCTGGACAGCCTCCACTACCGAGCCCAGCTCCGAGAGCTGGAGTCGGGTACGCCCGTCGGTGTCGATCAGCGCGTGCGTGATCAACGCCTGGTTGAGCATCCGCTGTACGTCAGCGTCGAGCCCGAGGTAGTACTCCTGGCTCAGGGAGCCGAGCACCCCGGCTATCTCGTCAAAGGTCAGCAGGCTCTTGCTGTGGTCGGCTTCCAGCTTCTCTAGCACTTGCTCAGCCTGGAACTTCTCACGGCTGAGCCGCTGCTGTTCTTCTTTTAGCAGGTCGAGAGGGATGGCGTCGGCCAAGTGTGCACGAACGAGCTTCAACCGCTCGTCTTCGAGCTTCGTAAGCCGTTGCCTTTGGATGCGCGCCTCTTTCTTGCGTTCCGCGCCGGTCGTCTCAAGCCACGTCTTCAGATCACGCCTGAAGCCGTCTAGCTCTCCAGGTGCCATCTTGAAATTGTCGTAAGCGACGGCCACTTGCTCCTCCACCTCGGTGACCTCGATATACGGCAAGTCGCAGCCGTTGCCAGCCTTGCGTCCAATGCACACGTAGTACAGATAGACGCTCTTTGCCTCGTCCAACGTCAGCCGGGAGCCACAGCGACCACAGAACACCGTGCCCTTAAGGTGGTGACGGTGCTTGCGAGAGCGTTCCCCTGCACGGTCGTGTTCTTCCATGACCTCCTGCGCCCTCTCGAACAGCGCACGCGAGACAATGGCCTTATGCCGTCCGGCATAGGTAACACCCTTCCACGTCACATCACCGACGTAGTAGGGATTGTGGAGAATCCGGCTCATCTGGGTAGTGCTGAGCACTTTGGCTGGCCGGTTTGCCGTAGGGCGAGTCCGCAAGCCAAGCTGAGTAAGCTTCTCGATCAGCGTCGTGAAGCTGTAATTGCCCGTGCCATAGAAGTCAAACGCCGCCTTGATGAGCGGGGCGCGTTCCGGGTCAAGCACGACTGTGCGTACCAATCGCCCGTCTGCCAAGCGCTCCTCGGCATTGAGGTAGCCAATCGGCGCCAGGGTCGGCGTACCGCCGTCCTGGGCCTTCTCGTTCATGCCTTTGAGGACTTCGCCCGTCAGGTTGTCCGAGTAGTACTGGTTGATCGTGGCCATGATGCCACGCATCAGCTGACCGCTCGGGGTCTTGTCGATGTTCTCGACCACCGACACGAGTTCTGCGCCCGTCCGCTGGATTTCCAGCTCGATGAGCACGTCATCGACCCGGTTACGCGCCCAGCGGTCGAGCTTGTGGACGATGACGTAATCCGTCGGGTTCAGTGCCAGAAACTCCAACATCTTCTGAAACTCCGGCCGGTCACTCGTCTTAGCCGTCTCACCGCGGTCGATGAAGACGTGCAGAACCTCGGCGTCGATCATGTCGGCCTTCTGGCGACAAGCCGTCTCCTGAGCAGGGATGGAGTAGCCGTCAGGGTTGTACCCCTTGTTGACCTGCCTCTTTGTCGAGACACGCAGATAGATGACTGCGGTCTTGAGCTTGCGCAGTGGGGTGACTGACATTAGGAACCTCCTTGTAGGTTTGAGGATGTCGATAGCGAGCGGCTAGGCGTCCTTGGCCTTCTTCGATGCCTCACACGCCTTACTGCATATGCCGTACTCTTTGAGCAGTTGAAACCACTCGTAGAGGGCAAGCTCCGCCCGCGAGAGCGGCCAGGGAGTGAGCACGTTCGAGAGCGCTTCTTCCGTTTCACGGTCGATACTCTCCTGACTGTAAGAACCAAGCTTCTTCAACCACGCCTTGTAGGTTTCGCTCACCCGGTCGCATATCTTCGGCAAGTTGTCACGGGTCGGCTTTATGCGGTAGTTCTGATCAAAGAACTGGTGCGGCTCCGGATAGAACCCCTTGTAGGGCAGCGGAAAATGGGCCGCCGCGAAGTACAGTTCGACGCTCGTACCGAGCACGTCAGCGATACGCCCGAGTTCAACGGCCGTCGGCGCTGGTGGCTCGTCATTCTCAATCCGCGACATTTTGATGCGGTCAATACCGGCCCGCTCGGCCAGCTCGGCCTGAATCAGCCCGCGAGCCATGCGTTGCTCGCGAATCAGTTCCCCGATTGTTGCTATGCGGAGTTCACCCGCCATTGTGACATTCCTCTTAGATTGTTGACATTATCCTCCTATGCAACAGATTTGTCACTAGTAATCTTTCAGTATTGAAAGCGCTTAGGGCGGCTGGCCGCTGGCCATTACCTTGAGCGCATCGCCTTTGACGGCTACCTGAAACAACGACCAGGCTTCAACCGGCAAGCGCCCGAGCGTGTCGACCAACTCTTGTTTACGATGTTCGTTGGGTACAATCCACAGCACCCGAGGGAACACTTCACTACGCGATTGCTCGATACCGCTTCGCCAATAGGCGACGTACTGGTCCAGTTGACGCCGCAGCGCAGGCACGTGCTCGGTATCGCGATCAACCTCGATGAACCAGTGGTCTTCCCAATCGTCACGAGCCAATCGCATAAAGGCGTCCGGTTTAAGCGTGAGCTGGCCACCGAGCGGCCCGGCGTAATACCGCCACGAGCGCGGCTCACCAACAAACTCGACGACTTCAACGCCACCGGCCCGCTGGTCTTCAACCAGTCGGACGTACCACTCAGTGACTTCGAGAGCATGGTCAAGGAACAGCCGCGATACCGGCCAGGGCCGACGAACCGCTTTGGTGTTCGGATTGGCCAGCCGCAAACCAGCGATGTCCAGGGCGTAAACGTGCCCGGCGCTCCCGCCGCCCATGCCGCCGGGCGCACGGTCCAGCCGGGTAACGACCAGCAGGCTAGCCAGCCGCTTGAGCGTCCGTTGCGCCATGCGCGCGTTAGACCGGGGCGTGGCGTTGGTGAACCACAGGCGTTGGAGCTGGCGGGCGGTCGCCACCCGCACCAGGGTTAGCGTCTCGATGATCTGTCGGTCGCGGTCGCCGAGCCGAGCGGCCAGCGAGGCGAGGCGGCCGGGAGTGACGCGCCGGCCAGGGCGGGATGACGAAGCGGAGGAGGTCATACGAACCTCCGAACACGTACGTCAGTCCCTGCGCTTATCGACCAGTGCACCGCCGCTGACCAGCGGTTAGGCCCACGCGTTAGCGCGGCGAAGCGACAGGCGAAGCGACGCCCGGTCATGACGACCTCCGACGACGGTTGGTGGTGCTTTCCGGGGTCGGCGGTTCATGCCGCGCCCGCAAGCTGCGCTCGACGTCGGCCGGGTCCAGGCCAAAGCCCTCCCGCACCAGCGCTCGCATGGCGGCCAGGTCCGTAGTCGGTTCAGGCAAGGGCCGGGTATGCAGTGACACCGGAGGGGCGGTCTGGTCACCAGCCATAAGCGAGGCAATCGCCTGGTGTGCGCCAAGACCTTGGATGTCGTCCGCCGTCACGCCGCCGCCGATCTCCCGCGCCAGGTGCAGGGCGTCATCGGTGCCAACGGACATGACCACTTTGGACCGGGCATGAGCGGTGACCGCTGCCTTAAGGGCGGGCGAAAGCTGCGACTGAGTCTGGTTCGCCAGCACGAAGCCGAGGCCATAGCCGCGCGCCTGAGATAGAGCGGTTTCGAGGTTGGTCGGCAAGTGGGTGTAGTCCTGCCACTCGTCGGCGTAGACCAGGGCGGTGCGCCGCTGGTCGTGCGGCAAGTTGGCCCGGCTGGTCGCGGCCTGCCACAAGCTTTGGAAGATGAGCGACCCGAGCAGCCGCACCGTCTCTTGCCCGAGCAGGCCCGTGTTGAGCGATACCAACAGGATGCGCCCGTCGTTGAGCACATCGCGGAACATCCAACGGGGGTGCGGCACGCCAATGAGGTGGCGCAGCCGGGTACGGGTGAGCCAGGGGCGGATGCGGGTCAAGATGGGTGCGGCGACGTTGGCGCGGTCGGCCGGACTGAGGGCGTCGTAACCGGCCCAAAAGGACCGCAGCACCCAGCCGTCGTTACCGAGCCGGGAGAGGGCGCGTCGGCGGTAGGCGTCATCGGCCAGGAGCAAGGGCAGCTCGGTTAGCGCCGCGTCCGGCTGGTGCGCCAAGGTCTGCAAGGCGTTGTACAGCACGTCACCGAGGCGCGGCCCCCAACTGGACGACAGCTTTTGGAAGACGCCGTAGACCTCATCGGCAACCAACTCGCGGTCTGGCTCGTCCAGCCGCATGGGGTTAAGGCCCACCAGTACGTCACTGGCCGGGTCGAGCAAGATGACGTCCTTGCGGCGGTGCTCGGGTATACGGGTCAACAGGTCGTTCACCAGGTCGCCCTTGGGCTCGATGACGACCACGGCCGGGCGCTCGGGCAAGGCCATGTCTTGCAGTGCCAGGTTGGCCAGCAACGTGGACTTACCCGCACCGGTCTTACCGAGTACCCACGTATGAGTCTTGGCCTGGGTCAGGCTTTGCGCCACCGGCCGCGCCTGGCCCTGCTCGACGCCGTCGCCAAGGACACGCCCCTTGCGCGGCAGCTCAACGGCCGGAGCAAACCAGCGGGAACGGCGCACCGGCAAACCGGGCACGGTCGGGTTAGCGATGGGCCAAGCCGAGGCGGCGGCCAGCTCGGCCGCGTTAACGCTAGCGGCCCACCACTGAGGCGTGCGCCGGTTAGCGGCCTGTTTCGCCACCCGTGACGGCCAGACCCACCGGGGCGCCAAACGGCTTCCGGCCGCTTCACTCACTGCCAACGCCGAGCGCAGCCGGGTGACCAGGTGCAGGGCACGGCCTCGGTGCGGCGCACGGGCGACGACCCGAACGACGCCGCGAAAGAGCGGTTCGGCCACCTTGGCGCGTTGCAGCGCCGGACTAATCCGTTCGGCGGTCACCGCGGCCTCAGACCACAAACCCGCCCAGATGCCACCGAGGCCGTTGGCGGTGCGGCGGACCCGCACCCGGCTAACCGGCCGCGGGCCAGCACCGAGCGGCGCGATAACCCACTGCACCATAACGACTTCGCCCTTCTTCACCGGCTGAAGCGCGGTCAGGAGGGAGCGGTTCGTCAGAGCCGGGTTGTCCGTGCGCAGGGCGGCCACCTCATCGGTGAGGGCCAGTTCCAGCCCGCGCGTGAAAGCAAACGGCTTGGCATCGGTTAGCTCGTCCAGGCCCAAACCCGGCAGCTCGACCAACAGACGGGAGCGCACCGGCTCAACCCAGGCCGCCGGGACGTGTAAGCGGTGCTCGATACCGCTCGGTGTGCCGATGGCCTCAAGCACCAGGGAGCGGGCCGCCCAAGCGCTATCGCGGCCAAGACCGCTTAGCGACCGCAGTACGGCGACGACTTGTTCAGTCGTCACCTCACGGGGAAAGGACAGCCCGAAGCTTGCGCGATCGGCGTCCTGAAGCTGGCGCTTGTGCCGCGCCAGCTCAGCCAAACCGAACAGGCTCAAGCCACCCAGGCCAGCCAGCCACAGCGCAACCAGCGCCGGCGTCATGCCGCACCTCCCGTCGAGGTCTCGGGTCTTCGTTCACGGGCTTCTTTGCGCTGACGTTCGCGCACCGCGATCTCGGCCAGCGCCTCGATCAGCTTCTTGGTATCAATCTTTTCGCGCCACACCACTTTGGCGATGGCCTTGTTTCGGCGTGCCATGTGCACTCTCCCTTTTTTAGCTACGTCAAGGTTTATAACACGCTTCGTGTTCGATTTTGAACAAAAGGCGATCATCGACGTAGGCAGTGGGAGAGATTTTGGCTTAACTAAGCCATCTTGGGTTTCATTTTTGAAACCATAAGCTTAAACAGCACCTCGACAGGGGGTTACCCGAGACCGCGGGGACCGCGGAACAGGAGCACGTAGAGGCCGACCAGAAAGACCAACGCCAGCAGCGGGGCGGTAAGAGGAGCCAGCAGGGTGCTGGCGGCGTGCAACACCAACAGGGCCGCCGCCGCTAGCACCAGACCACGCAGGACGCGCATCACGGCGCGTCCCACGGCCGCCGCCGCTTCTCCGTCATGAGCCGTTGCGCCAGCTCGTGCTCGGCGGCATGGCTCGCAACCGCGATGCGATACGCGGCCTTAAGCCCTTCCGCCTCGGCGCGGTGCCGCTCCAACTCGGCCTGGTCTCTCTGGGCCACGCGAGCCTCCGCCTCGGCCTGGTTAGCGCGTTGGCTGGCCAGCGCCCAGCCGAGGAACAGGAAGGCGATGAGGCCCGCCAGAAGCCAAATCATCCACTCAGCCATTAGGACCACCGCCCGCGCAGCCGCAGTTGCTCGATCTCCTGCACGGCGAGCGCGGCCACGGCGTCGGCGACGCCTTGGAAACGCCCTACGTTCACCGGGTTGAACCGGCGAATCATGCGCTCCTCGGTTTCGGTCACCATGCCAATGTGATGCATGGCCACCTGCGCCACGAAGCTGGCCGCTTCGACGCGCGCCGCCGCCGCAACGCCATCGGCGTTAGCGGCATCGACGCGCCGGGCCAAATTTCGGCCCGCGCGGGTGATGGGCAAGGGTCGTTGGCCGCGCAGCGACGGCAACCGGTCATCGGACATGGGACACCCTCCCTAATGCCTGCGAGCCCAGCCGCCAGCACGGCGACTTACAAAGGCTCAAGCAGGCGAGATAAGAGAGGTGATCTTTCCGCTGGGCTAATCGCCCGGAGCGGAAGAGACGGAACCTTACGGGAACCCGCAGCGACCAGTCAAGATGAGCACTGAAGATTTTTATTCCGCTCCGGGTTAGCGATCAAAAGGCAACGGGGCACCTTGGCTGTCCAAGATGCCCCGCCTTGTAACGTGATGTTCAGCCGTCGAGCTGACCTGCCCTTACTCGCTCGATGAACGTGGCGAGCTGGGCCGTGGTGAAGTCCAATACCGGCCCGCCAGGGTTCTTGCTGTCACGTACGGCGCTGCTGGCGCTGGCCCGGTAAGACAGCTCGACGCACTGCGCCCCGCTGCCCCCGCTCCGGCTGCTCTTGCGCCAGGCGCGCTCGGTGGTCTCATCCAAGCTCATCAATCCGCCTCATGAGTGCGTCGCGGGTCTCGTCTTCCGTGAGTGCCCGCTGGTCTGCTTGCTCGAACGCGGCGACGTACGCGCCGGTCGACCTGTAGTAGTCGGCGCCGGTCAAGGTCTCCGCGTAGGCGATCTGGACCTGCGCCGGTTCGATGTAGAGCAAGGTGAACGGTGTGCTGATCCCAGCCGCGCCGCCGCTGGCGAACGGCAAGAGCCGGATCGAGACGTGCGGCAGCTCGGCAAACGCGATCAACCGCTCAAGCTGCCGCCGCAGGACGCTCGTGCCGCCGACCTCCCACATCAGCGCCGGTTCACCGAGGATCGCCGTCACCGTTGTCCCGGCCGCAGCACGTACCCGTTCGCCGCGCTGTTCGCGGGCTTCGGCCCAGCTATCCACCTGCCCACCCAGCACTACCGGCGAGGTGAGGAACTGGGCGCGGGCGAACTCGGCGGTCTGGAACAAGCCGGGTACTTCGCCGTAGATCATGCGGATCTCGGAAGCCGCTCGTTCGAAGGCGACGTACTGGCGGGCCGTGTCCGGCACCCGCTCGGGTGCACTCTGGCGACGAGCTGCTGTTGCGAGCTGGCGCAGCTCGGTCGCCTTCTGGCCGGTCACGCGGTAGAGCGTGATGAGCGCTTCGACCTCTTTGGGCTTGAGCGCGTACTGGCCGTTCTCGACCTTGGACAGCTTGCCGCGATACCAACGGAGCTGGTCATCGTTCGTCGCCTCGACCTCTGCGAAGCCAGCGGCTACCCGGAGCTGTCTCACCTTGGCACCGAGGATCAGCCGCTGAACGACAGGGCCAAGATCAGGCGCGTCCATGCGGCTCAGTCTGCCGTACAGCGGTGAGGTGCCGTTAGGGAGTATCGCGCAGCGTCACCAACAGAGTCTCTAAAGTCACCCGATTGCGCGCGTCTCCAGCAGAGTCTCTGTCGTAGTCTCTGAAGTGCTGGCAGGGCGACAGGGGCGGCCTTGGGGCGTTGAGGCTAGTAGGTCACGCGCACCGGCCTCCGCCCCCTGGCCTCGCGGTTCATGCCCCGAACCGTCGCCCTGCCAGCCCGGCGTAAGGAGGCGTGTGCATGTTGATCGCGCTGATGCTCGCACTGACGGCAGCTGGTGCCGTCGCGGCAATGCTTTGGACGAGAAGTAGAGCCCGCCAGTGCGGCTGCGCGGGTTGCCGAATCACCGTCCCTCGGGCTTTTGGCAGCCGGTTGTGACCGCGCTAGGGCTGTGGGTGCCACCGTCCGCGTGCCCACATCGAGACGGTGATTTGTTCTTGCACGTTCGGTCGGAGCAGGAAGCAATCTTTCAGTGCCGTCTTTGCGGGTCGGTTTGGAACCATCTGACTGTACCGGAGGCAGTTGCAGAGCGAGTTAACAGGATTCTAGAAACCGGCGAGTTCGCGCCGATGGCGCAACTCCTCGGACTTCTGGCCGTGTCATGACCGACGACCCGCCGACCGAGCACCTACTGATTCAGCAGTACTTGCACTACGCGGATCACAGTCGTGTCTGCGCGAGCTGCCTCGCGCTCAAGCACACCTTCCGCGTCCCAGCGGTGGAAGACGTAGAGCTGCCCGTCACGGGCGACCGCTTTGGCATGTGGCTGTGGCGGTGCGTGTGCGCAGACTGCCGCTGTCCTGCCGTCCTTGTGACCACCGGCCCACCGATGGGGCCGGACGGAGAAGCACCGCCATCTAGTGAAAAGAGTGAGTGAGCACATGCAAAAAATTGCCGGCATCGACGTTCGCATGAGTGCGGACATCGACGAGAACTGCGCCATTGAGCACGAGGTGACCGGACAGCAAGCGTTCTTCGCCTTCGCAGATGGCGCTGTCGCTCTGCACTTCACGAACGAGCAGGCATTCCGGAACTTCATGCGCCAGGCGATGAACGTCCTGGCGACGTTCGGGCTCAGCTCCGATGAAGCCGCGGGACGCAGCAGCTAAGGGCACACCCGTGCCTCTGAGAGGCTGAGTGTCCGATGCCGTACACCGTGCGCCTCCGAACGGACAGCTTCACTAAGGCGGTGGCGCTCGCTGGCATCAGGAGTGACTACGCCTTAGCCAAGAGAATGGGTGTCAACCGCTCCACAGCGATGCGGGTACGTACGGGCCAACTGCAACCTGGTGCGGCGTTCATCGCTGGGGCGCTGGTGGCACTCTCCCCGATGCAGTTCGATGACCTCTTCGAGGTCGTGACCGTGTAGCGGCGCTCAGCCCGCCAAGGCACCCTGCCTTGGCGGGCTTTCTTGTGGGTGCGGTCGGCCTGACAAGCTGGTGAAGACTGCGGTGCGACTGCCCCGTCTTCGCTCAGTCCACGCCTTGAGCCCGCACCCCGTCGACGCCACGAGCAGCGAACCAGCCAGCACTCCCGCCCACAGCTCGCGCTCTACGACCGTGAGCCACCCGTGCGCCAGGCCGGTACCGGCAAAGGTGCCCGACAGCACTAGCCAGGTGACGTACTCCCGGTGCCGGTACGTGACCAACTTGACGTACGGCGTGCGGCGTCCCTGCATGGTGTGCCTCCCTGATAACCCGGTTATCGCTGCTACCGAGATCAGGGGTTACGCCGACTACCGTCCCCGAGGGTTGTGCTCGCTGTACGTGTCGAACACCTGGTTCAGCTCGTCGTCAGAAGCCAGCTCGTCCACGCGCACCGTGACAACACTTACCAGGCCCGCCGGGTCGAGCACCCTGAGCACGGCGTGCGCGATGGCCACGTAGCGGTCAACCGGGAGGCCGGGTGGCGGCTTGAGCGCGATGCGGCGGTTGGTCACGGACTGAGCGTGCCGCTGGACCAGTGGCCCAGCAAGGCGTTGGACCAGTGGGGCGAGAAGCTCGTTCGGGCGTCAAGTTGTTTTGTTCATTTTTGAGATTCTTTGGGGTCGACTTTTCGCTATACAAAGCAATAATGACCGCCGACGGAACCCCATTTGGTTCAAAAACGATATTGCTAATGCTTGCAATTATGTTTTAACTGCATCAATATACGGGAAGCCAGAACGCAAACCCCCATTATTGGAGGAAAAAGCAATGGCAACGAAAGTCGTAACTCTAGACGACCTGGACGGCACCAGCGAAGCCGCTGAAACCGTCCTCTACCTGCTCGACGGTCAGTACCTAGAGATTGACCTCTCCGCCGACAACACCAAAAAGTTCCGCGAAGCACTTGCACCCTTCGCCGCCGCATCTCGCCCCGTACAGGCTAAAGACGCCACTCGCCGCATTGCGGCCAACGGCTCGACGCCGACCCTGCACGTGAACGGTAACGGGGCCGTGGTCCCCACAAGCGATTTCGACCCTGCTGTAGTTCGAGCATGGGCACTCGCTAGCGGACACCAGATCGGTGACAAAGGCCGGGTTCCGCAGAACTTGGTAGCCGCTTGGCGGCAAGAGCAGGCTAACAAATCAAGCGCGTCCGCGTAAGGACGCTAGGGGCCGTAGGCGCTACATGTGCTTACGGCCCTTTATCTTGTAGAATATAACTAATGCCACAGATTGGAATGAAAGCCTGGGACGCCAAGTGTCGTGAGTTGAAGTTAACTACCGACAAGCTCGGCATGCCTATCGATGCCAATATTTTTGACACAGTAATTGCGCTTCAGTTGCTCGGAATACGTACGGTCATGTCATGCGGTGGCCATGGAGGTCGAATCACGGGAGGCCCTTATGTAATTTTCAGTGATCCGCAGTCTAGAGAGTTCGAGGCCGAGTATCGCAGGATAGACGACCGAAGCGATAAGCGTTATAAAACGTTACGTGATGAGGCACGCCGACTGAACTTGCTTGAACGCCAAAAGCTGCTACCCCACCTGGAGGCATTCTACGACAAGCGCTACGTCCCTTACGGGGCTCGACTTATTGTGACTCCGGTTGGAGCCGAAGGCAGTCGGTTGCAATGCCAAGGAGCTGCCATGCGGCGACTTGACCCGCATAACAGCTCCTTGCTGGAAGCTCATCGTAGCGAAATGAAACAATTCACCCACTATCTACGGTATTCGGTTCTGACCAGCGACAGGGAAACGGGTTCCCTCGACGCTACCTGACGCTGTAGTTAGTGATCGCCAGGGTTGTGCTCCGGGTCGTCGGCAGGGTCGTCGTACTCGACTTCGCCGGAACCGCCGCAGCCAGTGCAGGTGATCTCGCCATCTTCTGTTTCGATGGTTCCGTCGCCGTCACAATCACCGCAAGTTGCAGTAGCCATTTCCGTGCTCCATTTTAGTTGAAGATCGACACAAGCTTGCAAAAAGACGTTGGTTGTGTTATATATAGATCAGCTCCTTTCGGGAGTGCTCCTCGAACTTACTTAGGCTGCGCCTCGCAGGACGAGTCAGCCGAACCTAGCTGACAGCATTTAGGTCAGCACCACTTTTGACCTCCAGGTAACACGGGGAGGTCTCCTGGCAAGACCCGCTCCCTTCCGGGAGCTTCGCAAAAACGCCGATTCGGGAGTATCCGCCTAAGTTCATTCCGCCTTCTTTAGCCACATTCGAGGTGTGGCCAGGCGATGATGAACTTTGCGAGTTACCCGTGTCCATATTTCTGCTTTGGCGGTGTGTCCTGCGCACCGCCAAAGGCCCAGGGCTGCACGTTCAGACGTGCGGCCCTCTCTCGTGTCTTATTCATGGCTTCAGCCATTCGGGGTCAGGACGAGTAATCAAACGAGCGTTGGTGTACGCCTGATCGAGAGTTATCGCGGTCGCGCCGCGATACTGGCGGTTCTTGCAACTCACAACCAGAGCTAGATCCGCCACCCTGGGCGTATCTAGGCAGATCGGTAGCAGCAACTGCATTGATCCCCTGTAGAACTGAGGAACTGCCACCTTATAGTTACGCGCGAGTCGCTTGATCGACTTAGCACATACGTTATCGAGGTGTTCAGCAGCTCGCTCCACGCTGCCACCCAGGTAGGCCGGAAATCGATCAATGCGGTCTTTAGCGATGTGACGCGCATTGATCTCGATCGAATACGCTCGGTTGTATACCAGCACGCTTGGGTCGGTGTAGTACTCGGCCGTAACGGGGACCCCACCATCGAACGGCCCGTGCAAACGAGTGTGGGAAGCTTCGTAGAATCCTTCTAGTTTCCACGGCCGTTCATCGCGCCGATCGGGGTTGGCATTAAACAACGCGATGACTGGCTCGTGATACTGCGTGTCGAGACCTGTATTGAAGCAGGCCAATTTACGACCTGCACTGTCACGACCATAGGCGATCGTGTATCGCTCCATCTGCGACTCTTCAAGTAGCCGCTTGAAGGTATACCGCAGGTAGCTCTTGAGGATCGGGAAACGGCAATAATGGTTTGGCTTCTGTTTGTATTGCCAGTCCTCGTCATCAGCGACTCGCTCTAGCTTCGTAAGCCAGTCATCGTCTCTACCCATATCGGCGAACCGATGCAGCGGTGGAGCTGCGTCGAGGCGCTTGACGGCAACTGCTTTCTGCCCGAATTCCCAGTCTTTTTGGACGGCGTATTCTACCGCCTCGCCATCATCAGGGATAACGTCTGTCCGACTTTTTCCCATGATCTCACGACGGTGCAGGAAAACTGGCGGATCATCTTCCTTAGCCCCATCGGGTGTAATGAAGCCGCGCATGGTCTCGTGATCGAAACTCAGTACGATTCCGCGGTGACGACCTGTTTCCGCAATGAGCGACTTTACCATGGTCGCAACTGGACCGCTTGGCTTGTCTTCGATCTCGAAGCTTACAGGTTCCGTCGGAACCAAGTTGCGATAACGATCATCTTTAATGGCGTTCCTTCTGACTTTCACCTCTTGCTCTTGACCATTAACCTTGATGTATCCGTGCCCTGACGCGGCGTCGAACCACTTCACTCTTCCCTCGGGCATGACAGACTCCAATAAGCCCCCGCCAATGCGAGTGCTACGGATTTGATCTTTTGGATGGCGGTTATATCCCGCCTCATCAGTGTGATCTGAACCACTAGGGCGGACGTTACGCCGCTCGGCCTAGCGGTACAAGGCCAAGCTTGTACCGATGTAAGCTCGGTCGGTGACGTCGCCATCAGGCCAAATGGGTGACGCCCGGCAGCGCAGTGCCGCGACGAAGCGTGCCCGCAGCCGGGCCGCGCTGGTGACTGCGGCAGCCGGGGTCTTCGCCGAACGTGGCTGGCTGGGTGCCCGTATGGAGGACATCGCTCGTACCGCCGGGGTTAGTACGCCGACCGCGTACAACCACTTTCCCGGCGGTAAGCAGCAGCTCATGGGCGTGGTCTATCGACCGCTCATAGACCCACTGCTCGACGCGGCCGATCAAGCTATCCGCCGTGAAGATGATCCGATGGAAGCCGCGGTGCGGGTGGTGTCCGTGCTGGTAGCGATACTTAAAAAACATCAACAACTATCTATCGCGCTCGCCGCTGCCGCCGTAGAGCAAGCGCTCAAGGCAGCCTGGCCGACTAACCCCGACCCGAACGATATTCGCGTACTCGTACCGCTGTCCGCGCCGCTCGCACAGATCATCGAGTACGGCCAGCTCCGAGGCGACTTCCAGGACTACCCGTCGGCCGGAGACGCCAGCAACTACCACACCAACGCGATCTTGCTGCGGGTCTTTGCGCAACCTAACGAGCCAGCGGCAGACACCACCCGTGTTGCACTCAGTCAGCTCACGCGCGCACTGAGTAACGCTTGAGAGCCGCCAGATTCACTCTTGTGGGTGTATGGATGTAACGCCACCGAGCATTTCGGCGACACTTGGTCACTAGTAAGCGGATGCCCAGGCTTCTAGCCCAGGGGCTTCTCCGAGCGAGTTGAGGAGCAGAACGTGAGCCCCAAACAGCCAACACCTGACGAAGCCCCTGATCTGCTCGGACCAGGAGTGGCTCCGGACGAGCTGATAGCCGAGGCGGCCCCCTGGTTTGGTCACCTGGTGAACAACACCATTAACGTGGGCATACCGTTCATTCGTGGATACTTTTCAAGCGCTGAACTGCATCCCGCCGCCTCAACTATCTTCAGTCAGGCCATGAGCGACTTCATGAGCCTCACTCACGAGCTTGCCTTTGGTACGGGGCGTTCGGCCGCACGATCCGCCCGCTCGATCATCGAACACGCGGTGAACTTGAAGGATGTCCTGTCCTCTCCTAAGCGCGCGAAGCGCTACATGGATCATCTGATTTTCGAAGCGGAGTTCACCAATAGCCTTACGCTCGGATTTGATGTGCTACCGCGGGGTGAGAAGAAGAAACTGCTGAGCTTGCGGTCATTCCGTTTGAAGAAGGCTCAGGACGAAATCGACGCGGTGACGAATCAGTACGACACTAAGTTCCGTAACGGCTGGTCTCAGCATAACTTGCGGCAACAGTCTGACAAGTTCGGCCTGTCCCACCTTTACCCGGCCTATCGCCTTGCCTCTCTTGTCACGCACGGGTCACCGGGAGGACAACTCGGCTTGGTCCGCCAGATTGAGGGTCGCAGAGTACACCGAACCTCCGCCTTGGCCATTCATCTTTGCCCGTTTGCCTACATAGCGGGCGTCGAGTCTATGAAGGTCGTGGTGGACACCATGGCCGATCTCCGCACTGATCTTGATGCCTCGCTCCTCGTTGACGGAATCGAGGAGTTGAGGCAACGCTGGCCGGACTATACACAGGCGATGAACAAGGTCGATAGAAAGATATGGCCGAAGGAGCCGCCACCGAACCCTACGATGGTACTGGCGGTGTCTCGCGATGGCACGCAGCGCTGGTACTGGTTCGAGCCGGTAACCGACACGATTATCGAGTCCAACGCGCCAAAGTTGACGGATGGTGCAAGGCGTCAGGTCACAGCCTTCACTAGGAAAGTTGTCCAATCCCCAGGCGAGTACATCATTAAGGGGAGGCGCTTCGCGACGATGACCTTGCCGGGCAACGTGACGGCCACTCCGAAAATCGGTGCTGCGATCGTTCCCGCGCGCACGATCATGCTAACCCCGGAGGAAGCCCGATCGCTAAATCACTGGGTGATTCGCCCCGATGGGTCAGTCGAGCGGGCCGAATAGTAAGGCCCTGCATCCGACGAATCGAATACAGGGCCGGGTCTAGCCGATCTGATGATCAGCCGTTGTGGTTGATAGGGTGTCCCCACCGGTTGTGGGTGAGCCGTGAAGTGGCACCCCCAGCTTTCATCCAGGCCATGTGATGCGCCCGGTTAACAAAGGTACGACCTGGGCGTACGGGTTCACCGCAGCCACAGGCACAGGGTTGCCGCTCTTGGTTAGCGGCCTCGTCTGACGAGTCGGGTTCATGCCGCTTGTACAGCAAACTCTTGGCCCCGCCCGCCCGTAGCCAAGCCACCTGATGATCTTGGTTCACAAAGGTGCGACCTGGACGCACGGAGTCGCCGCAGCCGCAGGCACAGGGTTGATCTTGATTTTGGTGTTGATCTTGCTTCGGTCGATCGGCTGCGTCACGCGCAGGTCGCCGACCAGCCAGACGACGAGCCAGTTTCTTGATCGTGGCTTGCCAGAGGGAGTTCGCCAGTAGTCCCGCCAGGGGCTCCAGACTCTTCTTGCTGGCAGAGCCCTCATAGACCGTCCCACGTGGACGGTCTTTTGCGTTCTGCGGAACGTCCGGACCCCTCGCGTGCCCGCGCCGCCAGGTCGCGTAGCGGTAGTGACAGGTGGACGGCGCGGTCCTTTGTGGATGGTTGCGCCCCGGTGGAGATGGGGCCGGTGGGGTGAGCTGGGGTGGGTTTGGTAGGTGGTGGTCTGCGGTTAGGTGGGGATTGGTTGGGACCGGTGGGGTGGTGGGCTGGCAGGTTCATGCTGTTGGGGTTCGTTTTGGTTGATGATTGGTTTCCGGTTCGGGGTTAGAGTGGTTCGGACGAGTTGTTGTCAACCCCCTCGACACGTGCGGGCTCGTCGTGTGGTTGTGGGAAGCGGTCGCGGGTTGGGGCTGCTTCCCACGACCCGCACGTCCACCTGGCTCATGATGGGTACATGCGTCTGGACCAGATCGTGGTGGATTGCCTGGACCCCGCAGCACTCGTGCGGTTCTGGGCGGGGTTGCTCGGTGGTGAGGTGGTGGAGCGGGAGCACGGGTGGGCGCACGTCGTGCCGCCCGGGTGGCCTCGGATCTCGTTTCAGCCCGTGCCGGAGTCAAAGGCGGTGAAGAACCGGCTTCACCTGGACGTCGACGTCGACGACATCGGCGCGGCGACGGAGAAGGCCGTTGGGCTCGGGGCGACGAAACTGGGTGGCGTGCAGACCGACGAGCAGGGCAGCTTCCAGGTGCTGCTGGACCCGGCGGGCAACGAGTTCTGCTTCGTCAAGGCCGCCCCCTAGGACGTGATGGCGCGGCACAGCGCCTCGCCGAAGCGGATCGCCAGCACCACCATGAGCACGCCGATGGCGAAGGTCACCAGGCATCTCAGGATCACGCTCAGCTTCCTCACGCGCACAGTGTGCCTCCAATTCAGCCCGTAGCAGCGGCAACGGCGGAACGCAGCGCGCGCACGACCGCGACATCCCCCTCCACCGACACGTCCTCCTCCCCGACCCTCCCCCACAACCACAGGTCTACCGCGGACGCGGAGCCGCTGACGACGGCCGCCGGGTCGGCTCGAGGGCAGTAGTCGACGATCCCCTCGTGCAGCGCCACGGTCCACTCACGGCCCGGTACGCGCAGCGTCACGGCTCGCCCTGACGTGTGGACACCGGGTGGCTGGTGGCAGCCCAACCACAGCCGCAGCACCTCGTCGATGCCGTCCGCCGCCAAGCCCGGCTCCAACGGCGCCGCCGAGCCGGTCGCGGCCTGCGCGTCGACCCGGTGCACGGCCGTCTCGTGCGCCATCCGCCGCACCCAGAACCCCACCGTCCCGTCCCACGGGCACCACGTCGCCGCAGGCGCGGCCGCGCGCGCCGGATCCAGCACGGCGATCAGCGCCGCCGCGCCGACCCGGTACCAGTCGACCAGGTCGGCATCACCGGGCGAGCACTCCCAGTCCGCCGGACGCGCGCCGCGCGCGATCCACTGCGCCACCACCCGGTGGATTGAGCCGACGTGCACGAGCAGGTCACCGATCGTCATCCCGGGACACGCCGGCACGTCACGATCAGGTGGTGCCAAAGTTGCTGCGACCGCCAACGCCTCCGCTTCGACGCGGAGCGCGCTCGCCAACGAATGGGCATCCAACGAATGGGCATCCATAGGCGCAGCATCGCGGAACCGACGGTCTGGGTGCGACCCCTGAATTGGATCGCGCACGACGGCCGACCGGCGTATGAACGTGCCATGGCGCTCAACCTCCGCACCCTCACCGCGGACGACCTCCCGGAGTTCCAGCGGGTCGTCAACTCGGCATTCCTGTTCGACAGCGTCGAGGACCAGCTCGAACGGTGGCGTGGCCTCTTCGAGCCGGACCGGCACCACGCCGTGTTCGACGGTGACGAGCTCATCGGCGGCGGCGGCATCCAGACCCGCGAGATCACCTTGCCCGGAGCCGGCCCGGTACCGGTCGCGGCGGTCACGTCGGTCGGCGTGAAACCGGGCCATCGCCGTCGCGGCGTGCTCACCCGCGTCATGCGCGCCCAGCTGCACGGCATGCACGAGGAGGGCGCCGAGGCGATCGCCGCGCTGTGGGCCTCGGAGGCGGGGATCTACCCCAGGTACGGCTACGGGCTCGCGGCCGAGTTCACCCGGCTCGACGTGCCGCACGGCGCGAAGTTCCGCCCCGGCGTGTCGACCGGCGGCGAACGGGTGCGCGAGGTGCCGCGCGACGAGGCCATGCCGGTGATGAAGGCCGTGTACGAAGACCTGCGGCCGTCCCGGACGGGCTGGCTGAGCCGCACGGACGCCGCGTGGGACCACCACCTCGCCGACACCGAGCGCGACCGCGACGGGCTGAGCGCGTACCGCTACGTGCTGCACCCGCAGGGTTACGCGGTCTACCGGATCAAGGCGGACTGGCAGGTGCGCGGCCCGCGCAACGAGCTGCACGTGCGCGAGCTCGCGGCACGGACCGACGAGGCGTACGCGGCGCTCTACCGCTACCTGCTGGACCTCGACATGGTCGGCGAGCTGAAGTTCTTCACCGCCTCCGACGACCCGGGCGTCCACCTGCTGGAGGACTCGCGGCTCGCGCTGCGCGGCCGGGCCGACTCGCTGTGGGTGCGGATCGTGGACGTCGACCGCGCGCTCCCCCTGCGCCGCTACCTCTCCGACGTGGACGTGGTGCTGGAGCTGTCGGACGAGTTCTGCCCGTGGAACGCGGGCCGGTGGCGGTTCACCGTCAAGGACGGCGCCGCGACCGTGCAGCGGGTGGACGACGACCCGGACGTCGTGCTGGACGTGCAGGCGTTGGGGGCCGCGTACCTCGGTGGGACGAGGTTGGCGACGTTGGCGCGGGCCCAGCGGGTGAGTGAGGTCACCGCGGGTTCGCTGAACGCCTTGTCGCACGCGCTGTTGGGCGATCGGGAGCCCCACTGCCCGGAGGTGTTCTGACCGTTTCGGGAACCTCCGCCCGGCGTGGGGCGTTTTCCGGACATCAAGCACCGGGAGGGTCGATGACCACCACGATCGTGTTGCTCGTGCTGTTGGTCCTGGTGGGCGTGGTCTGGTACGCCGCCCGCTCCGCGGCCGAGAAGCGCCGCCGGGAGCTGGAGGACGCGCAGGCCGAGGCACGCCGTTGGGTGGAACGGCTCGGCGGCCAGGTGATGAACCTGACCGGCACGGACGTGGCCTCGCAGCAGGCGATGGCCGACGCGTCCGAGCGGTTCACCGCGGCCGGGTCGCAGATGGAGCAGGCGCGCACGGTGGAGCAGTGCCGCCTGGTCACGCAGACCGCGATGGAAGGCCTGTACTACGTGCGGGCCGCGCGCGTCGCGATGGACCTCGACCCCGGTCCCGAGCTGCCGGACCTCACCGGCCAGAGCCGGGCGGGCAAGGTGTCGGAGGAGCGTGACGTCACGGTGAAGGGTCACCGCTACGTCGCCTCGCCGCGGCCGGGTTCGCAGACGCCGCACTACTACCCCGGCGGCGTGGTGGCGGGTCGTCCGGTGCCGGAGGGCTGGTACTCCGAGCCGTGGTGGAAGCCCGCGCTGGTGGCGGGCGCGTGGGGCTTCGCGTCGATGATGCTGTTCAGCGCGATGTTCACGGGCATGGTCGGCGTGCCGGCGGCCGTGGCCTCGGAGGACCCCGGCGGCGCCGAGGACGGCGGCGACGGCGGTGATGGCGGCGACGCCGGTGGCGACTACGGCGGGGACTTCGGCGGCGGCGACTTCGGTGGCGGCGACTTCGGCGGGTTCTGAGTCAGGCGGGTTCTCAAGGTCAGGCCGGTTGGCAGGTCGGGCACCAGTAGAGGTTCCGGCCGGCCAGCGAGGCGGCGGCGACGGGCGTGCCGCAGACCAGGCACGGTTGGCCGGTGCGGCGGTAGACGTAGACCTCGCCGCCGTGCCGGTCCTGCCGCGGCGCCCGGCCGGTGACCTCGGGCAGGTGCTCGGGCCGCACGGTGTCGATGCGCCCGACCTTCACGCCGGCGCGCATGAGCACGGTCAGGTCGAGCCACAGGTCGTCCCACAACGCCCGGTCGACCTCGTTGCCGGGCACGAGCGGGTGGACGCCGTGCCGGAACAGCACCTCGGCCCGGTAGACGTTGCCGACGCCCGCGAGCACGGTCTGGTCCATCAGCAGCACGGCGATGGACTGGCGCGACCGGGCGATGCGCGCATGGGCCAGGTCGGGTTTCGCGTCACGGCGCAGCGGGTCCGGGCCGAGGCGGGCGCGCAGCGCGGCCACCTCGACGTCGGTGAGGACCTCGCACCGGTTCGGGCCGCGCAGGTCCGTCCAGTGGGTGGGGCCGGCCAGCCGCATCCGCACCTGGCCGACCGGCTGGGTCACCGGGTGCGGCGACTCGGTGAACGTGCCGTAGAGGCCCAGGTGGACGTGCACGGTGGCGTCCGGGCCGTAGACGTGGAACAGGTGCTTGCCGTGCGCCTCGGCGCGCCGGAACAGCCGACCGTCCACAGCGGACGCGGAGAACTTGCCCTGCGGGCTCGACACCCGGACCGTCGAGCCCGCGTACCGGCGCTGGTGCAGCTTCGCCAGGCGGTGCAGCGTGTGACCTTCGGGCATCAGGGCAGGGCCGGCGCCTCGCCGGTGCGCTCGTACTCGCGGAGGATGTCGATGCGGCGCGCGTGCCGCTCCTGCCCGGAGAACGGGGTGGCCAGGAACGCCTCGACGATCGCGAACGCCTCCTCGGTGGTGTGCATCCGGCCGCCGACGCCGATGAGCTGGGCGTCGTTGTGCTCGCGGGCGAGCTTCGCCGTCTCCACGCTGTAGGCGAGCGCGGCGCGGGCGCCGGGCACCTTGTTCGCGGCGATCTGCTCGCCGTTGCCGGAGCCGCCGATGACGATGCCCAGGCTGCCCTCGTCCGCGACCACGCGGCGGGCGGCCTCGATGCAGAACGGCGGGTAGTCGTCCTCCGCGTCGTACACGGCCGGCCCGACGTCGACCACCTCGTGGCCCGCGTCGGTCAGGTGCTTGACGAGGTGGGTCTTCAGCTCGAAGCCCGCGTGGTCCGATCCCAGGTAAACGCGCACGTCAGCAAGTCTGCCATCCTTGGCCGCGTGTTCGGACAAGAGGGTTGCCGGCTGCGGTTGGAGTGGGGTCCCGAGGGGGTCGCCGCCCTCGGGGAGCAGTGCGCGGTGCTCGTGGTCGTGGACGTGCTGTCGTTCTCCACCGCGGTGGACATCGTCGTGGCACGTGGTGGGGCCGTGCGGCCGGTGCACTGGTCGAAGCGCGCGTCGGCGGCACGTCCGGCGGACCCGTCGTGGACGTTGCGGCCGTCGTCGCTGGTGTCCGTGCCGCCGGGGACGGAGCTGGAGCTGGCTTCGGCGAACGGCGCCACGTTGTGCTCGTCGGCCGAGGCGACGGGGGCGATCGTGCTGGCGGGGTGCCTGCGCAACGCGCGGGCGGTCGCCGTGGCGGCTCGTCAGTTGGCGGCGGGTGGGCCGATCGGCGTCGTGCCGGGCGGTGAGCGGTGGGGCGTGAACCTGACCGACGAGGCCGACGCCGGACCGTTGCGACCGGCGGTGGAGGACCTGCTCGGCGCGGGCGCGATCATGTCGTCACTGCTGGGCTACGGCTCGGCGTCGGTTGAAGCGGCGTTGGCCGCGGAGATGTACGCGTGGGCGTCGGTGGAGGACGTCCTGAACGGTTGTGTGTCCGGTCGTGAGCTCATCGCCGCGGGCCACGCGGGCGACGTCGCCCTCGCCGCCGAGGTCAACGTGAGCACCGCCGTCCCCCGCCTGACCGACGGCGTCCTCCACGCGCGGGGTTAGCTTGTCTTTTAACCTGTTCGGCGGGGTTTGGTGCCCACCTTGTGGTGGGCCGGTCGGGTGTGTGCCTGGCCGGTGGCCAGGACGAGTCCGACGTC